>CAYWYC010000036.1:0-4890 GCA_964462565.1 uncultured Candidatus Sumerlaeota bacterium | reverse complement strand
GGTGGTACCTTGAAAATCAGATTAAGGCAACTCGCCGGATACCTTATTAAAGGCTTTGGCTATCGGGGGATCTCGGGTTTTTGTCGATAAGGTTGCGGATGCGATTGAGGATATTGGAAGGTGAGAAGGGCTTTTCTATCATGTCCAGATCTTTTGCGGAAAGGTCCAGGCTTCGCAGGGCGCCCTTGTCATAGCCGGAAATGAAGATAGTCGGTAATGGGATATTGTTCTGGCGCATATCCCAGTAAACCGCCAGGCCGTTTTTGCCGGGCATCTGGATGTCCAGCAGGCAGAGCGAAATAGCGTCCCGGTTTTTCATGATCTTCTCTATGGCTTCTGCTCCGTTGTCACAGATAATCAGGCGATAGCCGGCCCTTTGCAGGACCTTGACCGTCATGTTCCGGACTATCTCATCATCTTCCGCAAGCAGCAGCCATTCATTATTCTTTGCATCGGTGTTGGTTGCTTCCGCCGCTTGGGAGTCGTCGGTTCCCTGATTCGCTTCGGACGCGGGGAAATAGATGGAGAATTCCGTTCCTTTGCCCCTTTTGCTTACGACGTCGATGCCCCCATTGTGCTGCTTCACGATTCCAAAGACCGTTGCTAGTCCAAGCCCCGTGCCTTGTCCGCTTTCCTTGGTGCTGAAAAAGGGTTCGAATATATGTTTCTGGATTTCCTTTTCCATGCCCGTGCCCGTATCGGATACGCGCAACAGAACGTAGGAACCGGCCGGGGCCAGCCCGGACGGCAAGTTCCGGGCGGATTCAAAGTGGACGTTCTGAATCCGAATGGTCAGGGTTCCGCCGTCGGGCATGGCGTCGCGGGCGTTTACGCACAGGTTCATGAGGATCTGGTGGACATGTCCGGGATCGACGAATACGTTTTTCAGGTCAGGGTCTTGCGATATTTTCAGCTGCACGTTTTCCCCGGCAACACGCCGCAGGATTTTGAGCATTTCATTGATGCACTCGGCCAGGTCGATATTGCGGGGTTCGATTTTTTCGCTGCGACTGAAAGCGAGAAGCTGGCGCACGAGGCTGGTCGCGCTGTCGATTGCTTTCATGGCCTCGCCAAGGTCTTCGCGAATCTCGCTTTCGGGGGGCAGAGATTCCAGGGCAAGGTCCGTGTATCCCTGGATGGCCTGAAGGAGGTTGTTGAAATCGTGGGCCACGCCACCAGCCATCTGGCCGACCGCTTCCATCTTCTGCGCCTGGCGGAGCTGATTTTCCAGTTCCTGTTCATGGGTGATATCGCGCTGGGCGGATACATAATTCACCACTTCCCCTTCCACGTTATATACAGGGGTGATTGTAAGGTCGTCGATATAAAGGTTGCCGTCCTTGCGACGGTTGATGAGTCTGCCTTTCCATACCTTTCCCTTTTTCAGGGATTCCTGCATGTCGCTCAGGATGGCGGGATCAGTTTCCAGGCTTTGCAGGATGGACACGGATTTTCCGATGATTTCGCTTTTGCTGTATCCCGTGGCGGCTTCTCCGGCGGGGTTGATGTATTCGACAATGCTGTTTTCGTCGGTAACGATGATGGTTTCGGCGGCCTGTTCGATGGCGGTTGCCAGTCGGAGAAGTTCACGGTTTCGCTGCTGAAGCTTACGGGCCAGGGATTCCCGTTCTTTCTCGATTGCCAGGGTCCGCTGGTTATTGCCCAAAACCACGGCCAACATGCGGATGGCGTTGCTGACGACGATCCTGTTTTCCTCGGGGATATCTTTGTCTGTGGGCTCGATCCGGAAAAATCCGAAATGGTCATGCATGGTGGCGATATGTTCGTAACTTACATCGTCGCTGCCTTCGGCTATTCTTTCGCAATAGTAAATATGAAGACCAATGTCGTGGGAGTTGATGGCATCCTCAAAGATACGCAGAATCTGCCGGCGGTTTTGCATCTGGCTCAGGTTCAGCATGAGCAGAAAAAGATCGTGGTTCAGCACCTGGTGTTTGTCATTCATTGAGGGTTGCGGTTTCTATCGAGAAATTGCGGTGCGTTTTGCTCCAGATAATCATCGGGATCCATGTAATAGGGGTTTTCCGTAATAACGCCCCCATTGATCGTATAGGGATGGGTGCGCAGAACATTCATGATCTGGGCTCCGGAAAACTCGTTCACATTATACATGCATATACTGATCCAAGGCTTGCCCGGGATGAAATAATTAAGGCGCGATTCATAGGCCATGAGGTGCTCAATACCCGGTATGGCATCGAGTGCCCATACCATCTCGGCCGTTGCCCGCACGTTGCGCCTGCCGTTTTTCTGGCTTTCGGCGTAGAATTTTTCGAGGCCGTCGTCCATTTGCCAGGGCGAAAAAACGCCGTCGGGATAATAGAGTTCTTTGGCCCCGAGCAGTTGGAAGCGGTTCACGTCTTCCGTATGCATGGCGCAGCAGGGAAAGCGTTTCTTGTAGGCGGCCTTGAAGTCATAGGAGGATTGCTCGGAAGGGGCGAATAACTGCAAGTCTCCCGCTTCATCTCCCGCGTGCAGGTAGCCGAGCAGGATGGCGTCACGCTCTTCATCGGTCTCGTAAAGACCGCACATGTGAACGCCCCAGTTGCAGCTGTAGCCTCCAAATCCAAGATCGAATTTTTCCTGGTCCGATGTCTGAATATGCATGTCGCGTGCTCCTTCCCGGTCATTATGGCCGTAGCTTCGGATGATACTGAATGCCTGAAATTTTCTGCCCCTCAGGGTTTACCAGACGCAGGGGAATGCCCATATTGTCAGCCAGAAAAGCAGGCTCCTCAACAACCGATGCGGCGATGAGGATGCGGTTCATTCCCTTTTGCAGCGTGATTTGAGGGGGTGTGAGGCGTTTGCCTTGCCGGGGGATTTGGACCGCCTGGCCGTTTACAAAAATCGCCTTCAGAATTTCCGGTCGGGTGCTGCTCAGCAGATAGGCGGAAGTGGCTTCAGAGGCTTCCATCACGCTGGCCAGAAGATAAACCCCCGCATATTTTTCGGCTTCCTCGGTCATGTTATATCCGGTGATCCCGGCGGTGCGCACGATTTCAGGGTCCAGAAAACCGGCGGGCAGCGGCATTTTTTTGTCGTAGGGTTCCATGCCGGCTTCGATGGGCGCAAAGCTCAATGCTTCTCCCGAATCCAGTGTATATGCATCGCTGTTCCCCTGCACAATAGGCATCACCTTGTTGATATCGATCTGGTCATGCGGGATGGGGCCCAGCCTGGTGAAACCCCGGTTCGGAAAGGCGGAATCCGGCTCCAGTTTTTCTTCGCCACTGACGCTGAGATGGATGCGCCCACGTTGGTTGTCGCGGGTGAAGTTGATCTCGACCAGGTAGAAGGCTTTGCCATAGGTGTATTTGTAGTCGCTTGAAGCCCTGTTAAGCGCGATGCTGTCACGATGCTCAAAGTCATTTTTGATCATGTCAATCTTCCGGGCTTTGGCGACTGCCTGATATTGCAGGGGAAGCCGATAATGGACACGCACATTCAGCAGGGCGCGTCCGGAATCGTTGCGCAGGCCCCAGTGCAGTTGATTGTTTTCCACCCAGGCGTTGGCTTTGATCCGGCGAAAGTCGCGGTCTTCCTGAGCCTTGGCCATGGCGGGAGTGTTGTCTTCATTGTGGAGCCAGGCGATTTTTTTCGGAAGGCTTTGCGTGTCGTCATGATTGAGATTGAACCAGACGAGACCGTCTTTCTTGTAGAGATCGGCCTTGGCGGTGCGTGAGTCCACGGCCATCACCTCGTCGGGAGATACACCGGCGATCTGGAGCGAAAGGGAGGTGGGATTGTTGAGATCCGCCAGGACGGGTCGGGTTAATTTCAATCGGAGGAATTTTCCGTCCGGCTCTTTTTCGATAAGGGTGTTCTGGTATTGTATGCGATACGCGCCGTATTCATTTTGGTTGCAGTACCACCATTCCGGCTTATCCTTTATCTGCTCCATCACTTTTCGCAGGCCGGCCATTTTGGCGTTGTTATATTGCCAGGCATGGATGCCGATGGCATAGCAGGGATTGGCCAGAAGGGCATCCCGGTTCTGATTGACACGACTGATGTGTTGGAAAAAATCCTCCGGGTCTGTCCCGGCGCCGACCAGGTGGGCCATGGGGGTGGATAGTCCGGTGATTTTACCGAATCGGGCGTTGGACACTTCGTAAAATCCACTGCGGAAGAGCACCTCGGCAATATCCAGACTCGACTGGACGCCATCGGGCGGAAAATACATGCTCATGAAGGAAAAAGCATAGGAGCATACCGGCGCATCCACAAATGCTTCGAGTTCGGCACGGTTGCGGGCGACCTCTTCGAACATGCGGTTGCGGGAACACCAGGCAAGATGGGGATGGGTGACACCGTGCCCGCCGATGGCATGGCCCTTTTCGATGATGGCGCGATAGACACGATCTTTTTGCGGGTTCCCATTCAAATAATAGGTGGATACAAATCCGAATTTGTCATGGAGTTCGGCCATTCGCTGGTTGTCGTCGGGGCGGTCATCGTCCCAGCGGCTGGTGAAGGCGATCTGTTTGTTATCGGGCAGGGGCATGGCCTGGATTTCGGCACGGGCGGCTGCTTCTTCCGAGCCGAAAGCGATGAGGAGTTCCTGCTGGTAGGACTCGATATAGGGTGCTGGAAGTGTGTCCTGAGTGTCCTGTGCAAAGCCCGAGATGCTTAAAAACAAAATTACAAAAACAATCAGTCCCCAAAACTTAGCCATCATGTCCTCCTAAAAAAAAGACACCGCCCTCAAGCAAATTCTTTTGCCTGACGCATAAATCTGAAATCCCAAAAATATATCCATCGTCTGAACTCATTATGGATAAGACTTTGAATATAAGCAAGTTAAATCCATAAAAGGGATTTTGAAAGATGCACGACATAAATGGGGGGCAATTTTTTCTATCAGAA
>CAYWYC010000035.1:0-23215 GCA_964462565.1 uncultured Candidatus Sumerlaeota bacterium | reverse complement strand
CAGATCGTGGCCCACGACATGGCCGAGATACGCGGTGCCTTTCAACGTCTCTATAGCGACGGGGTCCTGAGCGAAAACGCCCTTGACAATATGCGGCGCTACGGCCTCCATCCCTTGATGGAGCGTCCTGACGGCGCGCACGACGGGTGGGCAATCCCCGTCTTCGACGCGGAAAAGCAACGCGGTTGGCGCGGCCCTTACGTGGCGCAGGAAGGCCGGCGCGATATTGACGCCGCGCCGGACGCTTTCGGTCAGCCTGCCGGAACCGACGAGGTTCCCGTCATCGAGGACCCATTCAGCGCGTCCGACACGGACGGCCACTATTACCGCGTTGTCGCGCCGGAGAACACATCGGGCGACTACGTGTACCGAGAGATGCTTCTGGTTTGCGTCGGCCCAAACGGGGATCTCGACATTACGCTTCCGACATTGACGATCGGCGATTCGCTTGATCTGGAATCCGTCGCGGCGGGCACGGACGACACCGTCATACGGCTCTGCCCGTACGTGGAGTGATGGATGAACGCCATGCGCATAAGACATATCCATCACGCCGCGCGAAGCGGCATGACCCTCATCGAGGTGGTCATCGTCCTGGCGCTGCTCGCCGGCCTCGCCGGGATGACGCTGAGCTTTGTGGGCGATCTGGACGACGAGTCGCGGGCAAAACGGACACGTGATCGGGCCGACATAATCCGAACTGTGGTTCTGGGCGAAGGCTCGGAAACCGGAAGGTTCCTGGCCGACATGGGACGTCTGCCTGTGCTACAAGACACCGCCGAAGGACGCACCCTGAGCGAACTCTACGAATGTCCCCACGCCGAGGCTGTTGGACAGACTGTATCCTATCCGATCGGCATGACCTTTTTCGGGGAGACCTTCAACACCCTTCCTGCCGGCACGGCTATGGCGTGCGGGTGGAATGGCCCTTATGTGCTTACCGGGGGTGACAAACTGTATGACGGGTTTGGTTCCGACTGGAAGGTCCAACTTTCCAATGCGCCCACGGTTTGGAAGGACTACGAAGACCTGGATGGCGGCGACGTGGGCGAGGCTATCGTTGGAATTGCGAGCTGGGGACGTGACGGTGCTCCGGGTGGGGCGAGTTGGTCCGACCGCGACGATGTGATTGATTTGGACGCACCGACGGGACAGGCCTCCCTGACGGTGACACTCCTCATGCAGGATAGCACGGAGTTTGGCCGTGCCGCATGGAAGCCGATCACAGGCAGTAACCCTTGGACTGCCTTCGCCATCGGCTGGGTAGGCGCCGGTGTGAGTGTTGCCGAAGGACAGACGATTCATGTGAACGGCGGGCTGTACCAATGCGTTGTGGCCGGCACGAGCGGCGCCGCCGAGCCAACGACATGGGAGAAGGACTATCTGGGCGATACGACCACCGACGGCAGCGTGACATGGATGTATGCTGCTGGCCGCAGTCATTACGCCAACCGCGTCCGTGTGGCCGTCTTCGCGCCTTACGTGCCACCCGCTCCGGGCTCCGGAAACGGCGCGGCGCTGCTTGCCCTGGTCGCGGGCCAGGGAGGAGCGGCTGATGGATTTGATGTGAGGAGCAGCGCTTCGGGCGATGTGCCCGGCCTGCCAGATCCAACTTGGGCCGACAATCACAGCGTCACATATACAGGCCTCCGACCAGGCCGTGTCCAGGTGTTGGCCTGTGCCTTTGTTGATGACGGAGGAAGCCTTTCGAACCAGTGGCTTTCTCCGCTCGTGGATGTCGTCCTCAAGCCCGGTGGCAATCTGGTAACGGTCTACCTGACGGAGGAACTGAACTGATGCTATTCGCAAGCCGCAAACCCCTTGCAATTTGTCTGCACGATGGCGACGTGTGGCGCGCCTTTGTCTTCTCCTATGCGCGCGGCGACTGGTCCGTTCAGACGAATACAAAGTTTCAATCGCCGAGCGCGAAGCATCTTCCCGATGACATGCTAACCTGGGCGCGCGAACAGAGCGCACGGCGCGTGCGCGCTATCGTCCATGGCGATGTGCATACGCTAAGAATGAGACTGCCCGAAGACGCGCACCCGGAAGAAATCCACACCGCCATCGCCTATGAAGCCGCGTCGGAGTTGGACATGGACGCCCATCTCTTGCGGGTCAGCGCCGTGCGGGCCGACCGTTATCGCCTGGGCGGGCCGCCCGACCTCTTGCTCGCGGTGGGGCACGACATGTCCGTCGCCAACGGCTATGTTGAAGACTGCGCGCGGCATGGACTGCGTTTCGAGGGGATGGGGGCTCTGGAGATGGTTGCACTGTCTCGCCACGCCCGCGAGTCGACGGCCGAGCGATTTCTTCTTCTCAGAAGGCATGCCGGGTTCCTGGTCGTGCCCGCCGCAGAGAACACCGAGATGTTGCTGCGCGGCGTGGCTTTCGGGGCCGCGCCGATGGACGATCCTGCTCGCGAGGCCGAGTTGCTGGAACAGTCGCGGCGCTCCTTCGGATTGCTGTCACACACATCCTTGCATGTCGTCACGTCGTTTCCGCTTTCGCCGGAGCGCGTGAAACGGCTGCGCCTCGCGTTGGGCAAAGACACCGAACTGCGCATCGAGGCCATGGATGACTTCGCGCCGCGCATGTTGAAGCATGCGGCCTTTGCAAGCCCCGGCGGAACGGAACAGGGCTGCGCACTCGTAGGGGGCGCGCCCAAACCGAAGGACCCGCGCCGCGCGGGCACTTGGGCGGCCGTAGCCGCCATTGTCTTGACGGTTTTCTGTCTGGGCTGGCTCTGGAAGACCGCCGCTGCCGATCTGGCGGCAGTCCGTAAGCGCCAGACGGATTGGGCAGACCTGACGACCGCCAGAAATTCCGCCAAGGATAAGTACGATCGTATGCTCCGCGAGCGCAACGATCTGATGCAGGTTCGATCCGTCATCGAGAAGGCGCGCCCGGTTTCTCCTGGGTTAAGCTTGCTCCTGGAAGTGTTAGCCGAATCCATGCCCCCTTATACGCGAGTCACCATGATCAAAGAGGTCGGCGGCGAGATGGAAATCGCGGGAAAGGCCGTCTGGTCGCGCGGCGCGGCGCTGCTGGGCGACGCCATGGCGAGCAGCATGCGGCCCCACGGCTACCAGATTGAACCGGGCGGGCTCGCAGTCGATGAAGTCGAAGGGGAACGCACATTCAGTTATCGTCTCGTTCCCACGGCGGGGAGGGCGAGACTGTGATTCGTCAGTTCCGAAAATTGAAACGGGAACTCGCCGCGCAATGGGGAAGACTTAGCGCCTTCATGCGGTTCTGCGCGGGACTGGCGATTGCGATCGCCATGTCCTACTATGTTATCAACGCGCAAGTAAAACCGCTGCAAAACAAACGCATGCAATTGGAAGAGGAACTGCACTCCGCGGAGGCGCCGGTCTACATTCCGCCAACAGAGGAGGACAACGAATATCAGGAGACAAAGATGAAAATCGAATCCCTTTCCAACAGTCTGGAAAGAGAACGCCTCCTCACGACCGAGGCCATCGGCAAGGCGCGAACGCTGGCGAAGAGCGAAGAGGGACGCGTCGTCGCGGCGTTTGATTCGCTTGTTTTCGAGCAAGGGCTGGACCTGTTGAAGCGCGAGCGTAATCAGTCCGAGAGCGTCGCTGGTCGAATGACCGTTTCTGAATATGCTTACACGCTTGCCGGGACGTTCGAGCAAATACAAGGCTTTCTGCGAGCGGCGCAGTCGTTTCCGCATTTGTGCCAGATTGCGGACATGACGATTCGAGCCTTCGACCCCCTCGCCGAAGACGCCGACGCCAGGACGGAGTCGTTGAAGTCGCCCGCTCGGACGAAAAGCCCGCGAACGTCTTTGCTTCAATTGGAGTTCCTGCTGAAGCTGTATTTCACCGAGGAGACAGCCCCATGACCCAGGGTGAACTCGACCTGAAGAGAATCAGTGTGCCGAGGAGCGTCCTCGATCTTGTTCCCGCCGCGCTTGCGCGTCGTTCGGGCGTGCTGCCCGTCGCGCGTGACAATGGAACGCTCTGGGTCGCCTCGGGGGATGAACCGGACCCCACGACTATCGTCCAAATGGAAGCGCGTACGGGATTGGTGGTGAAGACGCGGGCTGTTCGCGATCCCGCGAGCGTCGCCGTGGCCTTGCGACGCTACTACCCCGAAACGGCGAATTCGGACGCGCAGGGACCGCTCGCGGAGTTGGAGCGCTTCGTCTGCGCCGCGCTTCAGACGCGGTCCTCCGACATCCATGTGGACCCATCCGAGGATGGATACCGCGTGAAACTGCGTGTGGACGGCCTGCTTCGAGACGAGGCGCATCTGGACCGCAACGTGGCCGAGGAAATGATCTCGGCGGTCAAGGTCCAGGCCAAGATCGACATTGCCGAGCACCGTGTCCCGCAGGACGGCCAGATCGTCATGTCCGCCGCAGGTGAAAGCCTCAACATGCGCGTCGCGACCGTACCGACCGTGCGCGGGGAGAAACTGACGCTTCGTCTGCTGGGCGGCGGCGCGGACGAAGACCTGACAGCCATTGAGGGGCTGGGTATGTCCAAGGCGCATTTGGCCATGTTCCGCCGCGCGCTCGATAGCCCGCAAGGCGTCATCCTCCTCTCGGGACCGACGGGCAGCGGCAAGACCACGACGCTTTACGCCGCGCTCCGTCGGCTGCGGGAGGACGGTACGCGCCACATTTTCAGCATCGAGAATCCCGTGGAGGTCCGGCTGGACGGCGTGAATCAGGTGGAGGTGGACCCCGACGGCGAGCGTCTCAGTTTTGCTCGGGCTCTGCGCAGCGCCTTGCGACACGACCCGGACGTTCTCATGGTGGGCGAGATTCGCGACCCTGAGAGCTGCGACATCGCGATAAAATCAGCGCTCACGGGCCACCTGGTATTCTCCACGGTCCACGCGAACTCGGCCGCCAACGTCACCACGCGTCTGCTCGATATGGGCGTTTCCCCTTTTCTTCTGGGATCAGCCGTACTGCTGATCGTTGCGCAAAGGCTCGTTCGCAGACCGTGCCCGCATTGCATGCGCCGCGAACCGGCTAAAGAAACAGACCTTGAACGCTTCGGCCTGAAACCATGCGTTGACGCGCTTGCGCCAGTGGCAGTCGGCTGCACATACTGCGGCCACACGGGTTACGCGGGTCGGGTCGGGCTGTACGAGTGCATTCCTATCGACAAGCCGGTTCGCGCATTGCTGATGGGCGGGGCCAACGAGGAGGCCATCGCCGAGGAAATTTTTGGCAGGCGAAATCTCGCGACACTGCGCCGTGACGGTGCGGCCAAGGTGTTGGAAGGGCTGACTACCTGGGATGAGGTGGACCGCGTGACGTATGGGGAGATTGTCTGATGGCTGCGTTCCATTACACGGCATCTGTTGCAGGCGATCGCCGCGAGGGCGTGGTTCAGGCGAACTCCGTGAAAGACGCGGCGGCGGTCCTGCGCGGACAGGGCATGATCGTCTTGTCGTTGGAGGAGAAGCATGAGTCACGCTCGACCAGGTCAGCCGCTAGCCATGGGCTACTCCCGCCTTCACTCGCTCCGATGCTCGTCCGGAAGGCGGATGTCGAAACCGTGCTCGGCCAACTGAGCGCCCTGTTGGCTGGCGGAGTACCGATTGTGACGGCCCTCAACGCCCTGGCCGGCCAGGCGCCGCGTGCGCTTGGACGCATTCTGACGGCCGTCGCGGCCCGTGTCCGCGGCGGCGCCGCTCTTAGCAAGAGCGCCCGCGAGGAGGCCCCCTTCCTGGGGGAGACAACGCTTGGACTTATCGCGGCTGGCGAGGCGAACGGGACTGTTGCCGAGATGCTTGGAGAGGCGGGGCGCCTTATGGCGCGGGTTCGCGAGATCAAATCGCAGATCGTTCAGGCGTTTTCCTACCCCGCCATCGTTACCCTCGGCGCCATTGGCGTCGCCGCCTACATGGTGCGTGTCGTGTTTCCGAAGGTGCTCAAGTTCATTCAATCCGGCCGTTCCAATGTCGAATTACCCGCGATTTCTCGCGCCCTTATCGCCGTCAGCGAGTTTATGACGGCCTACGGACTTTACGTTCTTCTACTACCCTTTGCATTGGTTCTCATCTTCCACCTTCTGCGCAAGACCGAGCGAGGCGGACATGCAATTGACCTTGCGCTGCTTCATCTTCCTCTGCTTGGGAAGGCGCTTCGCGCGGCCAGCAATGCCATGTGGTCGAGAATTCTGGGCACGCTCGTGCACAGCGGCATTGACATCGTAACCGCCATCGAATTGGCGGAACGAACGGTGAAGAACGCCCACTACCAAGCGCAGTTTCGAGAGGTCCGTAAGATCGTTCGCCACGGTCGAAGCCTCTCGGAGGCTCTCCGCGCGACGGACTTGGCCAGGCTCTGCCCCATGGCTCCGGTCTTGGTTTCCGTCGGCGAGCAGGCTGGAGGCGTCGATACCGCCCTTCTTCAGATCGCAGCCGATAGCGGAGCCGCCCTGGATCGGAGAACAAAACTCCTCGCCAAACTCGTGGAACCCGCCGTCTTTGTGGTCGTCGGCGGCATGGTCGGATTCGTTTATTTCGGGTTCTTCCTGGCGGTCCTGGCGGCCACCAGGAGCGCCGGATAAAAGGAACAAACACAAATGAAAGGACGAATACATGATGGAAAGAATCAATCGTAAATCTTCAAAGGACCAAAGGCGTCGCAAGATAGGAGTACGTATGGAATTTGTTTCTCTTGTTACGCTCGCCCTTTGCTTCCTCTTGGCGCCGGTTGTGAATGCGGCGGAGACTCGCCCTGAAGCCGCGACCGCTAGCGACAGAGGCGAGAGTGAATCCGCGAATGTGGAGCACGATACGCCTGCCCTCGAAGCGCCTGACGATAATCAGCCTGCCGTCGACACTCCAAAGCCAGCCAGGGACCCCTTCACATACGGCGCCCGCGAAGATGCCGGATATGTCAGCGCTGCGAACGCCCGCATACCGAGTGGCATCGAACTCTTGGGAGTTATCGTGATGAAAGGCGAAAAGCCCCTTGCCGCCATTCGCGTTCCCGGCGCGCAGGGTGTGCTGTTCGTTTCCGAAGACGACGTGGTGCAGGTTTCGCACGCATCCAAAGAGGGGAAGAAGTCCACTTCTGAACCCATCTATATCTTCATCAGCCGAATCACTGCGGACGAAGTCGAGGTGTCGCCGAAGACCCGTCCGGAAGACAAAAGGATACTGAGATGATCGAGATAGCAAGAAATACAATCCACCGAACGACGGCGCGAGTCTGCGGCGTTTTGCTCCTTGCGTGCCTGCTTCTCGCGCGCTCCGGCGTATCCTGGGCCGATGATGTCTCGGGCGATACGCGGATGATCGAGTCCCTGAACGTCAAGCGCATGGATCTCGGCGAGGTGACGCAACTGCTGTCACGCGGGTCGGGGCGCAACATTGTGGTCAGCGAAGACGCGGCCAGAAAACCCGTGACTATCTATCTGCGCGACGTAACGGTCTCCGACGCGGTGAGGGCCATCTGCGACGCCAACAAACTCTGGTACAAGGAGCGGGAGCGGACCGGACTGCTGATGATCGTGACCATGGAGGAATACAAGGCCGGGCTGGGCGCATTCATGGAGGAGAGTGTCCAGGTTGTCACTTTGCGCTACATTGACACACGCGACGCTGGCGATGCGCTTCAGCGCCTCTTCCGGGACCGCGTCGTCTGGACTCGGCCCGATGACGACGAGGGCGACTCCATCGAGAAGATGGAAAGGGCTCTGGAACGGATGGACGTACTGGCGGAAAGGGGCGAGACGATCAACGACGATGGCGCCTCCGTCTCTGGAACCGGCGACTACCGTCCCAGAAGCACTGACCGACAGTTCGACCGCGAATTTCGCCGCCGTCTCGGCGGAAGCGGTCGCTCGACGACAAACTGGACTGAAACGGATTGGCAGCAACGGGCGGGGACGCGCCCCGAAAAGCCTTTTACCGAGACCGAATTGGCGGCGGCAAGAGAGGCCGTCCAAGCCGCCGGCGACATGGCGGATGCACGCCTGGGGGGCCGTCCAGGCGTTGTCTATCTGTCCTCCCTGCCCGGTACGAACCGAATGGCCCTGCGCTCTTCCGATCCCAAGGCTATCGAGGACGTCGTGGCGGTCGTGCGCGAACTGGACAAGCCGAAGCCGCAAGTCCTTCTCGAGGTCAAGGTACTCGACCTGCGCCTGGATGACGACGAACGCTACGGCATTGACTGGCTTTTCGAATCGGGCGACGTTTCCGGTGGCCGCTCGACGGGCGTCAATTCTGGTCTGCTCGGCACAGAGTTCGGGCAAATACTCGGGCCGGGTGCGGACCTGGTTCCGCGGGGAACAGGTTTGGACCCTCGCGGACTGGCGCTCAGTGTCGTGACGGACAAGATCGTCGCTCGCCTTCAACTTCTGGCGGACAAAGGGCGGGTGACGAGCCTGGCGACCCCGAACCTGACTGTGGCCGACAACGAAGCCTCGAGGATATTCATCGGAGACGAGATGTCGATCCTGACCGAGTTGGAGGTGCGTTCGCAGTTCAATGAGGCCGGCAACCTGGTCCGTACGGACATCAATCCTTCCACCGAACGTCGGAAAGTCGGCATGACACTCATCATCACGCCCACGATTCACGCGGACCGCACGGCCACCATCCGCCTGGCTCAAGAAGAATCGACCGAAGGGCAGCTGCGTGACATATTCTCGTTCGAGGGGCAGTCCTTCAGGTCGCAGGACATATCTCAACGGTCCGTGACGACTACCGTGATCGCCGAGGACGGTCAAATCGCCGCAATCGGGGGACTCGTGCGCGAGAGAACCGAGGAGCGTCGCATCGGCATTCCGCTCCTGATGGATATCCCTTTCCTGGGCGCGGGATTCCGGACGACGATCAAAGCACACGAGCGACGCGAGCTTCTGGTCCTGATCCGCCCATTCATTCTGCTCGCGCCGGGCGAAGCCGAGGAGGTGAGCCGGGATTTCATTGAACGCATCAGCCTTCATCCAAGCGCAACGGACGACCTACCGGCCCTGGGTGTTGGCACGAAGGAGTTCTCGCGATTCGCTCCCGATGACGTTCAGGAAATGCGGGGCACCTTGGAAGGCGTTCGCCGCCGCGCTCGTATCTGGACCATGGAGACAAAGTGATGAAGAACCTGCTGATTACCGCCTGCTTTTGTATGGTCCTTATCGGTTGTGCTTCGAACGCTGTGAAGCTCCCGCTCGATGAAACCGCGGCAGCGGAAAAAGTTTTAGGCAAAGCGGAGGATTTGCTCAACAAGTTAGCCGCGTTGGAAAGAGCGCGCGCTTGGGAAGAGGCCTTCATTGGATACAGAAGCGTGCTCGCCAATCCTGCCAGCGAAGCAATCTCTGAAGACGCGCGTCTCGGAGCGGCCCGCTGTCTGATCGCCATGGAACAGCATCACGCGGCTTTGGCAATGCTGAGCCCGTTGCCGGACAAGGCAGCGAGGGACCGGGACCGTCGTCGGCTCGCTCTGGCCGCTGAGGCGATGATGCGGCTGGGCGACTGGGCTCACGCGGAGTCGCTTGCCGAAGTGGCATTGTCCGGTCTGGACCCGGAGCTTGACTTCGACACGTGGGTCGCGGTCTGCAGCGCCAATTTAGCCAAGGCATACCTGGAGAACGACAAGCCGAACAAGTCCGCAGCCATGTATCGCTCCGCCTCGCGGCGTTTCGAGTTGAATGGACGTGAGCAGGCCGCGATGGAGTGCTTGGCGCTGGCGTTGGATATCGATAGAATCCTCGATGGTGCGACAGGAAAACGACACGATGCAGACGGCCACACTTGGAGCGGGCAATAGGAGAATCGCAACGTCATGAATAAAGAAGTCTTCGAACTACTTGCTCTGGCTGTGGATCGTGGGGCCTCAGACCTTCATTTGGCGGCAGGCAATCCACCGCTGCTGCGCGTTCATGGCGTCCTCGATCCGTTACCTGACAGAGCGCCGCTGACGGACGCGGGCGTCCGAGCGATAATTCAGGACATAATCGGCGAAGAACGTCTCGGCGAAATCGAGAACGTGCGCGAGTTCGATGGCTCTTTTGCCTTGCCAAGCGGCCACCGGATTCGGATCAACGTTTACATTCAGAATGAAACCCTGGCTGCGGCCTTGCGCGTCCTTCCCTCCGAATTCTATCCCGTGGATAAGCTGGGGCTTCCAAAGAGCGCTTGCATGCAGATCATCAAACTCCACCAGGGCCTTGTTCTGGTCACGGGGGCGACCGGGTCCGGCAAGACCACAACCATCGCCAGTCTCGTCAATGAGATTAACCGAACCCGGCCCGTTCACATCCACACTATCGAAGACCCCATCGAGTATGTCCATGTCAGCAAGCGAGCCTTTGTGACGCAGCGCGAGGTGGGACGCGACTCCGGGAGTTTTGCCGAGGCGACCCGCCGGTCATTGCGGCAGGACCCCGATGTCGTCGTCATCGGCGAGATGAGAGACACGGAGACGATGGAGACCGCCTTGACCCTTGCGGAAACGGGTCACCTGACATTCGCAACGCTGCACACAAGTAATGCTGTTCAGACTATTTCACGCGTGATCAGCGCATTTCCGGCGGAGCAGCAGCCCCAGATTCGCATCCAGTTGGCAACGACGCTGGCTTTCGTCATCTGCCAGCAGCTTATCCCAAAACTCGACAACGAGGGACGGTCCCTCGCTGCTGAAGTGCTGGTTGTCACACCCGCCGTCCGCGCCCTTATCCGTGAGAACAAGACCCATCAACTCCGTATGACCATGCAGACGGGCTGCGACCATGACATGAGCACCATGAACCAGTCCCTAGGCGCCCTGGTGAAGACAGGGATGATTTCAAAAAACGACGCCATGGACTATAGCGACGATAAGCAAGAGTTAGTTGATTTGATGCAGGAAACGCACGGGAATTAGTTCACCCGCCACGTCAAATGCGGAGCCGGGCGCCGTCGTGACGCCTCTATCGCCGCCAGATCGAAAAAGCGATTGAAGTCCTGGAGCACACTCGCTACACTTTTAGATCTACACCAAGGGCTGATTAGCCCGTGAATGAGAACTCTATGAACGTTCGACGTCGCCTGCGCGCACCCTGTATTGCTATCGGCTATGCTTTGTCGTGGCTAGCCATACTTGTATTCCTTCTTCATGGTGTGGCGCATCATGCTGGAATGCAGGTCGGTAGCGAAACGGATGGCCGCATTCAATGTTGTAACGCCCCTGACCTTGCAGCGGCACATCAAACGAATCCTTCGCGAGAAGGCGGACATGAGCAGGATTCCGAAGGTGAGGAAACTCCTCATGGCGATCAGCATTGCCCGCTCTGCATGGCGCTTGCGGGCGGCGGTCTCGATATCCCTGAGCAGTCAGTGGCAATCTGCGAGATGCCAGCGCTTGGGCAATCTGTCTCCTTACAGGATGGGGCATTCGCCTACTCCGACAACCTCGCTGACTGCATCTCGCCGCGCGGCCCGCCTCTCCTCTCTTTGTAGCACCCAAAACAGTATCACTTCATTGCGCTGTTACAGATCAGATGTCGGGATCGATGTATCCCGGAGAGGAGAATTCGCTATGCATAACAAGAAGGACCCGAAGGGGTTTACCCTTATCGAATTGCTGATCGTGGTCGCCATCATTGCCATTCTGGCGGCCATCGCCGTTCCAAATTTTCTGGAAGCCCAAACCCGCGCCAAGGTGAGCCGGGTCTATGCCGATATGCGCACTTGCGCCACCGCCATCGAGGCCTACTGCGTGGACCACAACAGGTATCCCGCCTATGGCGGGCGCGACGCGCTGATCACCCCAACCGCGCCGCCGGAGGATGGCGGCCCCCATTTTCTGCCCTACCGACTCACCACACCCATTGCCTATATGAGCAGCCTGTTCATGGAGGTGTTTCAGGGAGAGAACACTCCGGCGGGAATCCCAAAGATTCACGAGCTTCACTACTTCAACCGCTACCAGAGCCCGGCCTGGTGGTCGGGCGGCGACGGCAAACCCGAGCCTCCCTACAACCACGAGAAGACCTGGCGTGAACAGTATGGGACCGATGCCTCCAGCATGCAGTGGTATCTGGCGAGCAACGGCCCGGACCTCTGGTGCGACGCGGCAGGCCTGGCCATCTATGACCCGACCAACGGCACGACGAGCAAAGGCGACTTGGTCTGGTTCGGACCGGGGAAGGGCAAGATGTAGGAACAAAGCTCATGCGGCCACACAGATTTGAGAGAGGAAGGAAATCCGAGTCAATTTCGCTTCCTCTCTCGCCTCTGGAGAGAAGCATTTCCCGGCTATCCGTAAGCCCTTGATATGGAAGGATTTGGCCCATATTCTCGCCAAAGATGGTTGGTCGAGCCAGGATTCCCGATCCTCCACCATTTTCTCTTCCGAAAAGACAATGAATTTTGTCCGGGCCAGGCATTAGTGGCAATTTGTTGCAAGCCAAAGCCAAGGCCAGCGGCATTATACCTGTCTATTCGACAATCTTCCTGAGTACTTCGTGAATTTGCTTTCTATAAAAAGATTGAACGAAAGGCTTGCTTTTATCCGATCAGATATGGATAATTTCTTTAAGTTCGTACCGGATGACAGGAAAATAAGTTTGCTTTGTTTTAAGGTAAATTGTGGCAGTCATTTGCGCATGCGGATATTATTTTCCTGAGCCGTTCAGCCGGGAATCCATTTCACAAAAGGAGGCGACAATGAAAAAGCGCTTTTGGTGTTTAAGCATGATGTGCGTTCTCTTGTTGGCCGCGGGATTGGCCCATGCCGATTCCATGACCATCGAGAGCGTAAATTCCGAAGCAGGACGAGTAGTTTCAGTGGATTTGAATTTTGAGGCCAGCGAAGATGTGGCGGGATTCGGCGCGATTATTGAATATGACGAAACCGACATCAACCTGACCGGCATTTCACGGGGTAGCGCATTGGCGGCGGATCACGCCATTGTGAGCGAAATCCCCGATAGTGGTAAAGTCATTGTGTATGGCTATTCGGAGTCAGGGCCTGTCGCCATGAATGCCCAGAGCGGCACTCTTTGCACGCTTAACTTTGAGATTGCCAGCACGCTTGCTTCCGGCGCGGTTATCGACATCAGCTTTGCAGACGCGAACACGGAAAATCCCCCGCTGCAAGGTTCGGGCCTTTCGGGCATGACGGGAGAATCGATTGTCCATACGGCTAACAATGGTTCCATCACGATCGCCCAATCGGCCGATATCGAAGTTTCGGACGGTGGCACGGTAATTACCGAAGGTGAAGAGGTGATCATTGGTTCCGCCATGGTCGGTGCAACTGCACTTACCAAGACGCTGACCGTTACCAACACAGGTGGCGCTGATTTGCTCATCAGTAATATTAACGTGCCCGCCCCTTTCGTTCTGTCTGAACCCCTGGACACCGTTATTGCAGCAGGAGCTTCCGATGATTTCACCGTTTCGCTTCCTACAGACACAGCCGGTTCCTTTTATGAAGCGATGACTTTCGACACCAATGTGCCTTCCCAGGCCAGTTTCACGCTGTTCTTTAATGGTAGCGTTATCGCGCAGCAAAGCGATATTTCCGTTTGGGACGGGGCCACCTCGCTTACGAGCGGCGCCAGTTCGGTAACTTTGCCCCTGGCCATTGAAGGTGGATCGCCTACAGTTTATTCCTTTACCGTCATGAACAGTGGCACGGGCGACCTGGAATTCGACGATGTTTCCGTTCCTACCGGCTTTTTTGTTTCCGAAGCGCTGAGCACCATTGCTCCCGGCAGCACCGATACGCTGGTCGTAAGCCTCGATCCTACCATGGAAGGTATCTACACGGGCAATGTGACGATCTTCAGCAATGACTCCGATACTCCGGAATACGTGATCGGCGTTATGGGTACGGTTATGTCGCCGAGCGACTACGCTTCCTCGCAGACGGTCTATCTCCATGCCCCCAACACTTTCTATGCCGGCGCGTGGGATTACTCCACCAGCAGCTGGGCCGGTGAAGTAAATGGCGAGGGCGATGGAACTTTTCAGTATGAACTGACCCCGGAACACTGGTACTGCATCTGCCTGCAGGATGGTCCGCTTGATCTCTGGACCGAGGCCATTTTCTTCGTGAAGAACGTTTGGGTAGCCACGGCTCCCGGCGAAAACAGTGGTATCTTCCCCTTGCCCCAGGTCACCAAAGACAGCCGCACGGGTACGGAAGTTCGTTTTGCTCCCACCCAGTCTTACGCGGCCAGTTCGATCGGCAACTTTGAAATGAGCATCTGGAGTTTCAATACTTCCACCTATGTGGCCCAGGAAGAAGCGGTGGATTATGTCACGCTCGACTATCCTCTGGGCGGCGACAATGAATGGTACGGCGGCTTCCTCTATAACATGGACAGCGGCCAATGGATTGAAGGTATCTACTTCGTCAAGTCCGTCTGGTATTAAACCAGAGAACACTCAAACAACAAGGAGGCTAAGAAATAATGAGAATGAAGAAACACAACCATACACGAAGCAACAATGACTTGGCGCGTAAAATGACTCTGCTGCTCATCGCGGTTTTTTGCCTGGCTTCGGCTGTCGTTCATGCCGCTCCCGGCGATGTCAGCGTCCATGTGGAAGACGTTATCAGTATCGAAGACGTCAGCGACGTTACAGTCAGTTTATACGCAACCACCAACGTAACCACACCGGTGGCATCTGTTGATACAAACGCCAGTGGCATTGCCCTGTTCTCCAGCGTAACTGCCGGCAATTACTATGTGGCCATCGATGGCGCCGATCTTGTGGCCCAGAATATTTCGCCCATGCCCTCACTCAGCGTGACGGCCGTGGACGACACCGTGACCGATCTGGAATATCCTGTCGCTCCCGGTTTTACCCCTCTGGACCTTACCTACAATCTCTATGATGATCCCCTCGTCGGGCTGGAACTCGATTTCATCGATTCCAACGGTATTCAGATCTACACAGGAACCACCGATTCCGACGGAACTCTTTTCATCGGGATGAACGATGGGACATACAGCATCGAAGCCAGCATCAGCGGACTTGAAGCCGCGAATGTCCTGCCCAATGACAATGCCGTCTATTCGGCTGTTATCGCCAATGGCGTCAGCGTGGAAGAAGTGTTCATCATGCGGCCCTACGACACTATCCTGACAGAGACCCTGTTTACATTCAATGCAGCTGAGGACGCTACCGAAGCCCTGTACCTGGATGTAAACGCCGACGGCGTGCTCGATGTTGCCGACATGGTCAAGTTCACGATTACCGGCGGACGTTAACTAGCGTTTGATTCAATACCTGTAAACCTCAAGGGGCGTTGCCGATTCGGGCAGCGCCCTTTTTTTATCAAAAAGACATTGTCTTTTGCTAGCGCACTTAATAATATTGCCATATTCGTGACTCATGAAATTGATTGCCTGCTGCACCAAAGGTTGCGACTGTCATTACAAAAAGCGAGGCGAAAAATGGATTTTGCAATTAATGTGGAAACCGATGTTAAGAATTTCCTATACCTGTTGCGGGAAAATGGAGTGGAGGTATCTGCCTGGTGGGTAAAGTGCGAAGAACTGATGGAAAAATACCCCGACGGAGCCAAGCGTGAATCATGCATATCATGGAAAAACCTGCGGGATGAGGTGCTCGAGGCGGTCGAGAATATTGATTCTGACGAGCCGAGCGGCCTTAAAGAGATTCGGAATACCCGTCCCACCAAGCGAATGGATGCTTACGACAAACTGCCCTCCGAAACCGTCATCCGGGATCGCATTCTGGCCGCCTGGCAGGGCCGTATTTCCGGCTGCATCCTGGGCAAGCCGGTGGAGTGCCTCATGCGGGAAAAGGACTCACGGGCCAAACTCAAGGAAATACTTACCGCGACCAATGCCTATCCCCTGGACGATTATATCAAGGGGGAAACCATGGATTACTACTGGTCCCAGGCGAAGGACAAGCCATCCTGGTTTACGACGGGAAATCCGTCCCTGCGTGAAAATATTCAATACGCCCCGTCCGACGATGACCTGAACTATACGACCATATCGCTGGAAATCCTGAAGCGCTTCAGTGAAGCATTCACCCCGGACGATGTCCTGCGGGCGTGGCTTTCGCTGCTTCCCTACGGCGCGGTCTGCACGGCTGAAAAAATCGCCTACCGCAATGCCGTGCTCAGCATGAAATACCCCCAGACAGCCACCTTCATGAATCCCTACTGTGAATGGATCGGCGCCCAGATTCGCACCGATCTTTATGGCTACATCTACCCGGGCCAGCCGGAAAAGGCCGCGGAACTGGCCTTCAACGATGCCGCGTGCAGCCATGTGCGTAATGGGATTTATGGGGCCATGTGGGTGTCGGCGGCTATCGCGGCCGGTTTTTTAGAAGATGATCCCGAAACCGTTATCCGGCGCGGCATGGAGCAAATACCCGAAAACAGCCGGCTCTACAAGCATCTGGACCTGACCATCGATGCCTGCAAGGCCAATCCGGAAGATTATGAAAACGTCTTCGATGATATTGACGAACGCCTGGGTGAATATCATTGCGTCCATACCATTAACAATGCCTGCATCGTAGCTGCTGCCCTCATTCTTGGCGGAAGAGACATCGGACGCATCAACAGCATCGCCGTCATGGGCGGCCTGGATACCGACTGCAATGGAGCCACGGCGGGCTCCATCGCCGGAGCCATGTACGGAACGGACGCGATTTCGGCCCGGTGGATCGATTGCTTCAACGATACGCTCCACACCGCCATCGTCGAACATAATGTCGTCAAGATCAGCGATGTTGCGGAGAAAACATTCGACTGGGCTATGAAATTGAAATAGCAGGCTTGCTTCCGAGCCTGATAGTTATCGCTAGCCTATCCTGTCCAAAACCTGAACGTATTTGCGAGCGTTTTGAAAAAACCCCTTCCTCCAGCAAAAATGCTTGGAGGAAGGGGTTTTCTTTTTTTAATATACGCGCCTCTTACTGGCTCATCATCTGGATCAGCTGTTCCAGATCGTTGGAGCCATCCAGGTCGGAATGTTGGATAGTGATGTCGGCAAAGTGCGTTTTATCAAGATACTGGAGAGTAAAGCGCAGCGTAACCTTTTCCTGGTCCTGGAGACGCTGAACGGCTTCTTCCATGATGCGCTCATAATCTTTGACGTCGTTGATCAGTTGATCATCAATCTGTGTCACGATTTCGGAAAAACCGGCACGCGCCACTGCGGCGGGACTTCCTTCTTCGATATCGGCAATTACCACGCCGCCGAAATCATCAGACAGTTTCAGCGTATAGCGCACTTCATAGGTAATATTCTTCACCGTCAGACCGGCCGCCTCATCTTTGTATTTTTCGGCATTGGCAAAATCCTGGGGCGCTTCCTGGATCGTGAATTCCTTATTCTGTTTCTCGAAGTCGTCATCCAAATAAATGATGGTCGCCTTCTTGCCTTCACCGATCACCTCGAGTAATTTGGTCAGCATGGTCTCGCGCGTGGGCCAGGGGCGGTTGTCGCGGTAAGAACGATAGTCCCCGGAGAAATCCATCCCGTAATAGCGACGCAAGCCATAATAATCATCGCTGGAAGCGCGGAGATCAATGGGGTCCTCTTCGCCTTCCTGCAGTTTGAGCAGCACATGGCCCACATCAATTCCAAGCTTATCGGCCGGAGAATCGGGATATACGGTGGAGACGATCAGGCCGATCTTGCCGTCCAGCGTTTGCTTTTCAATTTCGTAGTGCTTGGCCAGGTCGGGCGAAATGGCCTGAAACTCCACGCCAAACCACATCTTGCGCTTTTCTTCTTTTTCCGGAAGCCAGACGATGGTCTTGTCGTAGTGGGCTGCGGGATTCTGGAAAAGGTCCATCAGTTCCGACATGGTGTACATGCGCCGAAATTCCACCCTGCCTCCATAATAGTATCCGTCGGGATCCTGACGAAAGCGGTCCTTGTCTTCATCTTCCTTGCGCTGTTCCAGCATCATGGCCCGAATCTTTCTGTCCCGGTCCATATAATAGGATCCCACCGTCAGTTGATTGGTCGGGACTGGTTCCGGGATATCCTTATAGCCTCGAATATCATGAAGATACCGGTCGTAACCCATCTCCATGAACTTGCCGCCAAATTTGCGCTGGGGCAAAACCGTGATCATGGGGCTGATGCGGGGCGCGGAATCCTGCGAAAAAACGCTTGCGTCATAGGGCAAGACGGACTCCTTCGTTTCAACGACAAAGCCGCCGATGGTCTGGTAAGCGCCGGAAAAAATGGCTTCGATCTCTTTGCCATCATGAAAGATGGTGATGGTATCGATAATCTTGGCCTGTTCGCGCTGGATGCGATTCGGGATAAAAAGTTGGGTCTTGGAAATGGGAAGTCCATACAAATAAATTTCGGCAATATCTCCGGCGTCCGAACTCCAGCGATTGTAGGAGTAGGAATCATCTTCGGCCTTTTGACGAAAGGCCACCCGCGTTTCCAGGATCAGGTCTTTGTATTGGTCTTTGGTTTTGGTCTGGAGTTGCTGCCAGTCTTCGAAGGCGATACGGGCCTCCTCATCCAGATCCTGAATCTTCCAGGCAAAGTTTTCATCGCCGGGAATAATTATCTTGCCCAGGATACCAACTCCTATGGCCTTGTGGTCGGCATCCAGAATCAGCGACGGTGTATGATACAGCTGGTCCATGCCTCGCTGCCGATAACGGTGATAACTGGAACTGTCAGAGCCGATATCGGTTCCGTTCAGCGAAACCTGCAGACGTGGACGGCCTTCCAGGTAAACATGGCCCGCGCCCATGGGGCTGGATTGCACCATGTATTCGATGCCCTTTTCTTCCAGGGAGATTCCAAAAAGTTCCGTATCTTCATCGATATCTTCGGGAGCCTGGCCAAATTCGGGTGGACTCAGGTCCATGCCGGCGTCCGCTTTCGTTTTCAGCAACATGGCCGGAGTGTTTTTCAGGATGGCAAAGCGCTCGACGCGAGTCGTTTCGCCCTTCAGATTCTCCACTTCAATATAATCCAGATATTCATCATCCAGAAAAACATCATAGATCATCACCTGATTTTTTGACACGGCAACGCCGCCCAGGCGCATGGGTCGCTTTTGTTCGATAAAAGCCTCGTATCGGGAAGATCTTTCATAGGCGCTCGATCCCCAGTCATGGTCACCGCTTGCTTCCTTTTTGTTACGCTTGAAGTAAATCTTCACCGCCACAAAGGAATCCGCCAGTTTTCCCAGCATCTCGGGGCTGATGCCGGCCTCTTCCTGTTCTTCGTCCTTGGCCTCGTCGGCATCCTGTGCCTGAAGAGGCTGACTCATAATAAGAGAAATCGCGATCATCGCTAAAGTCAATATATAACGCATCTGCTCTCGCCTTCCTGTGCTTGTATGGTCGTGGGTTATTAAGCCCGGTCTATTCTTTTTCATCGTAGTCCTTGGTGTAATCCAGAACGATCCAGTTCTTGCTGCGCTTCCGTTGCAGCTCGATCAGGACCTTCTTTTCACGCTCTTCGTCTTCCACAATCTCCGCATAAATTTTCTCGATATCATCCAGCGTCTCCACGGGCTTGCCGTCCACTTTCAGGAGGATATCGCCGCCGCGAACGCCGGCTTCGCTGGCATTGCCCGGATAGCGGACGCCCTGCACAAAGATGCCTTCCTTTTTGTAGAAGTAAAGGCCCGGCTCCTTGTGCTTGTTGATTTCCTTGACCGTCATGTTCCAGCGTCGGCAGTCAAAATCGTCGCCTTCGACCTTACCCTTGAGGGTGGGCGTCATGGTCAGGGTTTTGATCTCGCCATCCCGCATCACCTTGCAGGTCACGTTTTCGCTGACCGGCAGGTCTGCGAGGAGCCATTCGATATCAGGCAGGTCTTCCACATAGGTGCCTTCCACTTCCTGTCCGGAAACCTCCACCAGAATATCGCCTTGTTGAAATCCGGCTTTTTCCGCCGGAGAACCGATTTCTACATGAGAAACAAGCACACCGCTTTCGGCATCGGTAAAGGTATCGGTATAGAAGTCTTTCAGCGCCTGAAGTTTCAGGCCGGTCCAGGCGCGTTGGACGGTTTCGTGCTTTTCCAGGCGACCGGCAATGTCGCGGACTACGTTCGAGGGTATGGTAAAGCCGATATTTTCACCCCAGAACATGGAGAGGGTATTGATGCCGACGATTTTGCCCTCGATGTTTACGAGGGGGCCACCGCTGTTGCCGGGGTTGATGGCGGCGTCGGTCTGGAGCCAGGTATTGTAGCGATACTGGCTGCTGTCAAAACCCAGATAACGCTGCGTGTTCGACAGAATACCCAGCGAAATGGAACGACTGAAACCAAAGGGACTGCCCAGAGCCATCACAAAGTCTCCTTCCGACACCTTGTCGGAGTCGGCGAATTCACCATAGGGCAGGGGGGTTTTGCCATCGATTTCCTCCAACTGCAACAGGGCCAGGTCCGTATCGGGATCGCGTCCCAGAATTGTCGCCGGAACCTGGTCCTTGTCGGAAAGGACACAATGCACGCGAATCGCCTTTTCCACGACATGGTTATTCGTGACGACAAGGCCGTCGGGAGAAATAATAACGCCGCTGCCAAAAACCTGGTGCTTGGTTTTTTCGCCGGAGCTGTATTCTTCCACAATGGGCTTGACAAAAACCAGCGCCGGAAAAACTTTCTCTTTCGCCCCTTCAATAATCTGCTGAAAGTTCTGGGGTTGCCGGATCGGGGGCTTTTCCGTCGGCCCACAAGCGGCCAGGAGCCCCATTACCAAAATCATGCCTATAAATAGGAAGCTGCTTTTCTTATGCATAGATGTTACCTGTTCCTTCATTTTGTTTTTTTGGCCCTTCCTGGTTTTTTGGGATTTCAGCACAATCCCGAAGGGGTTTCCCTGTTTTACAAGCAAGATCCCAAGTCGCACAAGGGCAACCCCTCCAGGCTTGTACCATATTATTCCGCGCTATCCCACGGGTTAAAACCCGTGGCTATTTTTTGGGAAAGCCCTCCGGGCTTTTCGCCTGAATCTTTCAGGCAAATCTTGAATATCATCGCATTCAGACCATCCGATTAAACTTTCCCCTAAAATCCCGGAAGGACCTGTTTTTTAATGCGGTTAGCCGGAAATTGCGCCGAGCCGTAATGATTCTGCCATAACATCGGGCCCGGTTCAAGAATATCTCTAAAAAAGTATTTGGTTTGCATTGGATTCCACGAAAATTGACAGGAAAGGTTCTTGATCTTATTGCTCCTCACCTTCGTCATGGTGCGAGTCCAGGGGCAGGCTGAACCAGAAGGTCGCCCCCTTGTCGTCATTGTTGGTCGCGCCGATAGCGCCATCATGCAATTCGACGATCTGCTTGCAGATATACAGGCCCAGGCCCGAACTCTTTTCGCCGCCCGTCGGTTTGTTGCTGAGGCGGGCGTATTTCTGAAATGTCTTCTCCAGGTCCTTTTCTGTCAAGCCGGGGCCTTCGTCACGCACCTCACATTTCAGGTTCTGCCCATCGCGATAGATGGAAACCTTAACATGATCGCCATCATTGCAGAATTTGATCGCATTGCTGATGAGGTTTTGCAGGACCTGCTGAATGCGCGAACGGTCCGCATCGATTTCGGGAAGATTGTCCTGGGTATCCAATTCAAAGGCAATGCCTTTTCTATCGGCATACTCCTCATTGCTTTCCAGCACCTCAGCCGCCAATTTGCCCAAATCAATCTTTTGCGATTCCAGGCGAATCTGTCCGCCTTCCAGAACCTGAAAGTCCAGAAAGTCCTCAACGATGCGCTGCATATCGCGGGCGCGGTTTCCGATCTGCATGATTGTTCGATGGACGTTTTCCTGAAGGGGCTCGCCCGGCTTGACCAGCCGCTCCACCACCCCTGCCGATCCCAAAATGGCAGTCAGGGGATTCTTCAGGTCATGGCTGGCGATGCGCAGGAATTCATCTTTCAATTCGTTCAGATTTTCCAGTTCCTGATTCAGCCGCCTCAGCTCGGCCTCCGTTTCTCTCTGCCTGCGGATATATTCTTCAATCAGAATATCGCGATGTTCCTTGTCGTACTGGATGGATCCGATCATGCGCATCGCCATTACAGCCAGCAGGGCAATGACTATATCGGCGGCTATCCAGATAACCAGGGATAATTTGGGAAAGCTTGGCGCCAGGGCGATTGGCAATATGAGAACGACAAAGATCAGAAAGGCAATGCGCGGGGTCAGCTGGAACAAAACCCGGTGATCGCCGAGACTGGCCTTCATGCTGATATAGTTATGAATAACGCGCGAGAAAAGCAACTCGCAATAGGTATATTCCACTTCATAAATCTTGCTCTCACGATTATAACGCATGTGCATGCAGCTTTTATGAAAGCCGCTGCCATTGATCATGATCGACGCGACCATGCGCGAATTGAGCAGGTTGCGCTGGCGTTCCGAAGCTTTCACTGAGTCAAAACTGGAATGGGCATGGATAAGCAGGAGCAAGGCTTCGAGTATCTGCTGGAATTCGAGATGATGATCGAGCCGGATTTTGCGAACGCCCGTTTCCTGCAGACTTTCGGCGAGTTCCTGTGTTCCCGGAAACTGAAATTCCCGGTTATCCGAATTACCGCTCAGGCTCCATTCACCTTCTTCGTTTTGCCGCAGAGAAATGGTGAGCCATCTTTCTCCTTCCGAATGGAGGAGCGGAAAAATGTTTTCTTCCAAATGTTCGGCCAGGGGTTTGGCGTTAAAAAGAATTTGGCGGTGGCGGAATTGCAGCAGCCGAAACTGTATCTTGCTGACGAGATAGTTTCCCAGGCGCAGCAGCTTGACAAAAGCGGGACGGGATTTTCGGGCGTAAATCTGCTCGGGCGTTTGGGCCTGGTTTTCAGCCCCGCCTTTGGCTCTGTCGGAAATAGCCATAATGATCCTCGCAGAAAAACGACCTGCTCCCCCTTGTTAATATTATATTATAAACGATTTCGCCCATAAAGAAAGCAATTCCTGAGATTATTGCCGCCTATCACTGAAAAGACCAAATTCAGGCAATAGCGGGAAATTCGATTTTCGGAAATTTTCCAAGGCCACGCTCAGGGCTTCCGACCCTTGATCCTTCATACCCCTATCCGTTTGGGATTTAATACCCCCGCAAATGCGATCGGGAACGAATGGTGGAGTGAGGCTGTAACATAAATAAAGACACGTTCATTGCCCCTTGTTTTCAGCGCTGAAAGCGCGATTCATCATAGCCTGGGGTGGAGCGACCGAAGGAAGCGGAACCCCAGGATCAGGGCCGCAAAAAAAAAGCAAGCGCTGTAAGCGCGCCCC
>CAYWYC010000034.1:12595-23236 GCA_964462565.1 uncultured Candidatus Sumerlaeota bacterium | reverse complement strand
ATCCAGGAAGGGCCAGTTATTGAAATAAGTCTGCCCCGAACCGCCCCGCAAGTCAAGGCCATTCCCTGCGGACAGAACGCTCCAGGGGCCTCTGCCATTAAGCGGCATTCAACTCTCGCCTTCCACCAAGGCGATTTCTTCTTCGGTCAGGTTGTAAAGGTCGTACAAGGGCGGTTGCTTTAGTGGAAGAAGTTTTCGGATTCCTGGAGGAGTTTGAGGATTTTTTTGTGGGGGGCGCCGAGGGGGAGTTGTTCGATTTCTTCGAGGGTGGCCCAGCGGTAGTCGCTTTGTTCCTTTTCGGCTTCGGGGAGTTGGGCGCCGGTTTTGCAGCGGTAGATTTTTTTGGTGATTTTGTGATGGGTGACCTGGTGTTGGATTTCAGCCCATTCTTCTTCGATTTCAATATGCATGCCGAAGGCCTGAAGCATGTGGTCGCGGAGCTGGTCTTCGGCCTTGCGGCGGCCCTGCAACTCGACATGGGGAAACTCCCACATATTGCGGTAGCGTCCGCGATTGGCGGGGCGCTGGACGATGAGGTAGCGATCGACGAGCCTTAAAATGGCGCAGGCCTCGGTCTGCCGGACCGTCCTGGGCTTGGGCGGCAGGACGGGGTATTTTTCGGGCGCGCCTTCCTGGAGCGCGCGGCAGTGCTTCTGGACGGGGCATTGGTCGCAGAGCGGCCCCGTGGGGGTGCAGACGCGCGAGCCGAGTTCCATCATGGCCTGGTTGAAGTCGCCGGGTCGGCTTCGGTCCATGAGGACCAGGTCAATTTCTTCGAGTTTGCGCCGGGTCTTGGGGCTGGCGGGGTTATCGTCCATGGCAAAGAGGCGTGAAAGTACGCGAATGACGTTGGCATCGACGGCAGGCGCGGGAATCTGGTAGGCGATGCTGGCGATGGCCCCGGCCATATAGGGCCCCACGCCGGGCAGAAAAAGCAGGTCGGGCAACTGGTCGGGGACCTTGCCGCCATAATCGCGGACGATCTTCTGCGCGGCGGCAAAAAGATTGCGGGCGCGGGAATAGTAGCCGAGCCCGGCCCAGGCGCGCAGAACTTCCTGTTCGGGGCCTGTGGCAAGGGACTGGACGGTGGGGAAAATTTTCATAAAACGCCGGAAATATGGCGTGGCCGTGGCGACCTGGGTCTGCTGGAGCATAAACTCGGAAACGAGAGTGGCGTAGGGGTCGTCAATATCACGCCAGGGGAGTTCGCGCTTTTCGATATCGTACCAGCGAAGCAGGCGCGCGGCAAAATCGCGGGCGAGATAGCGGCTCGGCATGGTATGGGTGGAGGCTTTTTCCTGCTTGCGGGCGGCCATTTCAGAATCAGTCTCCCTCTTGCGGCGCCTGGCGAGTTGATGGGGCATGGTTCAATCGGCCTTGCGTTTTTGCCGGCTTTTTGCGTGGGATGGCGCATTCCTTTTGAAAAACGCTTGCACTTTTGCTATGCATTGCATAGCCTATGAGAGCAAAAAAGCCAATTGGATTTTTGCCCGAAGGTCTTTCTTTATCAGGAATTTGGCTGTCTGGTTGAATCCGGATGAGCCGCCGCCATCTTTATACATGCGAAAGGAATCTTTCGATGAAACTGCGCTTTGAAAAAAACGTTCTGGCCAATGCCGTTGCTGTTACCCACGGAGTTGCCAATCCCAACAGCAGCCTGGCTGTCCTGGGTAATATCCTGATCACGGCCAATGATGACGGCACCGCCCTTTTTGAAGCCAGCGACATGGAGTCCTGTGTGCGATGCAACGTCCAGTGCGAAATGACCGAATCGGGAGCCGTTACGGTCAACGCCAAGCGGATTCGCGACATTGTCAGCAGCTTGCCCAGTGGAACGGTGGAGCTTGATTTTTCGGGAACCCAGGCGCGTATTGCCTGCGAGGGCAAGGTTTATACGCTGACCACCCAAAGCGCCGAAGACTGGCCCGACTGGCCGGAACTGAATGCCGGTACCACCCTCGAACTGGAAAACAAAAACATGCGGCGGATTCTGGACCATATTCTTTTCGCCCTGCCCCAGCGCGACCCGCGCAAGGTGCTGCTGGGTTCGCTCTTTGATATCAAAGACAATGAACTGATCTGCGTGACGACGGACGGGAAAAAACTGGGCCTGTCGCGTTGCAGTGTGCCGGAGATCGAAGGTATCCAACCGGCCCAGGCGATCATCCCGGGCAAAATCCTGAACGAGGTGCACCGGAACCTGGGAGATGAAGGCAGCCTGAAGTTGCGCGTTGGAGAGCGGCAGGTGGCCTTTGAGATGGGCAATATCGTTTACCTGAGCAACCGCATCGACGGAATCTTTCCAAACTATGAAATGGTAATTCCCCAGGAGGCGGATTTTGTGCGGCGCATTCCTTTTAACCGGGCTGAACTGATCAACGAAGTCCAGCGCGCCTCGCGCATTTCGGAAGAGCGCAACAATTCGATCATCATGCGCTTTGAGCCGGGCAAGGTGGACTTTACCTCGCGGACGATGGAAGTGGGCTCCTATCACGGCAGCATCAATATCGACTATGACGGCGAGGCTTTTGATATCGCCTTCAACCATATTTTCCTGACGGACTGCCTGAAGGTTGTCGAGAGCGAAAAGTTAATCATGAAGATCAAGCAGAATACAGCTCCTGTGGTTTTTGTGATGCCCGATGATGACCAGTCGATTTTCCTGGTAATGCCGATCAAACTGACGGATATCGCGGAATATTCGCCGAACGCCTGAGTCTAGATTTTTCTTCAGGAAGATTCCGCCATATCTTTCCCGGGATGAATTTTCATGCTTCCCCATGCGATTTCCCTGCGTCTGCCCGATTGGATTCATGCCCGGCTGGATGGGGATGAGCGTCTTTACGAGAATGACGAAGCACGTATGCGGCTGGCGATTGAGCTGTCGCGCTGGAATGTGCGGGAGAAGACGGGCGGTCCCTTTGGCGCGGCGATTTTCGAGGGCAGCAGTGGACGGCTCATTTCGGTGGGCGTGAACCTGGTGGAAACGAGCCGGTGTTCAGTGGCCCATGCGGAGATGATGGCGATCATGCTGGGCCAGCAGTCGGCGGCGCATTTCAGCCTGCGCCATGTTTTTCGGGGCGCCGAATTGTTTACTTCTTCCGAGCCTTGCGCCATGTGTCTGGGGGCGATTCCCTGGGCGGGTCTGACGCGGGTGGTCTGCGCGGCGCGGGACAGCGATGTGCGGGGTGAGGCCGGGTTCGAGGAAGGACAGAAACCGGAAAACTGGGTCGAGGGATTGGAGCAGCGGGGGATAGCGGTCCGACGCGACCTGATGCGCGAGGCGGCCCGCGAGGTTCTGCGGGAATACGCGGACAAGGGCGGCCTCATCTACAACCCGAACCAAGAGGAATAAGCTGCGGCATGGGAAGCGCCACTGTCGCAAAATATGATATGACACCTGAAACAGAAAAAACCGATATCCTGAGTGCGGAGGCCTGGAAGAATCGCCTGGACCTTCGCCGGTCGCATGGCGTGGAGCCCTGGTCCGAAGCGGAGCTTGACGAGTTGTGCGCCTTTAACGAAGAGGCCTGCGGCGATGGCAAACTGCCCGAAGCGCTTGGCGACAATACCGACGCACTCGGGAATACCGAGACCCTCGTCGTGATTACGGGACAGCAGGCGGGGCTTTTTCTGTCGCCCCTGTACACGCTGTACAAGGCGGTGGCAGCGATTAAATGGGCGGAACATCTGGGGACAACGCTGGGCCGGCGCGTCATTCCGGCCTTCTGGATTGCGTCGGAAGATCACGATTTTGAAGAGATCCAAAGTGCCTGCTATCTGACTCGCAAAGGCGATGTGGCTGACTGGCAATATGATTATGACCATCCGGCGGGCCAGTCGGTTTTTGACATTCCGGCAGACGATGAAAAACTGGCCGAATACCTGGACCTGCTGGATGAACGCACCCACCCCAGCGAATTCAAGGAGGTGCTGCTTGGGGAGTGGCGGGAGATGATCGCCGCTTCGGAAAACCTGGAGAACTTTTTCGCGCGGGGGATGATGCGGCTGCTGGGCGAATATGGCCTGGTTCTGGTTTCGTCGCGGCTGGAAGCGCTTCGACGGCGCGGCGCGGGGATTCTGCGGCGGGAAATCGAAAAAGCCGGAGCGGCAACGCAGGCCCTGATCGCAACCGCCGAGAAGCGCAAGGCCGAAGGACGACCCACGCCGATCCATCGTAATGCCGATGACGTGAATTTCTTTGTCTATCGCAATGGACGTCGCTGCAAGGTGGTGCGGCAGGATGACGCTTTCGCGATCCTGAATCCGGAATCAAACGAACCTATTGAAACAATGAGTGCCAATGCATTGCTGCGGGAGCTGGACGAATCGCCCGCGCATTTCAGCCCGAATGTGGCCACGCGGCCGCTGATCCAGGACGCTGCGCTGCCGGTGATCGCCATGGTGGGCGGCCCCGGCGAACAGGCCTATGTGGATATGCTGATCGAGGCAGGCTTGCCGGAACTTTACGAAACCTGCCCGAACCACGTGCTCCATCGTCCGCGAGCCTTGCTGGTGGAGCCGCGTGTGGAACGTCAGCTGGAAAAATACGACATCTCCGAGTCTATCCTGGAGCAGGAAGACTGGGACGGGCTGGAAGAAAACTTTGAGCGTCACGGGGATTATGGCGAGGCGCTGGAAGCCATGGACTCCCTGAAGGAAAGCCAGAAACAGGCCTTTGATCGCTTTGCGCAAAAGATCGGCTCCCTGGCTGAAACACCCGAGATCAAAAGCGCCATCAAGAAGACTTTCGGTAGCGAGCAGAAATCGCTGGGCAAACTGGAAGGACGCCTGCGCCAGGTCATCAAGCGAGAACAGGATAACGCCGGACTGCACCGCGACCGGATTATGCAATCGCTGCGGCCCAAGGGCCATCCCCAGGAAAGAACGCTCGGCCCCTTGTCGCCCTTTCTTTTGAATTACGGGAACGCCTTCGTGGATTTTGTGGTGGAAGAATTGGAGATCGAGCCTCACCATGTGCAGATCCTGATGCTCAGCCAGATCGGCGAGAAAGCGTGAGCATGGAAAAAGTAACGCAAGACCAGATCGATTACGGCCCCATCCTGCGACGGATTGTGGAAAGCAAGCGGGACGAGGTGGCGGCGCTGAAGGCGGAAACGTCGCTCGAAGAAATGCGGGGCCGGGCATTGGACCAGCCGGCAGCACGGGATTTCCGGCTCGCGCTCGATCTTCCCGGCCATGTGCGGCTGATTGCGGAGGTGAAGAAGGCGTCGCCCTCGAAGGGTCTGATCCGGGAAGATTTTGATCCGGTGCAAATCGCCAAAGCCTATGAAAATGCAGGCGCGGCGGCTGTTTCCGTGCTTACCGACGCGCCCTTTTTTCAGGGATCCCTGGAAATATTCAAGACCGTCCGCGCCGCCATCGGCCTGCCTATGCTGCGTAAGGAATTCATGATCGACCCCATCCAATTCTATGAAGCCCGCGCCTATGGGGCCGACGCCGTCTTGCTTATCACCTCCATCCTGACGACCGACCAGCTGCAGGAGTTTTTCGGTCTGGCGGAGGAACTGGGCATGACGGCCCTCGTGGAGACGCATTCGCGGTCCGATGTGATTCGGGCGATGACGGAAATCCGTCCACGGCTCCTGGGCGTGAACAACCGCAATCTCCATGACAAAAATTTTCATACCGAACTGGAACATACGAGCCGCATGATGCCTCTTATAAGAGACCTGGCGGCACAGCAGAACCAGGCCACTCCTTTGGTCGTTTCGGAAAGCGGCATATACACGGCAACCGATGTGGCGCACCTGCGGGACAGGGGCGTCAGCGCGATCCTGGTGGGCGAATCGCTCATGCGGAAGGATGATGTGGAAGGGGCCGTCAAGGCACTCTTGAGCCGGGCATGATTCCTCCATGAAGGAGGCACAATGTTTTTCTTCTTTTTTCCCGTGGGCATTGCGCGCGCCGTTCTACGGCGTCCGTGGGTCACATGGACCTTTCTGCTGATTAATGTCCTGGTTTTTTTTGCGCCGCTTCTCCCGCAGATAGAGCAGGATGCCTTTCTACAGCAATTTGCCTTTGACAGTCTCAGCTTCAAGGAGGAGCCCTGGCGTCTGGTGACCTACCAGTTTCTCCACGCCGGGCTGCTTCATCTTGCCTTCAACATGCTTTATCTGTATCTGGTGGGCATGGCGGTGGAAGATCGCATCGGCCATTGGCGGATGGCGGCGATTTATCTGATCGGAGGAGTGCTGGCGGCCTTGGGCCACCATGCTGTAACCCCGACGAACTTTCTGTTGGAAGGCCCCTTCAACTTCAGTATGGAGATGAATATCCCGCTGGTGGGCGCGTCTGGTTCTATCGCTGCCATTGCGGGCGCGTCGGTGATTCTGATGCCGTGGATGGATTATAAACTTTTTTACGTCTATTTCATTTTTTTCATCCGAATCATCAAGGGAGGCGCCGGATATTATAAGTGCCCCGGCCTTCTGGTTCTGGGCATATATTTTGTCGTCACCAACGTTTTCTGGGGGCTTTTTTCCCTTGGCGTCGGGGACAAAGGCGGTGTTGCCTATTGGGCCCACCTGAGCGGTTTTGGGTTTGGTATTTTGGTCACGGCTCTATTCTACGGAATACGGCCTTTTTTCATGACGGAAGAAGAACGCATGCAGGAGGAGCGACAGGATCTCCTGGGACGGCATAAAGTGGAAAAGCCGAAAAAGCCAAAGGGACCGATCAAGTCGCTCGATAGCAAGAAAGAAAAATCCGGCCTGGCCGTTCCGCAAAAAGAGGCCCTTCTGCGCCATTTTATCCAGATTGAAGACAGCCAGAGAGCCCGCGAAGAAGTGCGGAAACTTTTCCGGATCGATCCCGATTACGAACTGCCGGAAGATATTCGAAAATCGCTTCAGGAATTACTGGCCAGGGACAGCAGTCCAGCCCCCGTTCAAGCGCAGCGCCCAGGACCAAGTCCGGCAAAGCCAACCGCTCAGCCTCCGCAAAAAAAGGCTCCCGAATCACCATCCGAAGAAAGCCAAAGCCCCTTTGCCAGGCGAAAGCGATTCGATCCCATGGTGGACGCGCCGGAAGATCGGGGATTCTGGTCCAAGCCGGGACCGCCCCCCGATTCCAGCACGGGCCAACGCTTTTCGCTGCGTCCGGCCGACAGCCCCTTTTCGGAATTTGGCCGGAACCCATCCGTAAACCCACCGGATCCAGAGGATGATGAAGAAGATGGGCAGGATTCATCCACAAATACGTCCCGCGATTGATCCGGTTCCCCGCCTTAATCCAAGACGCCTTTTTTCCGGGAAAAAGAAGAGAATACCTTCAGCATATGCCTGTTTAAGCCGAAAGGTATAGAGGAAGGTTCCAATATCTGAAACCGTAATCGGTATGACTGTGGGGGGACCGGGTTTCAGGTGTTCCGCTTGACCAGGAAAACACGCAAATTGCTCTAAAGGGGGAGCTTCGCATTATGGCAACCACAAATTCGCAACCCGCACCCAGCAAAAGACCGGCCGGGACAGAAGAATGTCCATACACGATGACCCAACTGCTGCACCTGATGGTGGAGTCGGAAGCATCGGACTTGCATATCGCCACGGGGCGGCCGCCGGTGCTGCGCGTCCATGGCAACATCACCGACGTCGATGGTCCGCGCCTGAGCCCTGCCTGGACCCAAAAACTGATCTATTCGATTCTGAGCGATGTGCAAAAGCGGGATTTTGAGGAAAACTGGGAACTGGACTTTTCTCTGGGCATTGCCAAACTGAGCCGCTTCCGCGTGAATGTCCACATGCAAAGGGGAACCGTAGCGGCGGCTTTTCGCGCTATTCCCACGAACATCAAGTCCTTTGAAGAACTGCGCCTGCCGCGCCAGGTGCTCGAGCGCATGTGCCAGAGACCCACGGGTTTTGTTCTGGTGACAGGGCCGACGGGTTCCGGTAAATCAACGACCTTGGCGGCAATGATTGATCATATCAACGCATCCGTGGACAAGCACATCATCACCGTGGAAGACCCCATCGAATTTTTGCACCAGCACAAGCGCTGCCTCGTGGAACAACGCGAAGTGGCGCAGGATACGCGAAGTTTCTCCGATGCGCTGAAGTATGCCCTGCGTCAGGACCCGGACATCCTGCTCATCGGCGAAATGCGTGACGTGGAGACGATATCGGCCGCCCTGACCGCCGCTGAAACGGGACATTTGGTTTTCTCCACACTCCATACCCCCGACGTGGTGCAGACCTGCGACCGTGTGATCGACGTTTTCCCGCCGCACCAGCAGGAGCAGATTCGTGTGCAGCTGGCCGGTGTGCTGGAAGGCGTGCTCTGCCAGAAACTGCTGCCATCGGTTTATGGAGGACGCGAGATCGCGCTGGAGATCCTGATTGCCAATGACGCCGTGCGTAACCAGATTCGAGAAAAATTGACTCCGCAATTATATACCACTATGCAGGCGAACCTGAGAAATGGTATGATAACCATGGACCGTTCACTGCTGGACCTTTTCAATGCCGGCCGTATTACGCGGGATGACGCGCTGAAGGCGGCGAAAAAGCCGGACGAAATCAAGGGCCACATGAACCACTAAAACCTGTACCATGGGAGCATGTCATGCTGATCGAAATGGAACTTCGGGAGATTTGCCGAAGCACCGATATGAACGCCGTTGTTCTGCGTGAAAAAGAAGGCGATAACCGGCAATTTCCCATCTACATCGGAATATATGAAGCCAGCGCCCTGGAAATGGCGATCCACGAGCAGAACGCGCCCCGGCCCCTCACCCACGACCTGGTGCTGAAAGTCCTTGGCGGCATGGGAGGCAAACTGAAGCGTATCATCGTGGACAAACTGGAGCAGGATACCTTTTTCAGCAAACTCGATATCGAACTCAAAGACCACACCAGCGCCTGGGTGGACAGCCGTCCCAGCGACGCCCTGGTCCTGGCCAGCAAACTCAAGGTGCCCATCTTTGCCGATGAGAGCGTCCTGGACAAAGCGAACGCCGTTCCAAGCCCGGATGATGACTTCGATATCGACGACCTGGACGACCTGGACGATCTTGACGAATAAATCCGGGCCATCTTTTTCAATCTTTTTCGCGTATTCCTGTTTGAGACCCGCTCAGGCGAAGGGGTATTCCCCAGGCAAAACAAATTTCTCACAATAAGAAGTTGACAGGACCGGACAAAAATTGTAAAAAAAAGAGCTGTTGTCCGGCACGGGGTGTGGCGCAGTTGGGAGCGCGCAGCGTTCGGGACGCTGAGGTCGCCGGTTCAAGCCCGGCCACCCCGACCATCTTTCCTCGCATTTTTTCATATTTCGCAAATAGTACCGCCGGCATCCTGCCGGCAAAAATCTCCCACGGAAATTCAATGGGGACGGAACATGGTGTGCGTCGGCTTACCGACGCCTTTTTCACGCGGAATACGACCAACCAACAGCCTCCGCTGGCTCCCGCCAAAAATATTGCTTTTTCCCAAAGTCTGTTTAATAATCATACGCGTTGCGGCGGCATGATGCTAATTATCCTGATATCATAGCGGAGGGTTTTCATGAAAATTCTGGTGACGGGTGGTTGTGGTTTCATTGGTTCGAATTTTGTACGGATGATGCTGGAATCTTATCCCGATTATGAGATCGTGAATCTGGACTGCCTGACCTACGCGGGCAACCTGAAGAGTCTGCAGGATTTGGAAGGCAACCCGCGTCATGAATTTGTGCGCGGGCATATTGAGGACGCCGAGGTAGTGGAGAAGATCGTGGCCGACGGCGTGGACGCGATTGTCAACTTTGCCGCCGAGAGCCATGTGGACCGCAGTATCCTCGATGCTTCGGCCTTTTTGAAAACGAATATTCTGGGCACGCAAAACCTGCTCGAAGCCGCGCGTCGGCACAATGTGGAGCGCTACCTGCAAGTATCTACCGATGAAGTTTACGGCGAGCTCGGCGATACGGGATATTTCACAGAAGAAACGCCCCTGGCCCCGCGCAGCCCCTATTCCGCCAGCAAGGCCTCGGCCGACATGTTTGTGCAGGCGGCCTATGCCACCTTCGGCCAGCCCGTGCTGATCACGCGATGCTGCAACAATTACGGTCCCTTCCACTTTCCCGAAAAACTGATCCCCCTGATGATCATCAACGCGCTCCATGACAAGCCCCTGCCCGTGTATGGCGATGGCAGGAACGTGCGCGACTGGATATATGTGCTCGATCATTGCCGCGGTGTGGACATGGTGCTGCATCATGGCAAGCCTGGCGAGGTTTATAACATTGGTGCCCGCAGCGAGGAAGAGAATATCAATGTGGTGAAGAAGATTCTCGAAATCCTGGGCAAGCCCGAAAGCCTGATTACCTATGTCAAGGATCGTCCCGGCCACGATCGGCGCTATGCCATCGATCCCTCCAAGGTGGAAACGGAAATCGGCTGGAAGCCAAAATATACTTTTGAGCAGGCCCTGCAGGACACAGTGCAATGGTACCTGGACAACCGCGTCTGGTGGGAGGAAATCATCAACGGCGGCTATCAGGATTATTACGAAAAACAATACGGCGAACGATAAGCGGCAGATGGCGGAATCTTATTGAAAGGATGAGCCATGATTAAGAAGATGCTGGTGACGGGCGGAATTATTTTGCTGATTCTCACGGCGACATCGATATTCCCGGGTT
>CAYWYC010000034.1:0-12495 GCA_964462565.1 uncultured Candidatus Sumerlaeota bacterium | reverse complement strand
CTATGGAGCCGGCAGGATGCCGGCGATACAATCTGGGCCGCCAAGATGCCGGTGGTGCGATATGGATCGAAAAAAGTATCGCCGGCATCCTGCCGGCATCGGGAAGCATCGAATTCGCTTTCTTTTTCAGATAAAATTGGCAAGCCAATCAAGTGTCGCGGCAAGCCAAATTGAAAGGATGGAACCATGAGAAGCCCCCTTGACACGATTGCCAAATTCCGCGAAGGAAAAACCAAACGCATCTCCAGCTACAACCGTACCGGCGGCAATGCCGACCGCATCCAGATCGGTCCCGGCGAAACGGTGACCATTGCCGAGATGAAAGGCGCGGGATGCATCCGCCATATCTGGATCACCATCGGCCATCCCGATCCCATGCACCGACGCAACATGATCCTGCGCGCCTATTGGGACGGCCATGACGAGCCTTCGATCGAGTGCCCCATCGGAGACTTTTTCGGTCAGGGCTGGGGCGAGAATTATTGCTATGCTTCCATGCCGCTGGCCGCCGCGCCCATGGACGGCAAGGCGCTCAACTGTTATTTCCCCATGCCCTTTGCCGAAGGCGCGCGCATCACCATCGAAAACGATTCCGACGAGCAGTGCCGTGCTTTTTATTATTATGTGGACTATGAGAGCTACGACAAGCTCGGTGAGGATATCGGACGCTTTCACGCCTGCTGGAACCGCACCCTGGAAGCGCCGCCGGAGAAGATGGAAAATGAATGGTCCACCTTTGCCCCGCAGACCGATAACCTGACGGACAAATTCAACCATCCCATCATCGACGCTGAAGGACGTGGTCATTATGTGGGCGTGAATTACTTTGTCGATTGTCCGACGCCCATGTGGTACGGCGAAGGCGATGACATGTTTTTTATCGACGGCGAAGCCTGGCCGCCATCGCTTCATGGAACCGGGACGGAGGATTATTTCAACTCGTCCTGGTCGCCCAAGGAGATTTATCTCCATCCTTACTTCGGGTATCCCCGTGTGAACAAGGAAACGGGTTGGCTCGGACGCACGCATTGCTATCGCTTCCATATCGAGGACCCGGTCATCTTTGAAAGTTCGCTGCGCGGGAGCATCGAGCGGGGCCACGCCAATTGCCTGGCCATTGACCTGGTGACGGTGGCCTACTGGTACCAGACTCTGCCGCACAAGCCTTTCAACCCCCTGCCCAACCGCGAAGGGCGTAAGAACCTGCGGGCTATTGGTCCGCGTGATATTCATATCTGGCGCGAGGCCTGGCGGCAGATGATGGGCGGCGGGGCGCTTTGGGGCTACGAGGCCATGCCGGAAAAATTCCTGAAGAAGCTTGACAAGCAGGCGGCGTCAGGTCGAAAAAAACTGGCTCCCAAGGAAGCACAAAAAGCTGCCGCCGAAGAGCGGAAGAAACAGGATAAAATGCTCCGCGGCAAAAAAGCCAAGAGCCGCAAGAAAAAGTAGATACTCCGGTCGCTTATTGCGAGCCGGGGCCGGAAATTTGGCAAACCATTCGATTGCAATTGCGATTACGAGCGCGATTGGGGTAGTCTATAGGCCCTATGCATATTGCCGCGCGACTTTATCTTCTCTGGATTTCGCTGCGTGCCCGATGGCGTTCTTACGTCTGGGTGACGCTGGGGATGGCGTTGGGCATGTTCGCGCTGGGGCTTTCCATGGTCACGGGCCTGGGCTTTGGCCGCAGTCTGGAGCAATATCTGAGCAGCATCTTTCCTGAAAACCGCATCCTCCTGCGCCCCAAGGTGGTCAACATGATCTGGCTGCAAGTGGAGACGGCGAAGATCGGCCCCGATACGGTCGAAAAAGTCGCGGCCCTGCCCGGGGTGAAGCGTCTTTCGCCCGAAGCCACGCTCCAGTTTCCCGTCAGTGCCGAGGCCACTCTCGTGGGAGTCACCTATCGCACCGACATTTCGGTGACGGGTGTCCATGGCTGGTTGCTGGGCGACGACGAACCCGCAAACTTCACTTATGATTTCAGCAAGGGCGGCCAGGTGCCCTGCGTGGTGGCTCAGTATTTTCTCGAGCTTTATAACATGACCCTCGCCGAAAGCAACAATCTGCCCAAGTTGAGCGAGGCGGCGGCGGTGGGTCGGCAGTTCCGGCTTTTTCTGGGTGAGTCAAGCCTGCGTCCGGGCAAGCGATATAATGCCGATGCCAAGGTGCGCGAGCTGGAATGCCGCGTTGCCGGTCTGAGCCGCAATCCAAACCTGCTGGGGCTGGTGGTGCCGCTGGAGGCGGTGGAGGCGATGAATGCCTGGTATGGCATTACGAAAAAAGAATACCGCAGCCTGCATGTGGAACTGGAAACGGCCGAGGCCATCGACAATATTCGCGAGAAGTTGCCCGAACTCGGCCTGGAATTGGTGGACAGCACGGCCACCTGGCGTCGGGCGCTCGCCTTTATCCAGCTGGTGGGTTGGGGCTTCGTGGGTTTCGGCGCCTTGGTCTTTGCGCTGTCGCTGGGCTATCTGGCGTCGTCGGTGGAATGGATGCTGGCCAAGCGCAAGCGGGAACAGGGACTCTTCCACGCGCTGGGAGCCGGCACGGGCCGGGTCGTGAGTCTGATCGGCATGGAGATCGGTCTGATCAGCGGGCTTGGCATCGGCCTGGGTATCGGACTGTGCGCGGTGGCCTTTTACGCAAGTAACCGCTGGTATCTGGACTGGCGACAGGGGCGGGAGTTTCTGCCGGAGCAGCTCTTTGCTTTTCCCCTGTCCTGGCTGCTCTTGCTGGCCCTGGCGGGGTGGCTGGTGGCATGCGCAATGGCCCTGCACCGCATCTGGCGCGAAGCCCGCAAGCCTGTCATCGATATCCTCAGCCACAGCGAATAATGCGGCAAAGGGATGACTTCTTGGCAAAAAGACTGAACCCCCTCATCCATCCCTGGGACGTGACTCCGACGGAAGCCGTCGCCATTCAGAAGCGCCTGCGCGAGCATGTCGTCTGCGAAGGCAAGTTGCCCAAACCTCGCCTTATCGCGGGAGCCGACATCTCTTGGGGTAAGAAGTCGAACAAGGGCTTTGCCGGTATGATTGTCTTCACCTTTCCCGGCCTGGAGGAGGTCGAGCGCGTATCCTTGAGTGACGACGTGCGCTTCCCCTACGTGCCGGGTTTGTTGACTTTTCGCGAGGGGCCCCTACTCATGGAGTGTTATGCGCGCCTTCGGAAAAAGCCGGACCTGATATTCTTCGACGGGCAGGGCATGGCTCATCCGCGGCGCATGGGTGTGGCCACGCACCTGGGTATGTTGCTCGATATTCCGGCCATCGGCTGCGCCAAGTCGCGCCTGGTGGGCGAACATCGCGAGCCCGGGCCCAAACGCGGCAATCGCGCGCGCCTGCTTCATCACGACGAAACAATCGGCTATGTACTTCGTACGCGCGATGGTGTAAAACCCATTTTTGTGTCGGTCGGCCATCGGCTGGACCTGGCCGAGGCAATCCGCCTGACATTGCGCGTGAGCGACGGCTTTCGTGTACCGAAACCGACGCGCCTGGCCGATCATTTTGTCGGCGAACTGCGCCGCGAATATGAAGCCGAACTTTGACGAAAAATACAGACACCCACAAGGAGCATTGAAATGAGCACAGCCAAAGAACGAGTACGAAGCGCCATGCAGCACCAGCAACCCGACCGCGTCCCTTTTTCCTGGGGCTTTGGGCCAACCCGCGAAATGCAGGAATGCCTGCGCACGGAACTTGCCAAGCAGAATCTGGACTGGGATCGCCTGCGGATGGCTTCGGACGATGTCATCCAGGTCGGCGTACCCTACACCGGTCCCGCGCCGGAAGGGGGCAAGGACATCTGGGGCGTCGAGCGCGAGGAAGTGGAATATGGCGGCGGCTCCTATAACGAGATTTCTGTCTGCCCCCTTGCCACGATCACGAGCTGCGACGAGATGAACGCCTTTCCCTGGCCCGATCCCGATGCCTACGACTATGACGCGCTGCCGCGCCTGATCGATGAGAAACTGGAGCAGGCCGGCGAGGAAAAAGCCGTGCGCATCACCGCCGGAAATCCCCTGGAAATCTATACCTGGATGACGGGCATGGAAATGACCATGATGAACCTGGTGGCCGACCCCGACCTGGCGCGCTGCGGACTGGACCGAGTCGGAGACTACTGGGAGCGCCGCCTGAAAAACATTGCCGACGCAGCGGGTGACCGGATTGACCTGCTCTTTTTTGCCGACGATCTGGGGAGCCAGACGGGACCGCTTTTTTCTGTCGATACCTATGACAGCGTGGTTCGGCCCGTTCATGAGCGGCTTTTTTCCAGCGCCCGCGAATGGATGCCCGACGCGTTCCGTCTCTTTCACAGCGATGGATCGGCCTATGCCATGCTGCCCTCACTGATCGAGGCCGGAATCGACTGTCTCGAAGCCGTCCAGGTCGAGTGCGCCAACATGGAACCGGATCGGCTCAAGAACGAGTTCGGGGACCGCCTTTGTTTTCACGGGGCCATCAGCGTGCAGCAACTCCTGCCGCGCGTCGATGCCGAAACCGTGAAATCTGAATGCCGGAAATTGGTTGAGGTATTGGGCAAGGGCGGCGGTTACATTGCCGCGCCGTCCCATGCCGTACAGATGCACACACCCGTCGAAAACGTGCTGGCCATGCTGGAAGCGGTGCTGGGCGAGGATGATTATCACAAAGCGCTGGAAGCGGCAAAGATCGGATAAAGAAATGAACATGGAATTCTCCGCTCAGGGAAAATATGGATGCTGGGAAAATGATGAAAGCGGGATGCCGCGCTTCAGACTCACCGCAACGGAAGGCATGAGCCCCCATGCCCCCTTCAAGCATCTGGTCGCCACGGGACGGCTCAGCGGTTTTCTCAACCGATGGGGCAATGTTGAACTCTTCACCACAGAAGGCGCGACGGGCCACATCACCATCACCGAAAACAAAAGCCACTGCCGCTCGGGGCTTTACGCCATGCTGCGCGAAGGTTCTGATTATTGCTCGCTGATCCACGGGGAACTGCGTGGCGAAAAGGAAATAGCCTACGGCTGCGGCCTGGCGCAGTATCGCGGCTCCGTCGAATGGCGGGGGGCATGGCTTGAGGTGGAGCAGTGCTTCGCGGCATTGCCCGGCGGCGATCGCAGCATGGCGGGATGGATCATCATCACCAATCGCGGCAACGCCGATTTTTCCGCTGAGATGGAATGGCGCAGCGACATCCGTATCGCCGAAGAAAACGCCCGCGGCGAAAACACCCGTACCCAGGCCGACGGCCAAACGGCATTTTTCCGCGACGTGCATCCGGCCATTGGCGATGTTTTTATCACGACCAACGAGTCCGGCTGGGAAGCGGATTTTCTTTCCGACTGCACGCTGGTTTTGCGCAAGAAAATCGAGATCGCCCCGAAAGAATCGATCCGCTTTCCCGCCGCCGTGGGTTATGGCAGCGATGCCGATGCCCAGCGCGCCCGCGATAATCTCGGACGCTTTCATCCTGAGCGATGTCAGGATGCCTGGGCCGAATACCTGAAGCCTGCCAAACTCGACACGCCGGAAGCCTGGATGCGCGAGGAATGCCTGTGGACCCAGGGCCAGCTTCTGGCCTTTGCCAATTACGACAGCTCCGTCGAAGAACCCTACCTGGCGCTGGGCGGCTATGGGTGGCGCGGATTCAGCAGCCGGGAATGCGGCGAGAACAGCATGATCATGGCTCCATGGTATCCAGATCTGGCAAAGGGTTGCCTGCGATTTATGGCCAAGACCCAGTACGACGACGGCTTTGTCCCTGCCGGTCACAACTTCAAGGCCCTCCCCGCCCCGCGCAAAAAAACATACCCCAGCGACATTCCCATCTGGCTCATGCTGGGCGTGGGCGAATATGTGTGCGAGACGGGTGATTATGATTTTCTGGAAGACGAATGCCGCTTCAACAACAAAGGCAGCGCCTCGCTCTGGCAGCATGTGCGGCTGGCCTTCGACTGGCTGCGGCAGGGCATCGGCGCCGGGCCCCATGGGCTCGTGCGCATCCTGTACGGCGACTGGAATGACTACCTTTCTACCATGGGACGCGGCAATAATGGCGAATCGACCATGAACACGGGCATGGCCTGCCGCGCGCTGGATCGTCTGATCGAAATCGCCCGCAAGCGCAACGAAAACGAACTGGCCGAAGCCATGGCGGAATTCCAGGCGTCTCTCCGCGAGGCCATGACGACCTGCTTTGATGAAACGCATTTCATTCGTGGCTATACCGACAAGGGACGCCCCATTGGTTCGCGCGAGGAAGGTCGCGTCTTTCTGAACGCGCAAAGTTGGGCCGCCCTGGGCCAATGCGGTACGCCGGAACAACGCCGCCAGGCCCTGCTCCATGCCGTGAAGGAATGCCACACGGAACGAGGGCTTTGCCTGATGAGCCAGCCCTTCAGCAGTCCCGCGCCGCCGGACGTTTCGTGCTACCCCATTCCTGCCGGTGAGGGCGAAAACGCGGGAGTCTGGCCGCAGACGATGGCCTGGATGATCTGGGCCATGGCGGAAGAAGGCCTGGCCGACGCAGCGATGGAGAGTTGGAAACGCATGAGCCTGCGCCACCAGATGCATGCCTTTCCCGATGCGCCCTTTGGCATCTTCAACGGACCCGACTGCTACAATTCCCACTGGGCGGGCGAGCGCGAAGGCTGGACCGAAAGTGGGCTTTGGGATCGCTACATCCACACGCCGATGAACCCGGCCGTGGCCTGGCAGGCATTTGCCATGCGCAAAATCCTCGAAGGCCCGAAGCCCAACCCGGCCTAACGGGGCCTATGGCTGAAGATAAAAACCTGCTCCGTCCAGCGACCCATTTCATAGTCGTAGAGCACCACATTGTGCCACTGGTCGGGCAGCACCCCATATTCGGGACGGTCGATTCCATGGCCTTGGGTGCGGCTTTGCCATTGGTTGGTCGCGTAATTCCAGGAACCCAGAAACCACCCACCCGTGGCTTCGACATGCACCGGCTGCCGGATATCAAATCGTGGAGCCACGAAAAATTCGGGGCCAGAATTTTCGGCCAGATCCGGCTCGCCACTGCTTGCTCCACTTGGGGCTGGCGATGCGTTCGAATTGTTTTGTCCCATCCGACTCCGATAAACATACATGATCGGACCATATCGTCCGATGGTGCTCTGGTAAATCGGGAGGCCCGTCCACCGATCCAGGGGCGCAATATATTCAAGGCTGGCGCTTCCGGTCCCTTCGATCTGATTGATCCATTTGCGCCATCCATAATCCCACGCGCCCAGGGTGAATTCTATGGCATCGTTCTGCGCGGGAGCAATGCTGTCCTCGCGATAAGACGAAACCACCCGGCAAATCAGGGCGTCGGCAAAGCGAGCGGTCTGGTGCAGGTAAGGCGCGGAAAAGCCCGTGTCATAGGGGCCGAAATCGCTCGCACGACTTCCCGAAATGTCTTCCGCCGCGCGCACCCAGTAATAATAAACCGTGCCGGGTTTCACATCGAGATCGCCATACCCCAGCCGATTGATCCACCCGGCTACGGGAATGCGTGGCGTGTCGATTCCGGCGCTGCGATAGAATCGGTAGAAGTTCGCGCCTTCCACCTCGCTCCAGCGGACGGCCACACGATCCGTGCGGCTGCCGTCGGAAGCATCGATCCATTCGGGCGCGGGCAAGGGCGTCATGTCGATCACGCGCAATCGTGCTTCCCGGCTTTGCAGCGTGCTTTCCGGCCCCTCCACCTTGACAAAATAATAGCCGTCGTCCGAAAGCATAAGCGGATCAAAACGGAGCGTGTGGGAAGTCAAGCCGCTGACATGATCGGCAGCCGTCAGCACTTCGCCATCGCGATACCATTGGTAGCGCAATGGACCCTCGCCACTGACGCCCACGCGAAGCGCCACCGATTGTCCGCTTTCCACGGCGCGGTCCGGAGGCTGGTGATAAATTTGAAAAACCCCGGCAGGATCGATATGGAGGTGCACGGGGATTTCGATGCTTTCATTTTCTCCGGCGTTATGTTCGATACGAATCGCGCCTTCGTAATCGCCCGGCGCCAAGCCGCTGGTCTGGATCGTAAGGCGCGCATCCAATGCCTGCTCCGGGAGAATTTTGGCTTCCTGCGGACGGATCGTCAGCCAGGGGCGTCGCGTTTCGATTTGCTGGTGAAAGAGGGAACTGGCATAAAGGCTGTAAGCGCCGATGGCATCATCTTCCAACGGGTAGCGATCCAAGCCATGGCCCTGCACATATTGCCCGAAGGAGGGTGAGGAAAGGGCATCGGCATCGCCCGAGAAAAAGACGATGTCGGAGCGTTGCCATCCTGTGATCATGATGTAGAAATGGCCGGGCGTCAGGTTCAAACCGATTTCGTCCGAATCGTAAAAGGCCGGACCGCTTCCAGTGCGTTGCGCGTGGCTGTCATGCACCTTGCGATAAAGTCCCAGGCGCGTTGGGGATTCGAAGACAAGATAATGCAATTCTGCACTCCCCTGAAAGTCCAGCCACGCTCCAAAGCGCCTGACTTCGGACGAATCAAAGGCTTCGTACAAGTTACCGCGATAAATCCCGCCCCCCGTATGGCTGCTGAGCGCGTCGCCAAGAATATCGGACGTAATCATGTCGCCCCTTCCGGATTGACTCATCAGGCGCAGCTCCAGGGGACCGGCATTCTCCACGCTGCCATTGCCAATGCGGATCGTCCGTTCGAGTTCCGGCTCATCGGTGGCATCGGCCAGGATAGTGTCCGGCTGCACTTGAATCCTCAGTTCCGGACGCAGAACCCTCAGCGCCACACTCAGGCCGCGGGTGGTGCCGGATTCCAGGTCTGTCAGCGTGACCTGCGCCTTATAGGCCGAGTCGCGATATTCCAGCGTTTCGGCTTCGGGGCCGGGATAGAGGCTGATGGCGCGCGATTCACGAGGCTCCAGGCTTCCGCCGCTTTCGCCGATCGTCAGCCAGCTTTCGCTCGAGTCCAGCGCCCAGGATATTTTTTCTTCCGACGTGTTCACCAGCGTCACGAGTGCTCCAGCGTTATCGAAGGGACCACCCTGAGGACCACTCATGTCGAGGGATTCCGGCGCGCGCATGAAAAGTCGGTCGCCGGGAGTTTCGGCGGAGGCCCATACATTGTCGATCACCCAATAGTGTCCGAGTTGAAAATCATCGTCCGTTGCATAGCGAAAGGCAATCCGGACCGGCCCTGGAAATTCCGACAGATTGACAACCACCGGAGTCGTGCCGGAAATCCGATTGCGTCCGGTCCAGGCGGGGTGGCCTGCCTTGGGGTTTTCCGTGATACTGTAGATGCCTTCGGTATAGCGTCCCTTTTCGATCCACGGTCCCAGGTCGGTCCAAGTATTCCCGCCATCGGTGGAAATCTCCAGAAAGCAGCCGTCGAAATAGGCATCGGTGCGATAGAGGTGCTGGAAGCCGAAAGATCCGCCGCCCTGAAAGACAGGCGTGATGAGCCGGGTATCGATGGGCCGCGCCGGATTCCAATAGGTATAAAAATAATAGGCGTTGGGCTGGCTCGATGCCTGACTGTGCCTCTCCACGACCCATTCCGTGCGATCAGGTTCGCCGGTGGTTTCCCATCCGGACAAAGGCTCGGGATCAAAGTCATCGGTAAAAAGCAACGTCCCTTCTTTCTTCGTGATCGCGTGCCAGTCCCGGCCATCGTTGTTCAGCAGGCGCGTATTTCCTGCCGAATCCTGGACGATCAGCCGATAGTAATAGACACTGTTGCTTTCCAGATCGAGAAATTCCGCCGCGTGATCCGTGGCTGGCAGGCTGGTAAAACGACGCTGTGTTTCACCGGGACGCGTGCCCAGCTGAAATTCAACCCGGGCTTCTTCGTTGGTCTGGGCGGATAATCGCAGAGAATAAAGCCGGCTATCGACACGGGGGCCTTCGGCCAGGGCAGGCTCCTGCCAATCGATGCGGGCCTCGGCCTGGTGGGCAGGAGTCAGGTTGGCGCTGAAATAGCGGGCCCAAATCCGGTCGCCGTCCTGCACCATCAGCGCACCGTCCGTATCCTGCCGGGCCAGAGGAACTCTGCCCTGAAAAATCCCGCTGTGCGAGTCTGTTTCAGTGAGAACAAATTCTTCGCCCAACTTTTCCGAATCCGAAAAAGCGCGGACGTTCAGGCTGTCGCGGGCATCGGTGCGATCACTTTGCGCGGAAGCCAGCACGAGCGAGGGAATATTTCCCGACGCATAAACCTTCCGGTCGAACTGCAAGACCGCCGTCGAGCCACCGGCTTCCCCGCCCGGCAGAATCAGCGAAAATCCCTGCGGCCCCAGGGGGATGCTATAGCCCGACACCACCACAATCCAGAGCCCCTCGACCGGATTCGCGACCTCGACCTGCTCCATGTTGTTCACACGGTCGGGCCGGGATTGGACGGCCGGAGTTTCGGGACTGCCCGGAAAAAGCGTCCAGGGATGGTGGCGTTCATGATTGCCACTTTCCGGCGCCAGGAGCATGATGTCCAGATCGTTCACCAGTTGCGGCGTGGTGTTCGGGGTTCCCGGTGGATCGTCCCAGGCAAGGGTGGCCCTGAGCGATGGAATTTTGCCCTTTACTTCCACGGCGTAATAGCGCGTTTCGTTATGATCGATGCTGTCCTGAATAACACGGCCGCCACGCAGTTGGTCGATAGCGGCGCGCGCCTGGATCAGACCATAGCCATGCCGATAATCGGGTCCACGATTCCCAAGGTCCTCTGCCGTATGGGCAAGCAGCGCCTTGAGGGTCGATGCCCAGGGGGCTTCCGAATCGGGATGCATCCGAAACCATTCCTGCAAAATCAGCGCACCCGTACCGGTCACAATGGGCGCGGCCATGGAGGTTCCGGAAAAGGCCACATAGTCCGTCGGACTGCCGGCGCCTGTCGAAGTAATGCCCCGATCTCCACCGTACTGGCTGCCCGGCGCGCAAAGATCGGGCTTGATGCGACCGTCGTCGGTGGGGCCGTAGCTGGTGAAAAACGTAATCGTTTCCAGGTCCGAAAAAATCGCGCCGACGGAAATGCTGTTCTTGGCTCCACAAGGCGGCGGCGTGGAACCGTAGGCGCCAAGGCCCAATACGAGCCGCTCGTTGCCGTTGGACCAGACCACCCGCATCCGCCTGCCCAGGCTGCCCCGCACAATGCTGTCGATCAGCATCGAAGTCATGCCATAATTCCCCTGCCATTCCGGATCAAAACCATTGGCCGCCACATTTGCCGAGATGGAATTATTGGAAATCAGCGCGCCATAGTCATTGATCGCCCGCTTGTAATCGGCTTCCATGTCACCCGGATTCGTGTAGAGAAATCCGGGAGAAAGCCCGCCTTCCACTTCAAAGGCAAAACTGATCCCTTCGGCGTCGGGCGCGACGCCATGGTTCGACGGACTGCCCGCGCCATTGCCCAGCACAATCCCCGCCACATGGGTATGGTGGGCGCTGATGTCGCGGTCCTCGTGAAAAAGAATCCGCTTGCCAAAGCCCTTGTGCGCTGTATAGGGAGCATTCTGATCGTAGATCATCACGCGGATGCCCGCGCCGCTCAGATGGTAGGGGGCTTCATATAAGGGTTCCGCCGCAATCGCCGACCGGCTTTCGGCAAGGGATGGCTCCAGCGGCGGAAGGACCGGTTCGACCCACTGGACCGCCTCCATCGATGCCAACAGTTCGAGCGAGCCTTCCGGCAAAACAACAACGGCCCCATTCACACTTTCCAGGCGGCTCACGATCCGACCGCCACACAGGACCACAGCAACTTGCGTTTCGGCATCGGTGTAGCCATCGAAAAAGAGCACATTCAGCGCCAGTTCCAGCGCGCCTTTTTCAGGGAGGATATTGTTTTCAGTCTGAATCCGTTCCCTTAGATGGGCCTGATAAATCCCGCTGGATAGCTGGGGGGCGATCTTGACAACATTCGGGATGGCATGGATGGCGCTTACGCGTTCCTGCATTTCGGCAGACAATTCTGCATCAGGGGAAAGCCGCGCGAAAAATGCTCCGTCTCCCAGCCAGTTGCCCAGGCGCACTCCCTGCTGCTCCAACTGACGCCGTTCCCGCGCGTCGGGCAGCTCGGAAAATCGGATGATGCGCATGGAACTTGTGGACGGAAGCGGGACGGAAATTGCCGGGTGTGGCGCGGATTCGAACGAGGGCGGCGGATTTTGCCATTGGATGGCGGGGGGTGCGCCTTGGTCGGGCTGGGCCATGGCCTGAAGGGCTGTGCCCAGCAAAATCAGGCAAAGAAAAACCCCCTGCCATTTTCCGCGATTTATTGAAAACATCGGCAATGCTCCAAGACCTCTCCCCATGTTTCCATTTTATACGGAAAAGCCCGGCCTTCGCCATAACGAAAGCGTACCGCCGGCATCTTGCCGGCAAAAGGACTCCCGATAGAATTACCAAAAGCCGCGCGAATCTCAGAAGCCCATCAGGCGGTCGTGGACGCCGGGGATATCATGGCTAAAACGTTTATCTCCCACATGATTACACCAGGTTTCCAGCCGGTCGCGGCATTTTTGCAGGA
>CAYWYC010000033.1:11773-23744 GCA_964462565.1 uncultured Candidatus Sumerlaeota bacterium | reverse complement strand
GAACTCTTCGAAGAACTGGCCAAAGTATCCAACTTCAAACCCCACGACTGATAGCCCTGCTTTTTGATGCAATCATCATAAGATGCGGATGTGTCGCCAGTTTTTGCGGATTCGTTATATGGAACCGCCGCGTCGCGGCAAGGCAGAGCATTTGGAATGGAGATATTTTTTAGATTATGCGGTTAAAAAAGCCGCGAGATTCTGCAAAAGGGTCAGTGAAGCCATTTCTCGGGCTTCAGAGCCGCCATCCAAAAAGAATCCCCAAAAACCTGAGATGCATCCATAAGATGCCGCCTTCAAAAATCGGCCCTTGATTTTACCGGCCCGGAAGTTTTATATTGGAGGCGGCTTGGGGCTCTTGCTCAAAATGCCCCGCGCCATTTACGATTCAAAAATGGATGCCGAATCTCCAAACCGGCCTTTGGCTATATCCGGAAAGTACCTATAATATAATGTCTGAACTGGAAATCCCCGTTCCCGAAAGCCCCGCTCCTTCCAACGAGTCCTATATCGGCCTGGCGCGGAAGTACCGTCCGGCGACCTTCAGCGACCTGGTGGGGCAGGATCAGATTGCCCGCGCCCTGGAACAGCAGCTGCTCAGCGGCGCGCGCAATGAAGGCCAGACCCGTGTGTCTCAGGCTTATATTTTCAGCGGACCCCGCGGAACGGGCAAGACGAGTTCGGCCCGCATCCTGGCCAAGTGCCTCAACTGCACCGCCCAGGATCAGCCCACGCCCAAGCCCTGCGGAAAATGCGACCAATGTCTCAGCATCTCCCGCGGCGTCAGCATGGACGTCATCGAAATCGACGGCGCCTCCAACAACAAGGTCGAGGATATCCGCGAACTTCAGGAAACGGTGAACCAGAATCCCTTTTCGGCTCGCAAGAAAATCTACATCATCGACGAAGTGCACATGCTGAGCACGAGCGCCTTCAACGCCCTGCTCAAGACGCTTGAAGAACCGCCGCCCTTTGTCATCTTCATTTTTGCCACCACGGAATACGAAAAAATCCCCGAAACCATCAAGTCGCGCTGCCAGTCTTTCCAGTTTCGCCGGATTTCCATGGAGGACCTGGTGAAGCGGCTGGAATATGTGGCGGAGCAGGAAAAAATCGAGATGGACCCCAGCGAACGCCGCGCCATCCTCGACGCCATCGCCTTTGCCGTGGACGGTGGGATGCGCGACGCCCTCATGACCCTCGACCAGATCACTGCCCTCAGCGATGGGCTCGTGCGGCTGGATGACACGGTGCGCTTTCTGGGCGTTGTGGAGCACGAACTTCTGATTCAGACCATCGAATACATGCACCACCGCGACACGCGCGCCCTGCTGGGCATGGTGAACCAGCTGGTCGAACGCGGGCGCGACATGGAGCGTTTTGTCAAGAACCTGCTGCTCTTCATGCGCGACCTGATGATCCTGAAGTCGGGCGCTGATCCCGAGATGGTCAACCTGGCTGGCGAAAAGTTGGAACGCGCCAAGGGCCTGCTTTGGCAGAAGGACGAAAATGGCCGCGAAAGCGAAGTGGTCAGCTATCCCGAACTACTCAACTGGATTCAGGTTTTCATGAAACTGGAAGCCCAGATCAAAGAAGCGGTGCAGGTGCGGATTCATCTGGAATTTGCCTTTGTGAAATTGACGGCGGTGGAACCGATGGCCGAAATCGAGACGATGATCCAGGCCCTTGCCAGCGGCAAGGCCACTCGCCCGAAACAAGCACCCCCAAAACAGGGCGGACAAGGCCCGACACCCCCGCGGCCCCAGGCGCAATCCAGACCGGCCGCCCCACAACAAAAGCCGCCCCAGCCTTCTACCCCTGACATGTTCGGCGGGCAGCGTTCGGCATCGGCTCCGGGCAATACGCCCCCGCAGGCGCCGCCCAAAATCTCCACCTCAGACCCCCAGGCCATCTGGGGCGCGCTCCAGAACAATGCCGACGCCCTGGGCATGGAACTTTCCATCGCCATCAAGGAATGCACCTTCAAAGGACTGGATGACAACGCCCTGATCGCGACCCTCCCCAAGGGATCGCTCTCCCTGCGTTCGCTGGAATATCCGGCCAACAAGAAACGGATCGAAGCCCTGCTCAAGCAGATTTCCGGGACGGAACTCCAATTCCGCATCCAGCAGATTGATCGCGCCCAGGCCGACCTTTTTCAGGAAAACCCGGCGGACCAGCCTTCCCGACCCGCACCGCGCAAACCCATGCAGCGCAACGCCGCGCCGCAGACCGATTCTGCGCCGATGATGCAGGATTCTTCATCCCAGTCAAAACGCAGCGAATCCGGCTCCAGCAAGCCCATGACGGCCAAGGAGTTTTTCCTGATGCAAAGCCCCAACGGCAAGGCGAAGCGTCTCTTTGAGGAAAACAAAAGTTTTCACGACAAGCTGAAAATGGCGCTGGACTTTTTTGACGGACGGCTTCTCGACACCGACGGCAACGAAATCACCGCCTGATCATCGCCTTTTTCGTTTTTTTCTTGCCATCATGGTAAAAAAAGTCAAAATGGCCTACCGTGTGTCGTTGCGCCAACATTAGGCAAGATCTATAGCGGCATAAACCAGACCTTGAATGGAGGTATATGGTGAAAGTATGCAAATTCGGCGGCAGCTCCCTGGCGAGCGCCTCCCAAATATCTAAAGTATGCGATATTGTCATGGCCGACGCGGATCGCAGGTTCGTGGTGGTCTCGGCTCCCGGCAAACGATCTAGCGACGATATCAAAGTCACCGACCTGCTCATCCAGTGCGCGGAAGATTACCTGGAAAAGGGCGAAATCAGCGATGCCTTCGAGGCCATCGTCGGACGCTTCAAGGACATCCAGGAAGAACTCGACCTGGATGTGAGCGTGGTGGAGCGCATCGCGAACGACCTGCGCAGCCGCCTGACGGCCGATTGCTCGGACCGGAATCACTTTCTCGATTCGCTGAAGGCCGCCGGTGAGGACAACTGCGCCAAGATCGTGGCCGAAGCCCTGACACGCAAGGGGGCTCCGGCGGATTATGTCTCCCCCAGGGAAGCAGGCCTCCTGCTGAGCGACGAATACGGCAACGCCATGGCTCTGCCCGAATCCTACACCAACCTCGCCAAACTCAAAGATCGGGAAAACATCGTCGTCTTTCCCGGCTTCTTCGGCCATACCATGTCCGGCAAAATCGCTACCTTCCCGCGTGGAGGCTCCGACATTACCGGTGCTATCGTGGCGGCATCGGTCCAGGCGGAGATTTACGAAAATTTTACCGACGTGGACTCGGTCTTTGCGGCGGATCCGCGCATCGTGCAAAATCCCATCGCCATTACGGAATTGACCTACCGCGAAATGCGGGAGCTTTCCTACGCGGGCTTTGCCGTCTTTCACGAAGAAGCCGTTCAACCCGCCATCCGCGCCCATATTCCCATCTGCATCAAAAACACCAACCGCCCCGAAGCCCCCGGAACGCGCATCGTTCCCAAGCGGCCCCATATTCCCGGCGAAGTCTGTGGTATTGCCAGCAGCGACGGTTTCTGCTCGATTTTTATGGAAAAATTTCTGATGAACCGCGAGATCGGCTTTGGACGCAAATTGCTGGCGATTCTGGAAGATTTCGGATTGCCCTTCCACCACATGCCTTCCGGGATCGACAACGTCTCCGTTATCCTGCGTGAGAGCCAGCTGACAGGGGAAAAAGAGAAGCAACTTATGGAACGGCTTCAGAATGAACTGGATCCGGACATCTTGAGTATTGAGCATGATATTGCTATCATAATGATCGTAGGCGAAGGAATGACCCATTCCGTCGGCGTGGCGGCGAAGGCAACCCGCGCCTTTGCCCAGGCGAGTGTGAACCTGGAGATGATCAATCAGGGGTCTTCGGAAATCAGCATGATGTTCGGCGTCAAGGGCGAAGACCGCAAGCGTGCCGTATCGGCACTCTATGCCGAGTTTTATAACAAGGAGATGATGAGTCATGTTTGACCTTAAAAAAATGCAGCAGATGCAGCAGCAATTGCAGGAACAGATGGCCAACGTGCAGAATGAAATGGCCGAAAAAGTCGTCGAAGGTTCTTCCGGCGGCGGCGTGGTCACGGCCGAAGTCAACGGCAACCAGGAGCTGGTCAGCATCAGCATCAAGCCCGAAGCCGTGGATCCCGACGACATCGAGATGCTCGAGGACCTGGTGATGGCGGCAGTGAACCAGGCAGTCGAAAAATCCAAGGACTTGCAGCAGGACGCCATGGGCAAGATCACCGGCGGCATGTTGCCTCCCGGCTTCAACCTGCCCATGTGATTGAAGCTCTTTCAGGCCGGCACCCATGAAACAGGCACGCCCATCGTCCCGGACGCGTGGCTCTGCGCCGCTTTTTTCCCGGCAGACCCTTATGCCCTTTATCGCATTGGCGCTGGGTCTTGCCAGTCTTGGGCTTGCGGCTTATTTTGAAAACTTCCGAAAAGAATCCAGCCTTCTGATGCTATTTGCGGCATCGGGAGGCGCTTTTATTTCCGCCCTTCTTCTGACGCGGCCCCGGCGCTGGCTCCCCGGTTTTGGCAGTGTGATGCTGACAATCCTGTGGGGCTTCGTCCTGCTTTATTCAATCCTGAATACCATCCAGTCGGCAGCCCTGGACAGCGCTTGGATCTTGCCCTTTGGTATTCTGGCGGCGCTTATGATTTTCTTTGCCTTTCGCCAGATGGGACGGCGCATGGCGTGGTTGCCCTGCATGAGCCTGGTGATTTTGAGCGCGGTTTTTCTGGCTTTTATGTTTACGAAGGGACCGCTTGCCTTGCCGGAAGACGCGGCTTCCTCGAATCCGGCCCTCGCCGAAAAAGACCCCCTCCGGGAAACGGCGATCGCATCCATGGGCCGGAATTGGACCATGGGAATGGGCGTGGGTGTTCTGGACAGGCGCAACGCCGCTATCGAGGGACGCGAAAATGCGACAAACGCCTTGCCCCTTGCCTTTGTTCCTGATACTTTTCGCGATTCCCTGGCTCCCAAAGCCGGGGCCGACACAGCGGAAGGCCATGTACCCGGCTCCGTTTTTTTGCCCGCCTGGTCTTCGCGTGTCACCGACGCCACCAGCCTCATTGTGCTTATTGTGGAACTTGGCATCTGGGGCGTCGGGCTTTTTATCAGCCTCATATTGCTGATTCATCTCCGCATGTTTTACCTGCTCTGGCCCCGGGGCTATGCGCGGCTTTTCGGCATGGCCTTCTGGCTCGTCCTGTTCGAGTTGCTCCTGGCTTTGCTCTTTCTGGGCAATACCGCTTTTTATCATCCCTTCAGTTTTCTTTTGCTGGCGGCGATTATGGGACTGGCCCTGGGCTTGTCGGAAAAGGGAAATCCGGTCGAGCCGAACGAGGCTGCTCCGGAAATTCACGAGGAAGAACCGGAACCGAAACCGGGGCTTTTTCGTGGTCTGTCCTTTGGGCGCGAAAATCCGGCTCCGAAAAAGAGCCGGCAAACCGCCAAGGCCGGCGGACCGATTTCCTGGCCCGCTTATCATCGCCCCGACTGGCTGCTGGCAGGTGGAATTGCCGGGATCGTTATGATCCTGACGCTTTGGACCGGATTGTTTCGGATCGGCGGCGGCATGATTGCTGAAGCGAACATTTCCAGGGACGACCGAGCGAGCATCGATCGCCTGCGCCTGGCGGTTCGCCTGCATCCCTTTTCGGCGGAAGGCCGCCTGAAGCTGGCCGAAGGCATGAGTCGCCACGCGCCGGTGCAGTGGGCTTCGGAAATCCTGGACGCCTACAGGGCCGCGGAAAAAATGGCTCCCTGGAAAGCCGAAACCTATGCCGGCCAGGCCCGCCATCATAAAAGTGTGAATGAATATTTTGAGATGCGTTTTATTCTCGATGAAGGCAAGGGCATCCTGCCCCAGTCGCCTCTGCTCTCGCTCTGGGAGGTGGAACTGGCGCGCCTGACCAACGACGGCAGCCTCCAGATTCGCGCGCTGGAAGACGTGATTCGGCTGCTTCCGCCGGGCCGCGACGAACTGCGCATGCAACTGATGCGCAACCTGGCTGAACTCCAGGAAAAAAAAGGCCAACTCCAGGCCGCCCTCGAAACCTGGTCCCGCTTTTTCCAGATGCGACCCACCGACACCGAAGCCCGCCGCACCATCGACCGCCTCGCCGCCCGCATCTACCACGGCCCCACCTCATCCCGGAATTTCTAGCTATTGAGAATCCCCAAAAACACCGAAAGGACCACTCTTTAACCACGAACCACACGAAATACACGAAAATAATAGTGCGCCTGTTCATGCTGGAAATCGCCTTATATCATAGCCTTGCGGACCTGCCGGAGCCGAAATCTACCCATCAATTTTTTTGAAGAGGCTTCCTTAATGACTATTCCATGCAAAAATCCGAGGCGCACCCGCGGCTTTTTTCGATCCAATAAAATGTTTTCCCATTCCTTATAAATATTGTATAGTACGGAGCTCTTGCGGGTGATATGCTTATGGACACATGCGCGATAATGCTTATGCCCGCTGAAAATTCCATGCTTAGGACTATAAAAGTATGAGCCAGTCATTTTTAGCCACCAAGCCCTACAAGGGAACGCGGGACTTTTATCCCGAGGAAATGCGCCTGCGCAAATGGTTTTTCGGCAAAATGCGCGAAGTGGCCGAGGCATTCGGCTATGAAGAATATGGCGGACCGATCCTGGAGGCCTTTGACCTCTACGCGGCCAAAAGCGGCCAGGAACTGGTCAACGAACAGATCTACCACTTTGAGGACAAGGGCAAGCGCCACCTGGCCATTCGCCCCGAAATGACGCCCACCGTGGCGCGCATGGTGGCGGCGAAGCATAACGAGATGACCTTTCCCCTGCGCTGGTACTGCATTGCCAACCTCATGCGTTACGAGCGTCCCCAAAAGGGACGCCTGCGCGAGCACTGGCAACTGAACATGGATCTTTTCGGCGAGTCGGGTGTCCATGCCGACCTGGAAATCCTGACGGTGATCCCGCGGCTGCTGCGGGCCTTCGGGGCCGATTCGAGCATGTTTCGCATCAAGGTCAGCAACCGGCGCTTCTTCAATGAAGTCCTGGCCGACGTGCTCCAGGTGGGTGATTCGGAAATTCACGCCATCTCCAAGGCTGTGGACAAGCGTGCCAAGATTTCCGAGGAAGACTATCGCAAGTGGCTCAACGATTCGGGCATTGCCGATGAAAAAATCCAGACGCTTGACGAGATTTTTAACTCCAGCCTCGACGAACTGATCGGCCGCATGAAAGGCGATTCGCGCGGGGCGAGCGAGATGCGCGAACTCATGGAACTGATCGACGCCATGGGCCTGTCCGATGTCTGCCAGTTTGACTTTTCCATCGTGCGGGGATTTGATTATTACACGGGCGCCGTCTTCGAGGTGGAGGATGTTTCGCCCGAAAACCGGCGCGCCCTTTTCGGCGGCGGACGCTACGACGATTTGATCGGCCTTTTCCGCAAGAGCGACATATCGGGCATCGGCTTTGGCTTTGGCGATGTGACTTTTTATGATTTTCTGAAGACCCACAATCTGCTGCCCGAAGAATTGCGCGACCGCCAGAAGGTGCTGATCGCCACTTTCGAAGAAGTGCCTTATGCCGAATACGCGAAGCTGTCCCAACTGCTTCATGATCGCGGCATTGCCAACAATGTGTACCTGGATCCGTCCACGAAGTTGAAGAAACAGTTTGCCTACGCGGAAAAGATGGACTACGCCGCCGTACTGCTCATGGGCGACGAGGAACTGAAGCAGGGGCAGGTTTCGCTGAAAGACCTGGCCAACCGCGAACAGACCACGGTCGATCGCGAGGATTGCATCCGCCGCCTCAAGGAGATGCTCTAAGCAACGCGAAGGGAGAAGCCGAAATGGAAATACGTCCGATTGACAAAAAGGATCTCATCGATTGCGCCCGCATCTTTATCCATGTGTATAACGAGGAGCCTTTCAACGATTCCTGGGAAGTGGAACAGGCGGCCCTGCGCATCAAGGACCTGAGCGAGACGCCCCATTTTTTCGGGATGGTGGCCGAAGAGGATGAGGTGGTCGTCGGCTTTGTGATGGGCTATTCGGAGCAGTGGTTTCCCGACAGGCAGTTCTGCCTGAAGGAAATGTGCGTGCGCAAGGACATGCAGCGTCGCGGGATCGGTACCGCGCTGATCGAAGGCCTGCTTGAGGAAATGATCAAGTTTAATGCCAGCGTGCTTTATGTGAACACGGGACGCAAGACGGGGGCTGCGCGGTTTTTCCGGCAGTGCAGTTTTCTGGAAAACGAAAGCATGGTGCAATTTTTCACGCGGGCGAGGGTTTAGGCGCACCGCCTTTGGAGAAGCGATAATGATGGAGATATTTTCATGTCTGATTTTCTGAGTAAACTAAACCCCTCCCAACGAGAAGCTGTTGCCAATACGGACGGCCCCTTGTTGATCATTGCCGGGGCCGGATCGGGCAAGACGCGCGTGATTACCCATCGCATCGCCTACCTGATTTCGGAAAAAAACGTCGCGCCCTGGAAAATTTTCGCCGCAACCTTCACCAACAAGGCCGCCCGCGAAATGAAGGAACGGGTCATGTCCCTCTGCGGGGTGGCCGATACGGCGCGGCTTTCCATCGCCACCTTTCACAGCCAATGCGCGCAAATCCTGCGACGCGAAGCCACCAATGTCGGCCTGACCGAACGCTACAACATCTGCGACGCCACGGACCAGGTGGCCCTGCTGCGGAGCTGCATCGATGAACTGGGCTACGATAAAAAGGCCATGAAGCCCTGGAACGTGCAGGAGATTATTTCCCTGGCCAAGATGGCCCTGCTTGAGGGCGAAGAGGCCTATGCCTTTATCAAAAAGCGCCGCTCCAAAAAATACGCCGACATCTACACACTCTACCAGGAGCGCCTGCGCGAGAGCGATGCCGTGGATTTTGACGACCTGCTGCTGCTCACTGTCCGGCTCTGGCGCGAGAATCCAGATGTCCTCGCCCGCTATCAGGAACGCTATCAGTACGTGCTCGTCGATGAATATCAGGACACCAACCTGGCCCAATTCGAAGTTGTGCGGCTGCTCGTGGATCAGCACCACAACCTCTGCGTGGTGGGTGATGAGGACCAGAGTATTTATTCCTGGCGCGGTGCCGAAATCACAAATCTGCTGGAATTCGAAAAGCGCTTTCCCGAGGCAAAGATCGTGCGGCTCGAACAGAACTATCGTTCCAAGGGCAACATCCTGGCCGCCGCCCACAGCGTGATCGAACGTAACACACAGCGCCTGGGCAAGGAACTCTGGACCCAGGACGATCCCGGAGATCCCATCATCGTGATCGAAGGCGGCAACGAATCGGACGAGGCCAACCGCATCGCGCGCGAGATCAAGATCATGCACAGCGAGGGGATGCCCTACGAAGAAATCGCCCTTTTTTATCGGGTCAATGCGCTCTCCCGTGTGTATGAAGAAGCGTTGCGGCAGGCGGATATCCCCTATCGTGTCATCGGTGGCGTGCGATTCTATGATCGCGCCGAAATCAAGGATATCCTCGCCTACATGCAGCTGGTGGATAACCCCTTCAACATGCTCGCCCTCATGCGCGTGATCAACAAGCCCCGCCGCGGCATCGGCGACAAGGCCCTGTCGAACCTCCTCTATTATGCCCGCGAAAACAACCTGCCCCTCTTTCGCGTGCTCCTGAGCGAAGACCACCTGAAGGCCGCCGGACTCAAGGGGAAGGCGCTGAAGGAAGCGCTGGTATTTGCCAAAAATATCGAGGGCTGGTCTGCCAAACAGGGCGACATGAAACTCCGCAATCTGGCTCAGGCCATCCTGAACGAAACCCAGTTCGAAGCCTCCCTGGGCGATCCCAAGTCTCTCGAAGTGATGTCGCGCATTGAGAATATCAAGGAATTTCTCGGCGCCCTGGAGCAGTACGAAGAGCAGGAACCGGAGCCGAGCTTGCGCAAGTATCTCGAAATGATTGCCCTGCGCGGAGCCGATGAGGGCGACGCCGAAGAACCCGGCGTATCGCTCATGACCGTGCACAATGCCAAGGGCCTCGAATTTGATGTTGTCTTTATCGTGGCGCTGGAAAAGGATCTCTTCCCCAACGCCCGCGCCGTTCGCGAACAAAAACATTACGAAGAAGAACGCCGCTTGTTTTATGTGGCCCTGACACGGGGACGCCAAAGGGTCTATTGCTCCCATGCGGTAACGCGTCGACTCTACGGGCAGATGGAATGGCCTTCACCCTCGCGCTTCCTGATGGAGATTGCACCCGAGTACCGCTTGCGCTATGATGATGCAGAGCTTGGCAAACTGGAAACGACGCGTGTGGAAACCCCGCAAGCCGAAGCAGCATTTCCCGACGCGGGACACGCCGAAGCATTCCCACCGGACATGGAAGCGCCGGGCGATCTGGTGGATGAGGGCATGGAGGATGACGACTCCATCCCTTTCTGATGCAGGAGACGATGTGGGGGAAGGAAAGGTGGCACCTCGATGAGTGAAGCATTTCTGAAGGCGGCCGCGAATTATTGCGCCTGGGCCGAAAGTATTGCCGACGACGTGGACGCCGAAACCCGAAAGGCCCTGGAACTCCTGAACGATCTCTATACCGAGGCCCTCAAACTGGGCGTACCCGAAAAAGTTGAATCCGGCCTGGCCGAAACAAGCATCTCCGACAGCGAATGGCAGGACAAGTACATCCGCTTTGCCAACCTTCACGTAAAACGCTACAGTTCCATCTACAACCCCCTCGAAATCCCGCCCGAATATCCGGTGGTCAACGACATGCCCGGCGACCTGGCAAGCATCTATCGCGACATCGCCGACGGCATGCACCTCCACGTACTGGGCAAGGACGATGCCGCATTCGACCACTGGAGCCGAACCTTCCGCAAGCACTGGGGCCGCCACGCCATCGAAGCCATCCACGCCCTGCACTGTTATTTCACTAACGAAAATCGGTGGTCCTGACCACTCCCGCAAAGAGCAAAACTTTTACGCCCGACTGCAAATAAGAAACCGCCCCTTCGACTAAATAAATCGAAAGGGCGGCGAAAAAGATTCCTGCGGCTCAGTGATTATTTGAACTCACTGCCTTCCTGGCGCTGCGTCAGAATCCAGGAGGACAAATCGGCCGACGGTGCTCCGGGCGGCTGGGAAAGCAGATAAGAAGAGAGTTCCTGTCCCACCAGCGATTCATAGTATTTACGCTTTTCTTCGAGCGTCATGCCCTTGGGCAGGCGAAGCCGCTTGAGTATTTCTTCGGCAATATTGGCCGAACCCAATATCTCGCGGATCGAAGCCCCGGCGGGTATGCGGAAGATGCGCTGCGGATTGCCCGGATCCACAAAAACCCATTCCAGAGGCAGGTCTTCAGGAGCCATCTCCAGTGGAGGAATATGCACATTGTGGGAGCGGCAGATCACCGTAAAGCCGCCCTCTTCCTTGATGCCGAATTCCGCGCACCACACCCGATTCGATTTAGGCATGTGCTGGTACCAGGCGGAAACATCATCGGTAATATCCACGTCAAAACTCTGGTGCGCGTTTGACCCGTCAAAATATTCGAGATCCGTAATATCGTGAAAACGCAGGACAAGATGCTTGTTGTGGTGGCCGTAAGGAATACCATATTGCTCACGAACATTCCCGCTGATTTCCCAATACACATAGACCCATTCCGGATCACGCACCAGCACATAAATCCCCGTCTCCCCATAGTAGGGATCCAGTTCACGCGGCGGTCCGACAAATTCCTGGGGCTCGGGCCGTCCTTCCTTGGCTTCCAGGTCGAATTTTTTCGATTCGATCTCAAAAAGTTCTGTGTTGTCCGTGGGATAAGCGGAACGCTCACCGCGGAGGATCACGCCGCCTTCTTTTTTGAGTTTTTCTGCATCCACCCGGCCGACGGCCGCTTCCGGGGCTTTCTGCGCGGTACGGGCGACCACTTTCTTCCCGGTTTTCTTGGGACCCTTTTTCTTGACGGCGGTCTTCTTGAGGC
>CAYWYC010000033.1:3094-11673 GCA_964462565.1 uncultured Candidatus Sumerlaeota bacterium | reverse complement strand
TTTTTAGCCCGCTTTTTGTTTGAGGACTTCTTCAGAGTCTTCTTAACGGCTTTTTTCTTGCTTGCTTTTTTGTTCTTTTTTTCGACCTTTTTCACGCTCTTTTTGGCCGATTTCTTTTTCACGGCCTTTTTAGCGCTCTTCTTCACCGACTTTTTGGCAGACTTCTTGACTGCCTTCTTGGCCGTCTTCTTGACAGCCTTTTGGGCGCTTTTTTTCTTGGCAAGCTTGCCTTTGCCTGCTTTTTTTGTCGATTTCTTGCTTGTGCTTTTTTTTGCTGCGGTCATTATTTGCCTCTCCATTCCAGAATGCCGCCTGGGGGCATTCATTTTGGGATTCATTCCCTGCGATTCCCGGCAAGGACCACATATGTAATCGGGACGATACTTCGGGACCCGGATCTTATTGCTCCTCGTGGCGTTGCTTTATCTTGCTCAGACAATCGTTTTGCCTGTTTCCTGATCAAAAAAGTGCGCCTTGCTCATGTCCAGCATCAATTCCACCATTTGTCCCATATCCGCGCGATAGTGCGATTCCAGGCGCGCCACAATATTGGCTGTGCCCGAACTGATATGCACGTGCGTTTCCGATCCCATCGGCTCGATCACTTCCACCTGCGCCTCAATTTTCGCGCTTTCGGGAAGATTGCCGATAAAATCAGGATCATGGATGTTCTCCGGACGGATGCCCATAGTCACGTTTTTCTTCCCGAAGGCATCCATCTTCTTCTTCAGGCGGTCGCTAAGCTCGATCTGGAAGGCGCCTTCCTGAAAGTACATGGTTCCGCCGGATTCGGTCAGCTGACCATCGACAAAGTTCATGGGCGGGCTGCCGATAAAACCGGCGACGAACTTGTTGGTGGGCTTTTCGTAAAGCGTGATGGGATCGGCGCATTGCTGAACCGTGCCGTCAAGCATGACGACGATACGCTCGCCCATGGTCATGGCCTCTACCTGGTCATGGGTCACATAGACCATCGTAGCCTGGAGCCGGGCGTGAAGCTTCGAAATCTCCGTCCGCATCTGCACGCGGAGTTTGGCGTCGAGGTTGGAGAGCGGTTCGTCAAAAAGAAAGACCTTGGGCTGGCGCACGATGGCGCGTCCCACGGCCACACGCTGGCGCTGACCGCCGGAAAGCGCCTTGGGCTTGCGGTCAAGCAGTTCCTCAATGCCCAGAATCTGGGCGGCTTCGCGCACGCGACGATCAATCTCGTCCTTCTTGAACTTGCGCAGTTTCAGACCAAAGGCCATGTTGTTGTAAACGGTCATGTGCGGATAGAGAGCGTAGTTCTGGAAAACCATGGCAATGTCACGATCCTTCGGAGCCACGTTATTAACGACCCGGTCGTCAATGGCGATTTCCCCTTCCGTGATTTCTTCCAGGCCCGCGATCATCCGCAGCAAGGTTGATTTACCACAGCCGGAAGGTCCGACCAGAACCAGAAATTCGCGGTCGCGCACATCAATGCTCACATGATTGGTCGCGCGGACGTCGCCCGGATAAACTTTTGAAACATCTCGAATTTCTACACCTGCCATTGCACTCTCCTTCGCTTCATTGGTTACGCCTTAAGTTTTCTGTTCGGCCAATTCCTCGGTTTCATCCATCTGCAGCTGCTGGTGGGTCATCATGGCCAGCAGGGAGCCCAGTTTTTTTCGCAGATCATGGCGCGAAACGATCATGTCCACAAAGCCGTGCTCCTGCACAAATTCCGCGCGCTGAAAACCCTTCGGCAATACCTGACGGATCGTCTGCTCGATCACACGCGGACCCGCAAAGCCGATCAGAGCGTCCGGTTCCGCAATGATCAGGTCGCCCAGCGAAGCAAAGGACGCCATTACCCCGGCCGTCGTCGGATCCGTAAGAACCGTGACATAGGGCACTCCCGCCTGATTCAATTTCCCAACCAGCGCGCTCGTCTTGGCCATCTGCATCAGGGAAAGAATCCCCTCCTGCATACGGGCTCCGCCCGACGTACAGAAAACGACCGAAGGCACCTTCTTTTCCAGCGCGTATTCCATGGAACGGGTCACCTTTTCGCCGACAACGGAACCCATGCTGCCGCCGATAAAGCCAAAGTTCATAAAGGCCAGCGAAACGGGAAGCCCCATGATAGCACCTTTACCCGTAATCACGGCATCCTTGAAACCCGTCCGCTTCTGGTACTGGGCAATACGGTCCGGATAGCGCTTGGAATCGGTGAACCCAAGGGGATCGCCGGAAATCATATTGGCGTCCATCTCGACAAAGGTATCCGGATCGGTAATCTGCCCGATTCGCTCCCAGATGGGTACCTTGTCGTGGAATTTACAGTGACTGCAGACGCGCAGGTTCTCAACGTAATGCCGGGTGAGGTGAATGGCGTCGCACTTGGGGCATTTGACGCACAAACCGTCCGGAACCCGCGGGCCCGTAGGCGATCCGGGTGTGGGACTCTGCAAAAGGGTGAATTGTTTTTTCTTAAACCAGGGCATACTCAACTTCCGCCTGTCTCTAAGCAAGCGTTTAGCTCCATAAATTTCAGGCTTTGAGCTATATCGAAATCGCCGCTAAGTGTCAATGAGAAAGTCGATTTTCGGCCAGAAGAAGGCAATATCGGCTTTCCCCGGAATGGGATGTTCCAACCGGGGAAAGCCGCTCAGGACCGGATTTTCAGGCTCAGGACCAGTCAAAGACGACGCTCGTGTAAGTTTCACGGTCGTTCTGGAGGCCGTCATAGATTTTCGACGCCTCTTCGGGCTTGACCACGTGGCTGCGCAGGGGCTCTACCTGGAGGCGGCCGTCGAGCATGTAATCGAAAACGGTCTTGTAGGCCCAGGGCACCGTGCATTTCTGCTCCACCAGTTCCATGGCGGGCATCTGCCACATGTGCGCGCCGCGAACGGTGATGCACTTCATGTGAATGTCCTGGAAGGGGACGGTCATGTCGCCTTCATGGGGCGCGCGGGGCGTGCCGAGAAGGACGACCTGGCCGTAGCCCTTGGCGCCCTTGATGCAATTGCAGACGACGCCCGAGTGCCCGACGACGTCCACGGTGATGTCGGCGCCCTTGCCGCCGGTGGCTTCGAGCAGGGCTTCGACCTGCTTGTCAGGCGCGGCGTCGATAATGTTGCTGATGCCGACCTTCTTGGCCAGGTCGCCGCGTGACTTCACGGGATCGAGGCCGATGACCGTGCAGCCGGCGATTTTGTACAGCTGGGCGCAAAGGTTTCCGATGGTGCCGAGCCCAAAGACGGCGACCGTATCGTTGAGGCTGATTTCGCTGAGAAAAGGCGCGGTCAGGGCGATTTCGGCCAGGCAGCAGTAGGTCGCGTCAACCGACGAAATACCCTCGGGCACCTGATACAGGCGTCCCCACATGTGGTTCTGGCCGTGCTCGAAACGTTGCACGGAGCAATGCTTCCCGGCATAGAAGACGCGGTCACCGACTTCGTAGTCATTGACGGCGTCACCCTTCATTTTGATGCGGCCGATGGAGGCATAGCCGGGACGTGCCGGAAAACCGGGGCCGCCGATTTCCATGCCCAGCAGGCGCGACAGTTCCGTACCGGCGCTGACGAGGCTCGCCTCATTCTCCACCACCACTTCCCAGGGGCCAAGATTATCGGTCGAGATTTCCTCTTCCTTCACTTCCACCTGGTTTTTTCCGGTAAACTCCACATACTTCGATTTCATAGTGTCATTCCTTTCGATTTTGTATGGCTTCGATTCTGATTTTGCGTTGCGCACGTCATGCTCCTCGCGGGACCTATTTCAACTATTTCTTTCGTACCGCTTCTTTCATGGGCAGGCCCGTGTCATAGTCCAACTGGCGGGGCTCGTATTCTTCATGTTCGCGCTGGCGGGTCATGCGGGTATAGCCCCAACTGGCCGGTCGCGCATCCTTGCGCCAGGGGCGACGTTCCCAATAATATCCGCGGAAGGGATCGCGCGTTTCGTTCATCCAGTCGATAATCCGATCATGCAGACGGTTACGGATCTCGGCGTGATCGGGCGAATTAATCAGGTTTTGCATCTCGTGGGGGTCTTCCTGGATATCGTATAGTTCGTCCGATGTCATCAGGTTGATGGCGAGTTTGTATCGTCCGTCAAAACAGGCGCGCATGGGCTGGTAGCCGCCGAAGCCGTCATGGTCGATCTCGTAGCGCCCGAATTCGATGAAGATTTCGTCATTCACCCGCACCGATGGATCGCGCAATTGCGACGTCATGCTGCGACCTTCGAGCAGCTTCGGGATCGGTTGGCCCAGGGCGTCCAGGATCGTCGGCACCACATCGATATGGGAAACCGGATGCTCGCAGAAGGCGCCCACGGGGGCCTGTCCCGGCCACCGCACCAGGAAGGGGATGTTGGTCACTTCCTCGAAAACGGTGGGGCCTTTGTTGCCGATGCCGTGGGAGTGGAGGGCGTCACCGTGGTCGGAGGTATAGATAACGAGCGCGTCCGATGCGTGGGCGTCCACGGCCTCCATGACGCGTCCGATTTCCATATCCACAAAGGAATTGCAGCCGAAATAATCAGGCCGCCGGATCTCCAGTTCCTCCGGATTCTGATTGCCGTGATCGGTTTCGGCCCAGACGCGGATGTGCTCGGGTTTGTCCTCGAGGGTATCATAGACGTTCGGACTTTTGGGAAAGGCGTAGTCGGTGTACATTTCCGAATAGGGCTTCGGACATACGAAGGGGCCGTGGGGTTCGTCGTAGGACACGACCAGCAGAAAGTCCTCGTCGCCATGCTTCTGCAGAAAATCCACGGCGCGGTCGGAGCACTGATGGGCGTAAGTGAATTCAGCCTTGAGATCGGGATCGCGATTGAGCGATGCCTGGCGCGATCGGGCGCGTTCTTCCTCGGACATCCCCTCCAGATAGTTCCGCATGTCGAACCAGTAATCGGGGTCCCAACCGTCGGGGCAGATTCCGTGTCCGAAATAATCGCCGCCATCGAGGTGCCACTTGCCGATGTAGGCGGTGTGGATACCCTTGTCACTGAGGCGCTGACCGACGGTTTTTACGTTATCGCCCAGGGCGATGCTGTTGGCCCAGCTGCCGTTGGAATGGGGAAAGGTTCCCGTGAAAAGCGCCGCGCGCGCCGGTCCGCATACGGGCTGGCAGGTATAGGCACGCTCGAAACGAATGCCCTCGGCGGCTATTTTGTCCAGGCAGGGGGTCTTCATGTCGGGGTTGCCATAGCACCCCACCATGTCCTTCCGCTGGGTGTCCGTCATGATCAGTACGACTTTCGGCATAATCGGCTCCTTTACTTGAAAACCACGTTCTTCGTATTCCTCATATACAGGTCCAAATCGTTTGCGTCCATGATTTTCCGGTCATTGATAGAAATATCTTCCAGCGTCACATTTTCCACACTGTGGGCCTCGTTGAAGCCACCGATCACGGAAAGGGTGTAGCCCTCGTTCAGGTCGGAATAGGCGATGCGGATATTTTTGAGATGGATATCGCGAATATAACCGCGCTTCTGCTGCTTGCTCCAGCGCGAACGGATCACGCGAAAACCGATGAGCTGGGCATAGTGATGCTCCACGCGAATATCCTCGTACAGGACGTCGCTGATGGTGGCGCAGTCGGCATTGTTGATCGAAAAAACGGCCCCGTGGCCATGCGCGCAGAGCACGTCGATGTCGCGAAAGGTAATGTTGTGGACCTTTTCGGTGTTGAGTTCGTGGCCGATTTCCAGGGCGTTGCCGGCCTTGATATTCATCAGGGCGCAGCGCTCGACGAGGACGTTCTTCACCTCCGCGCCGGGGTCCTTGAAGTCGTGCATGCCCACGGACTTGACCACCACGCAGTCATCGCCATTGCGCAGCAGGCAGCCCTCGATATGAACATCCTGACAGCCCACAATGTCGATGCCGTCGGAGCCGTTGCCCCAGGTAATCTGGACAATATTCCGAACGTGCACCTGCTTGCACTGGATAAAAACCAGCGTCCACACGCAGGGCTCGATCATGGAAATATCTTCAACCGTCACATTTTCGCAGCCCTTGAAAACGAAGCAACGGGACTTGTTGGTGGCGCGTTTATGATAACTGCCATCCCAGACGCCGTGACCGCAGATACGCAGGTTTTTGCTGCCCTCCACCAGAAGGCTGCCCCGCACGACGGCCCCACCTTCCAGGTAAATCGTCTCATCGTCTTCCATGGGCATGTGCTCCACTTCATAGACCTGCCCCGCGCGGAAGTAGTGCACCTTGGGATCGTCGGGATCGGGCACGTTTTCCACCGGCGGACAGGCATGGAAGAAGAGCGGGTGATAATCTTCTTCGCCGATGACCAGGTTCACCGGTTCACTGATAGTAAAACGAATGCCGCCCTCGATGATTTCCGGCTGCATGCCCTTGCTCAGGGGCCGGATTTTCACGTCAGCCGGATTTTCCGACGACAGCACCTCGATCTCCAATTCTCCGGTGCATTCCGTCACCACCAGATCGCCAAATTCGCGATAGAGCACATCGGCCTCTTCGCCATTGATGCGCACCGTAAATTTTTCCGACCGCCGCATAATCCGGGCGTACTGATAAATCTTGGTTTCGTTCTTTTCCGACATGGATGTTTCCCGTTCCTTTCCGGTGTGGCGCTGGGGAAGCGCGTTTTTCAAGGGAATAGAGCCTGATAGTTTAATCTCATGTTTCCCCCTTTTCCAGCAATCTTTTTATCAATAATGACAAAATAATACACGCCTGACCTTCTTTCCTTCAAAAAACCTTGACTGATCGCGCAAATTGCGAAAACATGCCTGCTGTTGCAGCATTACGCGTCAGTATCCATTAGAAAGAAATTTTGCGTTCCATGGGCTCCAAAAAATCATCCAAAAACTCCATCCGACTCATCCCGCTGGGAGGGGTGGAAGAATTTGGCATGAACATGATGTGCTACGAATGTGGCGATGAGCGGGTGATTGTCGATTGTGGAGCCATGTTTCCCGAGGCCGACATGCTGGGCGTGGACCTTGTCATTCCCGACATCACCTGGCTTCTCGAAGAACCCGAAAAGGTCAAGGCCATTGTCCTCACCCACGGCCACGACGACCATATCGGTGCGCTGCCCTATATCCTGCCCGAACTGAACGTCCCCGTTTACGGAACGCCCCTGACGCTGGCCTATGTGGCCCACAAACTTTCGGAGCATGGCATCCTGGAAGACGTGGACCTGGTTGAAATTCCCTGGCGCGAATGGACCGAATTGAGCGATGCCTTTGAAGTCATGCCCGTCCACGTGACCCACTCCATGCCCGACTCCGCCGCCATCGCCCTGCGCTGCGCCGCCGGCGTCGTAATCCAGACGGGCGACTACAAGATTGACTATGCCCCGCTCACGGGCCAGACCTTTGACTTCGCCACCTTTTCCCGACTGGGTGAGGAAGGCATCCTGGCGCTCGTGGGCGATAGCACCAATGCCGACGTCAGCGGTTCGACCCAGTCGGAAGTGTGGGTGGCAAGGCATCTGGAGCCGATTTTCGCGAGCAGCCTCCGCGCCATTTATTGCTCCACCTTTTCCTCCTCCGTCCATCGCATCCAGCTCCTCATGGACCTGGCCTGCGCCTTTGGACGCAAGATTTTCATTGCCGGGCGCAGCCTGGAACGCACCATCGCCATTGCCTCGGAGCAGGGCTTCCTGAAGCCGCCGCGCAAAGAAATGATGAGCCTCAAGGAGATCGAAAAGGTACCGCCCCACAAGCGCATGATCATCGCCACCGGCTCCCAGGCCGAGGCCCTTTCTGCCATGTCGCGCATCTCCGTCGGCGAGCACAAGCAACTCCACGTCGAAGAAGACGACACCGTCATCATCTCGTCCCGGGTGATTCCCGGCCACCTGCGACCCATTACCCGGATGATCAACCGTTTTTACAAACTCGGCGCGCGCGTGTACGATTCCATCTCCCACAAGGTCCATGCTTCCGGCCATGCCTATGCCGAAGAAATCAAGGCCATGATCAGTCTTACCCAGCCCCGGTATCTCGTACCTGTCCACGGCGAACTTCGCCAGATCATGCATCACCGGCGCGTGGCGATGGACATGGGTTTTCATGAGGACGCGATCCATATCCTCGAAGACGGTGATGTCCTCGAACTCAGCAACATCCGCGCACGGTACCGCGACAAAATCGAAACCGGTCACGTCCTGGTCGATGGCAAGACCATCGGCGAAACGGGCGAAGTCGTCCTGCGCGACCGCCAGCATCTCAGCGAAGACGGCATGATCATCGCCATCCTGAATGTCGATCAGAAAACGGGCCAACTCGTGACCGATCCCGAGATCGTCACGCGCGGATTTGTCTATGTGGATGAGAGCGAAGAAATTATCGAAGACCTGAAGGGAATCGTGGGCGACGCCTTTCGTGCCCTGACCCCCGAAAGCCGCGAGGACCATGACTTCATGCACGCCGAACTGCGCCGGTCGCTGCGCAAGCATATCAAGAAGACTTACCAGCGCTTCCCCATGATCCTGCCCGTGGTGCAGGAAATCTGAACCGTAGCGCCGGCATCTTGCCGGCACAAAACCACTTTCGATAACATCACTAATCCCGGCCAAACATTCTCACAGACCTTATCGCTCGACTGCCGG
>CAYWYC010000033.1:0-2994 GCA_964462565.1 uncultured Candidatus Sumerlaeota bacterium | reverse complement strand
CCGGCGCTACGATTACCGTCCATTGCCGGTAAGGTACCGGCGCTACGATTACTGATGCTGGACGAGGAGTTTTTTGAGCGTCTGGCCGCAGTATCCGCAGCCTTTGCAGGTGCTGCCGCATTTGCTGCTGTGTTCAAACCAGTCCTCGGGAAAAGCAGTGTTGTCGATGATGTAGGGCATGAAGGCTGTGGAAAAACAGGGTTCGAAAAGGTCGAGCAGGTTTCCGGGATAGCTGCGATTCACATAGGCATGGATCACCATGCGGGGATGGCTGTGTTGGCGCGTGGCGAGTTTGACGATGGGAAAGAGCTTTTCGTAATGGTGCAAATCTTCGGGCCGGATCCAGGTCGCGCCCAGGATGGCCGGCCAGTTTTCGTGATCGCGGTATTGATTCCAGCAAACGTGGGGCGTCCAGCCTTCGATGTTTTTCGTCTCGTCGATTTCGACGTCATGGGCCACCATGTTATCGTGAAAAGTCTGGCCGGGACAAAATCGCAGGCATCCGCTGTTTGCCAGCATGATGAGTTTCTTTTCGTTTTCGTCGGCCCATTTCTTCAGGACCGTCAGGTGTTCCAGATCGCGGTTATAATCGCGCTGCACGTGGTAGCTGTCGAAAAGACCGCTCACATGGCGCATGGCCTGGGTCGTGCCGATGCGCATATTCACCGATGCCCGCACTTCCACCTTGGGAAAATATCGCTGCACCGTTCGCGCCACGGTGAGGGATGTGGTGGTAATGATGTCCACACCGCCCACGAGTTCTTCCATATGCTCCATAAGCGAGCCGACGCGGTTTTCCAGTTCCTGACTGACGGCCTTGCCGCCATAGCAATTCGCGTTGAAAAGCAGGTCCAGCTTGACCCCGGTCTCGCGCAGGGCCAGGAGTTCCGATTCCATCCGCTGCTGGGCCGACCAGTCGATATAGCCGCGTCGCGTGTTTAATGCGGCACGGCCCGAAGGCATGTCGGCCCAGGGGAAGTACACTTCGGCGATGTGTTCGCGATAATCCCGCACCACATCGACAAAGGATTCTTCCCCCGGGTCGGCCAGTTGGTATCCAACGGCAAATTGCATATCGTCTCAGTCCGCTTCCTGGGCGTTGGTCCAGTCTTCGGTGGGAACTTCGATCCTGGGAGCGGGTTGGCTCCAGTCCACCGTCCAGGGCTTCCGGCGGCGGAATTTCTGCTTGAACTTGTTTTCCAATACGCCACGGTTTTCCAGGCTGATCATGCAGGCCCGCGTGCAGCCGCGCGCACCACATACGGCCTGTCCCGTATTGTACAGGTTCCGCGGCTTCTTCGTAAAGGGCGACCATTCGCCGGGTCGGGTTTTATGTCCGGCAAAATCCGAGTAATTGTCGTCTTCCGAAATCTCGTCGTCGATCTTTGCACCTCGAAAGGCCACGTCACACTTGAAGCAATCAATGTCCATCCACTCCACCTCGCGTCCGGCCAGCTTTACCTTGACCGTCTTTTCCGGATCGAAAGCGCCCGCCGGACAATCACGTACGCAGGCCATACAGCGGTTGCAGAGTTCGGGGCCTTCATAGATGGGATCGGGCTCGATCTCGGCTTCGGTAATGATAATACCCATACGATTGCGCGGCCCGAACTGGGGACTCAGGAACATCTTGGAAAAACCAATCTCCCCGCAGCCGCACAAATAAGCCGCGATGCGCAGTTGGATCATCACGTCGGGCGCGGCGCGTCCTTCTTCCACGGGCCGGCTGAAGTTATGCTTCATGCCGCCCACGTTGTTGATGCTGCGCCAGTCGCTCTGGTGGCCCATGGGCACGGCCTCATAACCTTCGTCCTCGATCATCTTGGACAGGTTGATCACCGTCATGGGCATGTAGAGATAGGTGATGCCACCGTAGCCCATGGCGGAATAGTTGCTGAAATACGTTCCTTCCTCGATGCCGCGCAGGCTGCCGCGCATCACGCGAAAGCCCATGCAGATCACCGACTTGGCCTCGGGCATGATCTGCCGCGGATCCATCTGGATCGGCGCGCCTTCCCAGCGGTCGATGCTGCCGATGCCCACAAAATCCGCCCCCATGGCCTTTGCCTGCTTTTTAATCATCTCTGCACTCAGGTCCATAATTTACTCCTTTATGATTTCGAAATTTGCGACGCCCAGTCCCTCAATTGCGCGCCCCATTTTTGACATTGCTTTTTGGTGGGATGCTTCTCCGGAAAAACCGACAAGCCCAAGACCGCCTGCAGTTTGCTGCTGGAATTGAAAACCGGCGCTGCCCCGCGAAAGCCGTTCGGGTCAAAATCCGCCATGCCCCAGCCGCGCGCGCGGATTTCCGAAAGAAAAGATTCCAAGCGTTCCGGCGACTGCCACAGCTGGAAACCATGCTCCCAGAAAGGTTTTTCCAGACGCAGGTTCAGCAGACTCTCCTCTTCGGCAAAAGCCTGCCACACCAGGCCCGAAATACTCGTGTAAGGGGGAAAAGTCAGGTTCTCCGGATGCTGGACCATCCTCGGCAGGTCGGGACTCATGCGCAAAACCGCGCGCAATTCCCCGCCCGAAAATTCGTCAAAGGTAATCCGCCCCTCGGGAAAAGCTTCGGCCACTTGCCGCATCGCCGCCTCCGCCTTTTCGCGCAGGCCACCCTTGCGACTCTTGCCCGCCAACTCCTGCAAGGCAGGCCCCACCCGATATCGCCCGCCATCATTCCGTGCAAAGCCCCGCGCGCAAAGCGTCCGCAAGAGGTTATGCGCCGTCGGAGGCTTCACATCCAGCGCCCCGGCCACATCCTTCAGGGCCATCCCGTCCGAACACTCGGCCAGCAGCGCCAGCACATCCAGCCCACGCAGGAGCGATTGAATCATTTGACTTTGAGGCATTCCCTTTTCCTTTATTCATCTATGATGAATAATTATTCCGTATATAATAACACGCAGGATACCCCTTGTCAAAGAAAAACGCACCATGCCCCGCTGCCACCAGGATGGTGGCGATACGTACCGCCGGCATCCTGCCGGC
>CAYWYC010000032.1:2381-24776 GCA_964462565.1 uncultured Candidatus Sumerlaeota bacterium | reverse complement strand
ATCGGGCCTTCAGCCCTCTATTCAAAATCGACCCGAAACCCAGGGGTTAAAACCCCTGGCTATTATCGGACGGGCCCTTGGCCCTGAAGATGAAAAAGTATTTGCATTACTCAGAAAACTCTTCGATTTGTTGCTTCAGATTAACTCAGCCACCCCATTGATGTCGTGCACCCACAACGTTTCTACGGTACGATTGAGCTTTCCTATGGCGGCGTGAATGTTTATAATCGCCCGGAAATTTCTGGCTGCGTCCTGTTTGGACTGCAATCAGCGAATGGGGAAACTGGTATGGCTATTGATAAATATCGAAAAACCATCGACCGCTGTGATCGCGAAATTACGCGTTTGCTGGGCGAACGGGCCGAGGCGGCGATTGCCATCGGCAAGACGAAGAAGAAGACGGGCAAGCCTTTTTATGACGCCGGACGGCAGAAACTGGTTCTGGACAAACTATGCAAGGCCAACAAGACAAAGTTTCCGAACGCAGGGCTGCGTCATGTGTTTGCCGAGGTGATTTCGGCATGCCTGAATCTGGAGGATTTGCAGACGGTGGGATATCTGGGGCCGGAAGGTACCTTTACGCACATGGCGGCGAAGCAGCTTTTCGGCACGTCGGCGGAGTGCGTACCCTATAAGGCGATCGAAGATATCTTCATGGCCTGTGAAAAGCAGTGGACCAACTTCGGCGTGGTACCGATCGAAAATTCGGCCGGCGGCGTGGTGCATGGTACGCTGGACCGGTTTATTGATTCGAACCTGATCATTTGTTCGGAAATCACGCTGTCGATCCATCACTCGCTGATGGCGGCTTGCAGCCTGGAAAATATCAAACGCGTCTATTCCCATCCCCAGGCTTTTTTGCAGTGCCGCGCATGGCTGAAGGAAAACCTTCCCGGAGTGGATCTGCGTGAGACGGATTCCACGAGCGAAGGCGCCAAGATGGCCGCGCGATACAAAAACTGCGCAGCCATTGCCAACGAACTGGCGGCGAAGTTGTACGGGCTCGATGTGCTGGTGCGCGGTATTGAGGATATCAAGGACAACATCACCCGCTTCTGGACGGTGGGTAGCGTCCCCGCCTTGCCAACGGGCGACGACAAGACGAGTATCATGTTTTCGGCAAAGGACCGTCCCGGTTCGCTCTATGATCTGCTGCGTCCCTTTCAGGAGGCCAAGATCAACCTGACGAAAATCGAGTCGCGCCCGACCAAGCGCCGGGCCTGGGAATATGTCTTCTTTGTGGATCTGCTGGGACATTCGGAAGATCCCGACATTTCCAAGGCGCTCCATGCGATGGAGAAACATTGCGAGTTCATGAAAATCATGGGTTCCTATCCGCGCGATGATCGACCGCACTGATTGGCGTTTTGGGGAATAATTCCACGAAAGGTTGAGGGATGGCTGCCAAGAAAGATTCGAAGCCGCACTTTAGTAAAGTCACGATAGCAGGGGTGGGCCTTTTGGGGGCGTCGCTGGGCATGGCGCTGATGAAACGGCGTTTGGCGGATCGCGTTGTGGGGGTTGGACGAAACACGGGTCGCCTGGAACGGGCGGTGCGCCTGGGGGCAATAGATTCATACAGCCTGGACCTGGAAGCGGAATGTCACGACTCGGACCTGATCGTTTTGTGCGGACCGGTTTCGGTGATCTTGAAGCAGTTGCCCATGGTTTTCGCGGCGGCTCCCGAGGGTGCGCTGATAACGGATGTGGGCAGCACGAAGGCCTCGATCGTGGCAACGGCGGTGAAGCATGGAAGCCCGGGCGTGGATTTTGTGGGATCGCATCCAATGGCGGGCTCGGAAAAAAGCGGAGCCGAATGGGCGCGGGCAGACCTGTACACGGGAGCCACATGCATCCTGACACCCGACATCCATGGCAGCGACGGAGCCGTGGCGCGTATGCGGGATTTTTGGGAAGCGCTGGGCATGCGGGTGATCGAGTTGCTTCCGGAAAAGCATGACCGGATTCTGGCGCTGGTGAGTCATTTGCCCCATCTGGTGGCGAACGGACTGGTGGCGCAGGCAGAATTGGGTGCGGGGATTTCGCCAAAGTTATTGAGCCAGATTGCGGGACCGGGTTTTCGCGATACGACGCGGATCGCCATGGGCAGCGCCGATATGTGGCTGGATATTTTTATGGACAACGCCGAGGCCATGCTGGAATCAATCGAACGCATGCAGAATATCCTCGCGGAGATGAGCAGCGTAATCAAACAGGATAATCGTGAGGAACTCCGTGAGTTTCTGGAGCATACGGCGGAATATAGACAGGAGTATTTTGAAGAGAAGCAAAATGACTGAGCATATAGACGAGGCGAAAAACGACAAACCCCTGATCCTGATCACGAATGACGATGGCATCGACGCGCCGGGGATTCGGCACCTGTATAATGCGGTGCAGGAATTGGGCGAGGTGCTGGTGGTAGCACCGACGCAGCAGTGCAGCGCCACAAGCCATACGGTGACGATTTTCCGGGACATGGAATACCGGCAGGTCCATCACGAGGACCGGCTCTGGGGCCACGCCCTCGACGGAATGCCGGCGGACTGTGTGAAATTCGGCGCGCTGCATCTGGCGGACCGATTGCCGAATTTGCTGCTTTCGGGGATCAATCCGGGCTCGAACGTGGGGAACAATATTTTATACTCGGGCACCGTCGGCGCGGCGCGCGAGGGGGCCATGCTGGGGATTCCCTCGGCGGCTTTTTCGCTGGATTGTCGCGATGAGAAAAACGACGGCGGCGCGATGCATTTTGATGCGGCGGAATACTGGGCGAACTGGGTGGCCCGCAACATTCTGGAAAACGGCCTGCCCCGGGGTGTTTACTTGAATGTGAATATTCCCAATCTGCCGCTGGACGCTATCGGCGGTGCGGCCACGGCACGCCAGGGACGGCTCATGTTTATCGACGAATGGCAGCCCCTGCCCGACGCCCAAAAACCCCAGTCCTTTGCCAATCGTGGCAGCGCCATCAAACTCGAAGGCCGAGAGCACGAAGACGTGGACGACGCCGTCCTCCGATCCGGCCGCGTCGCCATCTCCCCCCTCCACTTCGACACCACCCACCACGAATCCATGCAATGGCTGAAACAATGGCGCCAGGGGGAATAGGCGGGCCATAGCAGCAGGGTATCGGCCCGAGTCGTTGAAATCTATTCGTGTTTGCGGAATCTCTAGTTTTTCTCAAAAGGCTTTCAATCATGACATACAGGGCCAACGGCCCACCTGGTATGTTGCGTGCCTTTGGCGCTTTCAATTCTGCATAATCTGCGGATGAAATCCCACGAATCCGGTTCGGGCTTCATGCAAATGGCTCTGAAGAAGCACTTATATTTCATGCGTGCTGAAAAGACACGCCTTTTGATGGGCCGGCTGCGCACGAATCCCCTTCTTTATTCATTGAACTTCAAATTATCTCATCGCCGGACTGTCTGAGTTTTCGGGCCAGGAGGATGAGGAGCAGGAGGCTGGCGATGCTGATGAGGGTGGCGGAGCGAAGGCCGGGGGTCTGATAGATGAACTCGACGGTATGGTCACCCGGGGGAACGGTGGTGGCGATGAATGCGATGTTGGCGGGATAGGTCAGGGCGTCATGGCCGTCGATGCGGGCCTTCCATCCGGGATAATAACTTTCGCTGAGAACCAGTGTGGCGAGATCGGGCGTTTGAACGCGATATTTGCGCCTGGTGGGATTGGCTTCGAGGAGTTCGACTTCTGGCCTGAGCTGCGATTGCTTTTCCGCTTGGGGAAGTTTGCGAATTGCCAGGCGAGGATCCATTTCGGTGATAACGGCGAGATTGCGGGGATCGAATTTTTCGGACATGAGCATTCCGGCAATCTTTTCTATCGATAAATCCCCCGCCAGATAATAGGGCTTGGACAACCAGGCGGAGCCGGGGAGATCCTTGATGCGATAGGCGTAAAGCGTCTTGCGCTGGGGAACGAAGAAGTCCCACGCTTTGGCAAGCTCGACGGCGGGATGGCCGATCTCGGTATAAGACAAAACGATGGGGCAGTTCCAGAGCGCGATGAGACGCCATTGGATGACTTCGGGATCAGTGTCGATAAAAAACATCATACCGCCGGGATTCAGGTCGAGGGGCAATCCGGTGCAGATATTTGTGAACAAACCGTAACGGCGCGAGTTGACGGGATCGTAGCCGCGCATGTTGTAAAGGTCAAAAAGGATGGGCATGTTGGTGAGCAGTTCGGGCGAGTTCTGGTCCACTTGGTAACTGCGGACGCTATCCATCCAAAGAAAACGCTGGCGGCCCTGAAGATGCTGCTGGAGAAAATCCACACGTTCCGTATGGGGTGTGAAGATTTCGTAGAGTTCCGAGCGTTTGGTTGTTTTGAGAAAGGGGTATCCAAAGGAGAGGATTTCAAAGAGGCTGAGAGCGGCAATGAGCAGGGCGATTGCCTGAATGCCTTTCGGCTTGCGGACAGGAAAAACCGTGATCGCTATTATGAGGATTCCTCCGACAGCAAAGGCCAAGGCGGAAATGATAAAACCGGAACGGGCTACGGCTTTCAGCTGGACGAGCCCCCCGGCAAAACGTCCGGTCCATCCGCCATGCTCGGAAGCCAGATGGGGATTCTGAAAATATTCCATGAGCTGCGGCGTGGCAATGGCAAGAATGATAGACGCTCCGGCCGCAATCAAAGCAAGAATGCCAACAGCAATGATCGCCTTCTTGGGCAGGAAGGCCTTGCCCTTGCGGGACATAAAACGGTCGAGCACATAGCCTGCCAAAACGCTGAGGGCAAAAGTATAGAGCAAGATGAATCGCGCCGGGACCCGAAAGCGGTCGAAACCGGGAACAAGATGATAGGCCAGCCAGAAAAAGGGAGAGTGCCGACCGGGAGCAAAGGCCAATCCTCCGAATAGAAGAAGCACGAGAAAAAGTTCGAAGCGGGTGAAGCGTGAACGTCGGGCAGGGGCGATGTCGTCAAGCCATCCCCGGCGCAGAAGATTCCAGCGAAAGCAGAGGAAGATGGCTGCCAGGAAAATGGGCAAGACTCCGGCATAGGCGGAGATTTCGTGGTAACCGCCGGATTCCTGTCCCCAGTACCAGGCCTCATCGAAAGGCTTGCCGAAGAAAAAGGGCGACAGGACCATGAGCAGGCTGCGATACTGAAGCGAGCCATCGACGATGAATTCCCAACTGGCCCCGAAGGCGCGGTCCCAGGACTGGCCCATGAACCGGGCCGTGGGCATGAGTTGCGCTGCGCATATTCCCCCCGCCAGGAAAAACGCGGCAAAGAGCCAGAGAAGCGGCTTCAGGCGCAGAGGCATGGGAATCATGGGGGCTTCGGTTTCGCTGGAGTAGGCGGCATCATCGTAGGCGTCGTCTTCGGAAGAGGCGCCTCTCCCTTTCCAGCTGATAAAGAGCGCGTAGAGGCCGAGAATGGCGAAGGAATAAAAGGTGATCTGCGGCGCGCCGGTCAGGACGGAGAAAACCAGCGTGGCCGTGAGAAAGAGCAGGTCGCGTCCCCGTCGGTCCGATTCGTCACGCATGGATTCGTCGAGCCGGTCCCATGCCAGAAGCATCCAGGGAATCCAGGCCATGGCAAAATGAAAAATCACGACACCGGCCCAGATTCGGGTGGCGGAAAAGGCGCTGAGATAGAAAAGGGCCGATGCCAGAAACCGGGGGATGCCATGGCTGATGTAACGGCGCAACCAGAGGCTCATGCCGACCATACCCAGCGCGATATGAAAAAGCGTCGCCAGATCAAAGGCCCAGGACAGGGGCAGAATCCAGAAGAAAATATTGAAGGGGTAAAAGAGACCGATCTGAATATCGGCCATAAGGGGTCGTCCGCTGAAGGTCATGGGATTCCAGTGGGGGAAAATGCCCCTGCTGATCTGATCGCGGACGAGTTGTTTGTATGGAAGATACTGGGAGATAATGTCGCCGTTTCCGGCAATGGTCTGCCCACCGAAAAGGAGCGGACCTCCAACAAGCAGCACGAGCACGAGCAATAGCAGGGGCGTGAGAAAAGCCGGGCCGGAGAAACGATGTCCTCCGGCCTGTATGGACTTTTTCAGGAATGCAAAAGCGGATGGCATGGCCTTGTCTCGCTCGATGGTTTTTGGATAATCAGGACACTTCCGCGCCGGGATTGATGGAGCCGACGGGGCCGAGAAGTTGAAGACCATCTTCGGCGCGTCCGGCAAGCAGCATGCCCTTCGATTCGAGCCCGCGCAGTTTTCGCGGAGCCAAATTAGCCACGACGACGATCTGACGTCCGACCATGTCTTCGGGCTTGACATGCTCCGCAATGCCGGCCACGATCTGGCGTTCTTCAAAGCCCACATCGATCTGGAGGCGCATGAGTTTGTCGGTCTTGGGCACGCGTTCGGCCTCGAGGACAGTGGCGATACGCAGGTCCACCTTGGCAAAGTCCTCAAAGGAAATTTCATCCTTGGCGGGTGGCGCCGTAAAACTTTCTTCTTCTTCGGCTGTTTCTTCTTCACCTGCGTCGCCGGCGGGTTCGGTCCACTCCAGTTGCGGAAAAAGAGGCTTTGCCTTTTCTACCTTTGCGCCAGCCTTGATGGCCTTGGACTCAAATGTATCGGGCCGTACCACGCCAAAAATCCGGAATAACTCGCTCATCTTGTCGGGCATGACGGGATAGAGCAGCTGCCCCACGCCGGTAAGCATCTGGGAGGCGATTGCCAGGATCGTGCCGACGCGCTCCATCTTGTCGTTCTTGGCCAGGGTCCACGGAGCCTGTTCGGTGAGAAACTTGTTGGTGGAGACAACGGTCTGGTTGACGCGCTCGAGAAAGCTGTGCACGGCGCATCGTTCCATGTATTCGGGAAGTTCTTCGATCAGCATGTCAAGTTCGCCGAGGAGGGCCTTGTCTTCGGAGGCGACATCGACGATTTCGGGCATGTTGCCGTCGAAATACTTATTGATCATGGCGGTAACGCGGGACAAAAGGTTACCCAGGTCATCGGCCAGTTCGGCATTGTTACGTCCGACAAGGGCCTTGGAACTGTAGTCGCCATCGGTGCCGAAGGTCATTTCGCGGGCGAGAAAATAGCGGAAAATATCGAGCCCCCATTTTTCAGCTTCTTCCTTGGGTTCGATCACGTTGCCCAGGCTCTTGCTCATCTTCTTGCCTTCCACGGTCCACCATCCATGGACGCGCAAGCGCTGGAAAGGTTCGATTCCGGCGGCCTTGAGGAAGCAGGGCCAGTAAACGGCGTGCTGGCGCAGGATGTCCTTGGCGATAAGATGGGTAGCCTCGGGCCAGTATTTTTTGAAGCGATCACCGTCGGGATAATCCAGGGCGCTGATATAGTTGGTCAGGGCGTCGTACCAGACATAGGTGACGAAATTTTCGTCAAAGGGCAGCGGCACGCCCCAGTGCAGGCGTTCCTTGGGACGGGAAATGCAAAGGTCGTCCAGGGGTTCGCGCAAAATAGCCAGTACCTCCGAACGGAACTGCGAGGGCTGGAGGAAGTTGGGATCGCTTTCGATCTTTTCGCGGAGCCAGTCCTGATACTTGCTCAGGGGGAAGAAGTAATTCTTCTCCTTGATATATTCGAGTTCTGAATCGTGAATGGGGCAATGGCCCGGATGGTCCGAGGTTTCGGTGTCGGTAAAAAAGCGTTCACATTTGACGCAGTAATTGCCGCCGTATTCGGCTTCAAAAATGTCGCCATTATCGTAAGTGCGTTGCAGAATCATCTGGACCACGCGTTTGTGGCGCTCATCCGTTGTGCGGATAAAATCGTCATTGGCGATGTTGAGGTGGGGCCACAGGTCGCGAAATTTTCTGGAGTTTTCATCCACCATTTCCTGCACGTCGCGGCCCGTTTTTTTGGCGGTCTGCATGATGTTCTGCCCGTATTCATCGGTTCCGGTGAGGAAAAAGACATCCTTGCCCAGCAACTGCTGGTAGCGCTTCAGGATATCGCAGATGATAGTCGTGTAGGCATGGCCCAGGTGCGGGCTGGCGTTGACGTAGTAGATCGGCGTGGTAATGTAATAAGTGTTGTCGCTCATGGCTCCCTTCCTGTTTCGTCAAGATAGACTCCCAAATGTATCGCCTGCGAGGAAAAATTGCACGGATTTTTTTGAGGGATTTTTGCTTTTACGGGGAATTTCACTGAGGGCGCTTTGTCGTTGCGGCTTGCGGCCTGGAAAGGCATACTGGGTGACGTAAGGTTTTGAGCAAAATCCGCGGGGAGAAATAATGCCATGCGTTTGAAATTCTGGAAAATGTCGGGAGCGGGGAATGATTTTGTTGCCATGAATAACATGGAAGGCTGGCTGGAGGCCGATCCGGATTTTCGCCGGGCCTTTATCGCGGAACTCTGCGCGCGACGGACCGGGATCGGGGCTGATGGATTCTTGCTGGTCGAACCTTCGGAAGCAGCCGATTTTCGGATGCGTTACTATAATTCTGACGGAGGCGAAGCGGAGACCTGCGGGAACGGAGCCCGGTGTATCTCGCGATTTGCCAATCTGCAGGGCATTGTGGGAAACGAAACCAGATTTGAGACGCAGGCGGGGCTTTATGCGGCCCAGATATATCCCGATAGCGTGCGCGTTTCGATGAGCGACGCGCTGGGGCTGGAAATGAATATTGCCCTGGAACTGGACGATGTGGACCCCGGATTCCTGGAAGGATGCCCCCAATTACGGGACGACGGTACCGTGGATTTCATCAATTCCGGAGTGCCCCATATTCTGGTACCCGTGGAACATATCGAATCAGCGCCCGTTTGTGCGCTGGGCCGGGTCCTGCGCTTTCACCCGCGTTTCGAACCACCGGGGACAAATGTCAACTTTATCGCCGTGACGGGACCGAACAACCTGGCAATCCGCACCTATGAGCGCGGGGTGGAGGATGAGACGCTGGCCTGTGGGACGGGCTCGATCGCGGCGGCGATTATTTCTCAGCGGCGCGGTCTGGTTTCTGCGCCGGTGGATGTGCTGACACAGAGCGGCAAGGTGCTGACGATTGGTTTCGAGCCGTGCGAGGCCGGTGGGCGGAAAGTGACGCTTCAGGGCGAAGCGCGGGTGGTGTACACGGGTGAGTTCGAAATGCCCGGTTGAGGTACTATATATGGTAGCCTTTTCGGGCGTTTTCCTGTGTTAGAAGCCTGTGGAAAAGTTTTGTCTTGTGGATTTCCTGACAGCTGTGGAAAAGTTTTTCCTTCCGTTAATTTTGTGGCATATTCATAGTGCTGGATTTAGCCTGCCTGTGCCTTTCTGTTAAAAAAATGTGAGATGACCATTCTTTCTACTTGACTATATATGGGGCTGTCGAGTATGTATGAGGTCAAGATGTTGTATGTGTGGCTGTGCAGGACAGTTGACTAGTCAAGGTATTCATGTTGTCACCATATTGCGCATTTTTTCATTGCCAATCCCGTGCGCCTTGGCTATGCTTGCTGAAGGATCATTACATATTCCCCCGTTATTCTAAAGCGAAGTCAAGTGTATAAACTTGGCAAATATCTTGTACTTGCAGCGGTGGTATTTTTTCTATATCTTCTTCAGCGCTCCTGTAGATTCTGACGCGGAAAGAGTGGTTCCCTATGTTCTTCAAGCGAATAGAAATGACCGGTTTCAAATCTTTTGCTACCAAGACGGTGGTCGAGTTTATCGAAGGCGTGACCGTTGTGGTGGGGCCGAATGGTTGCGGCAAATCGAATATTTTTGACGCCATACGCTGGGTTTTGGGTGAGCAGAGCCCGAAATCCCTGCGTGGTACCAAAATGGAAGACGTGATTTTTCAGGGATCGGCTTCTTATAAACCCATGGGTGTGGCCCAGGTGACCCTCATTATTGATAATGAAGATAATCGCCTGCCCATCGATTTCAGTGAACTCAGCGTGGCGCGCCGTCTCTACCGCAGCGGCGAGAGCGAATATCTTCTGAACAAAATCCCCTGCCGCCTGCGCGATATCCAGGAACTCTTCATGGATACGGGCGTGGGCCAGGAGTCCTATTCCATCATGGAGCAGGGACGGGTCGATGATATCGTAAAGAGTCGCCCCGAGGATCGGCGCGAGCTTTTCGAGGAAGCGGCGGGCATTTCCAAGTACAAGTCGCGCAAGGCCGAGGCCCTGAGAAAACTGGCGCGCACCGAGCAGGACCTGCTGCGCCTGAACGACCGAATCGCCACATCCCGTACCCGAACGATCAGCCTGAAACGCCAAGCCTCGAAGGCCCAGCGCTACAAGGAGCTGCGCCAGGAAGCCGACCAGGTGGAGAAGAAACTGCTGACGCTGGACATGATGCGCATCAGCGAGGATTTTGAGAAGATCAAAAAGGTCTATGAACTGGCTGAGGAAAAGCTGACCCTGGTCCAGGCGAAGAACAGCGAAGTGGAAACACGCCGCGAGGAACTATTGCTGAAGTTGGAAATGGCGGATGAACTGCTGCGCGATCTTTCCACCCAACGCGAGGATCAGCGCGGCTATATCCATGACGCCTCGACCGAAATGATGCGCCTGAAGAACCACGCGATGAATGAGCAACGCCGTTCGCGCGACCTGACGCAACAATTGCGGGAAAACCGGGTGCATCGCGACGAAATCGCGGCAAACCTGGCGGAGACAAAGGCCGATGAAGCGCGCCTGACGGTTCGCCGGATTATGCTGGAGTCGGAGCAGAACATTCGCCGGGCCGAATACGAACGCATGCGCGCCGATACAGACGCAACCCGCGGAAAAATCCGGGAGATTCGCCGTTTGAAGGAAGACACGGAAAAGGAATCACAGCGACTTCGGCATGAGCAGACGCGCCTGCAAATGCAAATCCAGCAGGCCGGCTCGACGATGGAAGAATTCAATCAGCAAAAGGCCGATCATGAAACGGCTATCGCCGATATTCAGTCGCAGATTGAAACGAAAAAGGCGAACCTGGAATCCGGACGCAACCGGCTGGCGGAACTGCAGGAAAGCCTGAACCAGAGCCAAACGGAAGGCATGACCGAACTGAAGGCGCGGGAAACCTTGCAGGCCGAACACCGCAAGGCGGAACGTGCGCTGGACGAGGCGCAATCGCGTTTGTCGGCGCTGGAACGACTGGCAAAGGACTACGCGGGCTACTATCAGGGTGTCAAGACGGTCATGACCGCAGCGTCGGACCATCGTCTCGACGGCATTATCGGGGTGGTTCCGGAACTGATTCAGTCGATCAATTCGGAACACGACCTGGCTATTGAGGTGGCGCTGGGCAACCATACACAGGACATCATAATGCGCTCGGATGATGATGCCAAGCGTGCGCTGCAATATTTACGTCAGAATGAAGGCGGTCAGGCGACGTTGATTCCGCTGAACGTGATTGACGGGCGCGAAGGCGGCGGCGACATCGATCAGGTGCTGCGCATGCCGGGGATCGTCGGACTGGCATCGCGTCTCGTGACCTATGACAATTATATCGAAAAGGCGGTCTTCAATCTGCTTGGGCGCACAGTCGTCACCGAGACGACGGATGTTTCCATGCAGTTGATCCGCCAGGGACGCCGGCAGCGTTATGTGTCTCTCGACGGCGACCTGACTTTCCCCTCGGGTATCATGCAGGGCGGTAGCCGCCGGCGCAATCAGTCGCAGGTGATGACACGGCAGCGCGAAATCACGGACCTGAGCGAGGAAGTGGCCAAGCTGGAAGAAAGCGAAAAGGACCTGATGCGGCGCTTCCACAAGCGCAACGAAAATGTCGTCCGCATCGACGCGCAATGTTCGAAAATGCGCGAGCAGATTGGCGAGTTGAAAATCGAAGTGCGCCAGCTGGAAACGGAACTGCGAGGCCTCGAAGAGACCAACGTGCAGCGGACCAAACAGTTTGACCAGCTGCGTGAACGTGCCGAGGGCAGCGTGGCTAAGTCGGAAAACTTCAAACGCGACCTGGAAACGATCCAGGCGAAGTTGGCCGAAGTCATGCAGCAGGGCGATGCTCAGCAGGGCGAACTTTCCCTCATGGAAGATGCCGTGTACGAACGCAACGAGGAAGTGGATCGCCTGGGTGAAAACGTGAGCCGCGGCGATCAGGAAATAACGGGCCTGCGCGAACGTTGCCGAAGCCTGATGCAGAACGCCGATTCGCTCTACAACCAGCTGCAAAATGCCAACAAGCGCCATACCCAACTGATCAACGAGCGCGAAAGCGGCATGGATTCCGCGCGGAATTATCTGCGCCAGGCCATGCGCGTGCAGGAAGAAAAAGAAGTGCTCGAAGCCGAGGTGGCTCAGATTGACGAGCGTCGCGAAAAGGCGGCCCGCGAAAAAGAAGAAGCCCAGCAGGCGACCCACCGCGAATCGGAAGCCGCCCAGAAATTGCGGCTGGAACTGACAGAATCCACCAACCGATACAAGGTGGCCCAGGCGGACTTTGTCAATTCGGAAGGCGCCCTGAAGAACCTGCGCGAAAAGGCGGCGGAAAAATTCCATATCTCCATCGAAGAACTCGCCGATAGCATGGGAGAGATCGAGGATGACCGCAACGACCTCACCATCGAACTGGACGACCTGCACGAACGCCTGGATCGTATGGGCGATAATATCAACATGGGCGCGCTGCAAGAATATGAAGAAGAAAACGCGCGCTATGAATTTATGGTGCAGCAACAGACCGACCTCATGGAAGCCCGCGATTCGCTCAACGACACCATCGAAAAGGTGGACAACACGAGCCGTCAACTCTTCCAGGAAGCCTTCGAAAGTATCCGGAACAACTTTATTCGCGTTTATCGCGAACTATTCGGCGGTGGAAAGGCCGACTTGATCCTGCAGGATGTGGAAGACGGCGACCCCTTGCTGGACGGCGGTATCGAAGTGATCGCCCAGCCTCCGGGAAAGAAGTTACAGAATGTGTCACTGCTCTCCGGTGGTGAAAAGGCGCTGACGGCAGTCTCGCTGATGTTCGCGATCTTCCTGTACAAGCCGAGCCCCTTCTGCGTAATGGACGAAATTGACGCGCCCCTGGACGATGCAAACGTGGTGCGTCTCTGCGACATGCTGGCCGAATTCGCCAAGCACACGCAGTTCATCATCATTACGCATAACAAGATCACCATGGAACTGGCCGACCGAATCTACGGCATCACCATGCAGGAAACGGGCGTATCGTCGATGGTTTCCGTGGACTTCGACCGGGCGGAAGCGCTGGTTGCGGAGATTTCTTAAATATCAGCGAATGGGTACGGGAGAATTTGCCGACTGATTCAGGAAACAGACCTCGGAGGCGATCCCGATGACCAGGCTTCCATGGTGCGCCTGCTCATGTACAGCAACGAGTGGGATATCGAAGGCATTATCGTTGATCGCCACCCGAGCAGTTTCGCCAATCAGACCAGGGCCAGGGGCCGGATTCGCTACGGTAGAATATCCAAAACCCGAACCGGGCCCAAGCCTCCTTTCTGGTTCCAAACGACGCGTCGGGCAAGCAAATCCATATCTATCTGACCGCAACAGACAATGGTTCCAGAAAAAGCAAAGACATACCCGATCTCTCGCGCTATTGCCGTCTGGTCGTGGACATCCAGTAGTCCCTGAAACTGACTGTTCTCGAAGCCCCGAATGAACGCCCCATTGTCCTTTTCCCCGAAAGCATCTTTACGATGCATTCGGAGTATGCTATGACTTTTAGCGGGTGATGGGATGTTATGGGATGTTGCGGGTAAGGTTCATCATATCTGAAAGGATACGGCATGGATGCTCAATTGATGGCGGAAGCGCGGGAAGTGAGTTTTCTGACGGACTGGCGGATCGAAATGACGATTCCGTCGATCCTGGGGGAAGGGGAGCAGTTTTCGCTGCGGATGACGCTCTTCGGACCCGACGCCCTACCTTGTGCCGGTTTCGACAAGCCCATCGAGTTTGAAGACAGCCCCGGCATCGCGGGCTTGCCCAAGTCGGTTTCTTTTTCAAAAGACTCCGGCGGCATGCTGACTATTGACGGCCTCCGCGCCTTGCGGCCCGGCGCGGCGGTGGCCAAGGCTTCGGTTCGTGGCTTTCGGACGGAAGCACCGGTCCGGTCAAACCCCGCCTGGATATACAAGGAGCCGCCCTTTCGCATCTTCTGGGGTGACATTCATGTGCATACTTATTTCTCCAACTGCAACCAGTGGTCCTGTCTCGATCCGGAATTCTGCTATCAATACGCACGCGACGCGAGCCATCTGGACGTGTGCGCGGCGGCGGATCACTTGCGCGGAATCGCCGAGAAGGCGGAGCACTGGCCCCGCCTGGTAGAACTGGTGAAGCAGTATCATGAGCCGGGCCGCTTCGTGCCTCTGCTGGCCTTCGAGAGTTCGCACAAGAAGGGCTACGGCGGCGACAACAATGCCTACTTCGGTTGCGACGATGCGCCTTATTTCTGGCTCGACCGCGATGACATGCGTGGCAATTCTCCTGCAGTTCACCTGCGCGAACTCTGGAAATTTCTCGACGAAACAGGCAAGCCCTATATGACCGTGCCCCACCATACTGGTCGTGCAACCAAGAATCGCACCTTTGACGAGGATTATTATGATGCGAAGCGCGAGCCGCTTTTTGAGATTTATTCGAGTTGGGGTTCTTCCGAGATCGAGCACAGCCGCTTTCCGATTTCCATGGGCAACAGCACCGAAGCCGCTTATTACGTTGACGCCATCAAGGCCGGATGCCGCTACGGCGTGATCGGCTCGAGCGACGACCACGCCACCAAGCCCGGTAGTCAGCATCGCCATCGCGGTAAGCCCCTCATGTTCAAGATGCTCCAGGGCCATCCCTTCAAGGGACTCACCGCCTTTCGCGCGCACGACCTCTCGCGCGATTCCATCTGGCAGGCCATGCAGGAGCGCAATGTCTATGCCTCCACCCATTTCCGCACGCTGGTGGATGTCCAGATCGGCGACGCGAGTATGGGGCAGGAAGTGCAGCTCGACTCCGGTGATCCCCTGCGGAAAAAACGCGTCATTGCCGTTATGATTACCAACGCCTGGGTAGAGCCCCTACGCGTCACACTGGTGCGAAACGGCGAGGATATCGAAACCCGCAACGTGGGAGCCGGGGATATGGACGGGCGCATCGCGGAGCTGGACTTCATCGACGAAAGTGACATCGAATCCATCGCCCTGCGTAATTCCAGATTTCACCCCGAGCCCTTCGTGGCTTACTATCTGCGCATCGAAAGCCATTGCGGACAAACACAATGGACCAGCCCTGTCTGGCTGAACCTCTAAGGATACTCCAACTGAATATGCTATATACTTCTGAACATCTCCAACTGACCGATGACCGCTTGATCGACCCTCTCGGGACGGTTCGACTCCAGGACCTGCCCGATCCCCAGCCCCAGCATCCCGCACGACTCACCAATGCCACGCCCTTGGCAGAGCGGCTCTGGCGCATTGCCCTTGACGATATCGAAAAGAATATTATCGAGACCGACACGGGTCTCTACTTCGGCGCCGGCAGAGAATTCGGCATGACCGTTTACACGCGCGACATCGCGCTTTCCGGCGTCCTCGGCCTGGATCGGCTTTATCCCGATGTCATGAAATCGAGCCTCCTCCATACACGCGAGGTGCGTAGCGAAACCGGTTTCAAATTGTCGAAGGGCTACAGCCTGCCGGAGATTCCCATCGAATGGGAAGAGGAAGACCTGACCGAAAAGGGCTACCAGAAGCGCTACCACACGAACAACTATCTACGCCGCACGGATGACGTAGTCTGGCTCTGGGCGGCGGAAGATCTGGCCTCGGCCAGTGGCAAGCGGGAAGACTGGAAGTGGGTCTATGAATGGGGCGATCGTTTTTTCCGCGATTTTTATATGCCCTTTTTCGACGAGACCGACGGCCTCTTCCGTGGTCAGGCCTGCTTTGTCGATATTCATTTTACCGAGTTCAAGGCCACCGGCTATCCCCGTGACTGGAGCATCAGTGATTGCATCATGGGCAAGGCGCTTTCGACGAATTGCCTTTTTTATCAGGGCATGCTGGCCATGTCACGCGCTGCCGGGGAAACCAACAAGCCCTTTGAAAAGGTCGAATGGTCCGCCAAGGCCGAGAATCTCCGGCGGTCGATCATTCGCGAGTTTCGCCGCGACGATGGCAGCTTTGCCTATTACAAGGATCGCTCCAATCGGCTTCTGCCCATGCGGCATTGTCTGGGGGAAGGCCTGGCGGTCCTGCACGAAGTGGTTCGCGGCGAGGAAGCGAAACGGGCTTTGGTCAATTATTCGGTCAGCCCCTTTGGCGTGCCGCTCTTTGATCCGTTTTTTAAGGAAGACGATTATTACCACAATAATTCATCCTGGCCCTTTTGCGATACCTTTTATATTCGCGCATCGGAAAAGGCCGACGGCGGGGACCGCACGGCCCTGAACGCCGCCCTGCTGGCGCGCGTGTGCCGGGATGAGAGCGGCTTTCGGGAACTCGTGGACTACCGCACGGGTGAACCCAAGGGGTCGGCGCATCAATTGTGGACGGCGGCGGCTTTTGTGGATGTTTGCCTGCGAAGCAATCTGACCATTTCCAACATATAATATTTTCTCAAGGAGTCTGCCATGCCTGCCCGAAAGAAAAAGGCCGCTCTCGTTGTACCCCATACCCCACTGGGACCGCGACTGGTACTGGCCCGTCGAGCGTTTTCGCGTTCGCCTGTTTGAGCTTTTCCAGGTGATGATAGAAGAATTCGAAAAGCATCCCGACTATCGGTTTACGATGGACGGCCAGACGATCATCATCGAGGACTACCTGAAGGCCCATCCGGAAGATTCTTACCCTTGGCATTCCACCCCAATCGGAGTAGAATGGTAACGTAGGGTGGAATTCTGAGAAAGAGGAAGCAATCATGTTAATCAGGCGTATTATTTTGACAACCCTGGCTGTACTATTCCTGTGCCTCATGGCTTCGGCTCAGGCGGAGCCGGGAGCAGTGCTCGAACTTAAAAACGGCAAGACATTTATGGTAGAGAGCCTGAAATATTCGGGCGATAACGTGGTGTTTACATTAAACGGCGTTGGGATGAAAGTGCCCCTGGACGAGGTGCGTTTTTTTCAGACCAGCTTCAACCTGGAAGCCGACATCAGTGTCGAACGCATTGCCGCCGCGCGGGAAGCTGATGCCCTGACCACCAGGCCCCAGCAGGTGATCGTAATCGAAGACGAGGGTGGCAAAGTTGATGAAACCGAAGGCTGGGAGCGTCGCTATTATCAGCTGCTCGAAGAAAACCGCAAACTCAAGGCCGAAGTTCGGGAGCTTTACGCCGAACGTGCAAATGACCGCGAAGATAATGTTCGCATCAGTCGCTTGGATGACTACAAGAGGCGGGGCGTGGTGAATGAATACGGTTATCGTTCGTCCAGGAGTTATTCCAGCAGCAGGCGTTCCGGCGGCGGCATGGTAAGCATCGGCGGAGGCGGTGGTGTCACTTTTTCCATCGGCGGGAGTTCTTCAAGCGGTCGCTCCACCAGTTCCATCCGCGGCTTCACGCGCGGAGATACCAACATCACCTTCGGCAGGTGAGTATTTATCAAGGGCAGTGACTTTTAACTATTCCACCAATGCCAGGCCCGAATCGGTGATCATCACGCGGATGGCCGGGTTTCCCTTATCCTCCCAGACATCGGCCATGCGGTCGATCCCGTAGGAGCGCACATAGGTGTGCGGGTGAAACTCATTGAACCGGGCGAGGCGCACAACGGCTTGCTTGGTCGGAGCCTTGGCGCGAAACTGAATCCGCGCGAATATGCCGCTGGGGAACTGCCAGGGGCCATATTGCCGTCCTGCCTGATATCGCAGATAGCCTTGGTTGTTGTTGGCCATGTTGAACTGGTGAAAGTCAAAGGGATAATTTTTGTGGAAGGCTCCATCCCAGGCATTGATGCCCCGGGTGATCCAGTTTTCCTGATCCTGGTCCACTACCTCCAGCACTTGCGGATCGAATTCCACGCGAGCCCCCAGTGAGTCGATCGGCGCCAGATTCGGATTCCACAAAACCAGGTCCACCCAAAACGTGTCGCCTGCCATCACGTTACGCATTTGCGGCCCTTGCAGGCTGATCATGGCCGTATCGTTTACGCGAACATCCTGCGGCTGGAGCGTCCAGTTCTTCTTCGCCTGCATCTCCACGTCGCTCAGGTTTTCATCGCTTTCGGTCCAGTTCATACCATAGTCCACACGGGTCGTGGTCGATTGCATATCGGTGAAGGGCATGAAAATATTGTCCAGCGCTTCGCTTATGAAAATCTGCATGTCCAGAGCCCCGCGCAGTTCGCCGGAACTGGAAACGACGATATTTTCTCCTCCCGCCAGCACTTCGGTTTTGCCTTCGGGGGCAAAATTGAATTTCAGGCTGCTGATACCGGCATTTTCCGCGGTCTTGAACTTGAGCACGGCGATGCGGGTTGCCTGCAAGGAAACGCTTTTATCCAATTCAGCGCTGAAAAGGAGCCGTCCCTTTTCTTTTTCCAATTGCAAACCTTTGTCCGGCGCCTCTCCCAGATAAGGGCGGATCGGCGCGGAATCGTAAGAGAGAAACTCCAGCCAGTTGGGATCGTATTCTATGTCGATAATAAAACGGCGTACCGGCTTGTTCGCGCTGTTGCTCAGCATCAATTCCACCTCAAACTCCTTGCCCGGCAGCACGTTCAGGTCCATAGGCGAAAAATGCAGGCTGGCTTCGATGGCCTTGAGTGGAAACTTGATTTCGGGAGGAACTTCCTTGCCCTTGACCGATGAGGGGCCGGCGGATCGTGCTTTGCGCTTGACGGTTTCCACTTTTTGACCACCCCGAATGGCCGTGTTTTCGCCGGGAGCCTGGGCTTGTTCATCTCCCGTTTCGCCACCACGATTGTTTCGTCCGGACCGACCTGGCCTTCCAGAATCGCCCGATCCCGTGTCGTCGCCTGTGGGCACATCTCCGCCTTGGGGTGGTTCGCTGGGCGGATCGGGCAAATCGATATTCGGCGGATTCTGCGACCAGACCTCAGATGTATCAAACTGACATATCAATAAAGCGAAAGCCAAAACCATAAAACAAGGCAGTAGTTTTTTCATGAGGTTTTTCTTTCGGGTGTCTTTATGCATCGCTCAATCCTCCGTAATATAGTGGCATCCCAAACTGACCTGATTTCGCTGTACGGCAAACAACACGGCCAGCGAGGTGGTGATGCCGTTGCGCAGACCGATAATCGGATTCGACGGTACGGCTGTGCGGTAAAAAGACAGAATTTCCTGCTGCAATTCCCGCAGAATCGACATGGCCCGGGAGAGCCGTCGCGGCGTTCGCACCAATCCCACATAGTTCCACATGGTGCGCTTGATAGTGCGCCAGTCCTGATAAATCAGGGCCTTGTCCACGGGGTCCGTTTCCGGCTGAAAAGGTCGAATGGGCGGTATCTTCCCATTCGCACCATTATTGCGGATGTTCCTCGCAACATCTTCTCCCGTATTCCATCCCCAGAGCAGGCCTTCTAGCAGTGAGGTACTCGCCAGTCGGTTGGCTCCGTGCAGACCCGTGCAGGCCACTTCGCCTGCCGCCCGCAGGTGGGGGATCGTCGTCTGGCCTACCAGGTCCACATAAATACCGCCGCAGGAATAGTGTGCCGCCGGAACCACCGGTATAGGCTGGCTCGTTATATCAACGCCATATTGCAGGCAGGTTTTGTAAATGTGAGGAAAACGATTCCGAACCCAGTCCGCCGGTTTACTGGTGATGTCGAGATAGACGCATGGTTCGTCGGATTCCAGCATTTCGTTATGAATAGCCCGGGCCACCACGTCGCGCGGCGCCAGCGAGCCTTGCGGATGGTATCGTTCCATAAAGGCATTGCCCTCATGGTCGATCAGCACCGCACCTTCGCCCCGCATGGATTCGCTGATCAGGAAGCGATTGGCGTCGCGGTGGAAAAGGGCCGTAGGATGAAATTGCACGTACTCCAGATTCAGCAGGCGCGCGCCGATCCGGTAGGCCATGGCGATGCCGTCGCCCCGGGCATTGACGGGATTGGTCGTATGCAGGAATATCTGGCCCAGGCCGCCGGTCGCGAGGATGGTCTCGCGGGCGATGATGGAGATCACCTCACCCGAATCGGTGTCCAGCACATAAGCGCCGGCACAACTGGTTTGCTTGTATTGATCCAGACGATTGGCCCCGTGGTCGGGAATATTGATCAGGTCCACGGCCAGCATTCCGGAGCGCAAATCAATATTTTTCTCCCGCCGCACGGCCTCGTGGAGCGTCTGGATGATTGCCTTGCCCGTCAGGTCGGCGGCATGGAGGATGCGCGGGACGCTGTGCGCGCCCTCTTCCGTCCGGCTGTATTCTCCGGAATCCGTTTTGGTAAAGGGGACATGCAGGTCGTCAATCAGAAGTTCCTGCACCAGTTCGGGGCCCTTTTCCGCGAGTTGCCTGACGGCCAATGGATTACAGATACCCGCTCCGGCGGTTTGGATGTCCTCGGCGAGCAAATCCGGGCTGTCGCCTTCGCCATGCATCACGATTCCGCCCTGGGCCTTGGATGTGTTACTCACTTCCGGATTTCGCATTCCGGTGATCATCATCACCGATGTTCCCGCGCGAGCCGCAGCCAGGGCCGCCGAACATCCTGCGATTCCACTTCCGATAATCAGTACTTCCGTTTTCAGTTCCATCGTTGTAAGAAGGGCACAGGCCCCTGCTTTCTAATAAAAGTCCGTATCTTGCGCAATTCTTGCAGAAATGATACATAGCGCTGTATCTTCTCCAGATATACCATAAGTCTTCCAGGCTTTGTGGGATTTTTTTTGCCATTGCCATTAGACTCGCTTTTTGTCAATATATGGGAAATTAATGGCGGGAAGTTTTGGGCGTTGCCCGCTTTGTGCCACATAACTGTTAAGACAGAAAGGATTTTTCTATATAATGGCTGAAAATATAATCATTATCGGGTCCGGACCTGCCGGCCTGACGGCAGCTCTCTATACCGCTCGTGCTAACCTGGAACCTTTGTGCCTCGAAGGTGCAAACCCCGGCGGACAACTCACCATCACTACCGATGTTGAAAATTTCCCCGGATTTCCTGACACGAAGACCGGGCCGGAATTGATCGATCGCATGCATAAGCAGGCAGAACGCTTCGGCGCGCGCTTTGAATACAAAAATGTTGAAAAGATCGATCTTTCGAAGAAGCCCTTTGTTGTTGACACGGGAGACGACAAACTGGAATGCCATGCAATGATCATTGCATCGGGCGCTTCGGCAAGATGGCTGGGTATTGAGAGCGAAAAAAAACTCCAGGGCCGCGGCGTATCGGCATGTGCCACCTGCGACGGCTTTTTCTTCAAAGGAAAGGATGTGCTTGTAGTCGGTGGCGGCGACAGCGCCATGGAAGAGGCCATCTTCCTCACGCGCTTCTGTTCCAAAGTCAGCGTCATCCATCGTCGTGGAGAACTTCGCGCCTCCAAGATCATGCAGGAACGCGCTCTCAAGAATGACAAAATCGAATTTGAGTGGAACTCGGTGATCACCGAAGTCCATGATCCCGAAGCAGGCAAGGTGACGGGCGTGACCCTGAAAGATACCCAAACTGGCGAGACCCGCGAAAAAGAATGCCAGGGAGTTTTTATGGCAATCGGCCACGATCCGAACACCAGATTTCTGAATAACCAACTCGATACCAATGAAGCGGGATTTATCGAGTGCAAAGATCGCACCACCCATACGTCGGTGGAAGGCGTCTTTGCGGCGGGGGATGTGATGGATCCCCGCTACAAGCAGGCGGTAACGGCCGCGGGAACGGGATGCATGGCGGCTATCGACGCCGAACGTTACCTTGAGTCGCTGCAGGATTAAAAACATTAGGGGAACCTGGAAAGCACCATACTTTGCAGGGCGTCCCACGAAAGCAATTGCATGATCCTCGATTGGATTCTCAATCCCGAAAATATTGGAATAATCGGCTGGATTCTTGTTTTTCTAACTCCGGCCATTGCGGGTGTCCTGTATTTTCTCTTGAAATCGGCACGTCGCTTTTTGCGAATGACCGGCATCATCTTCCTCATTGGGGGGAGTGGGCCCTTGATTGTGCTATTGTGGCATGTCTTCAACGCCATACAAAATGCTCTCGGCTTGGACAGTGTACTGGGCGCCAGTATAAACCTTGCCCTGTTTTTCCTGATCGGGGTGGGGATCAGCTATGGCGTTCGACGTCTGAGTCGCGCCAACCTGAGCCCCCGTGAGGTGTCCATGTTTCAGGAACCGGAACCCGAGAAGCCCGGGAAGCCGCTTGAAAAACCCGAAGAAGAACATGTCGGTATCTGGGACGAAAATCAGTTTCCTGAGAATCTCAGCGAAGAAGAAATCGCAAAAGAAGGCAAGGATTCTGGAGAAAAGAAAAACGGCAAGCCTTCGAAATCATGATGAAACAAAGCGGTATTTGATCAAGGTCCAGAGC
>CAYWYC010000032.1:0-2281 GCA_964462565.1 uncultured Candidatus Sumerlaeota bacterium | reverse complement strand
GGCAAGCCTTCGAAATCATGATGAAACAAAGCGGTATTTGATCAAGGTCCAGAGCGACAGGACCCCATCCATCCAGTAAATCTTCTTGCCTTCCGCACGGCCCCGAGGAATATAGGTGATCGGAATTTCCTGAATCTTGTGCCCCGACTTGATCAGTTTGACGGTCAGCTCGACGGTAAAGGCAAAGTCGTTGTTGCGCAGGTTCATGTGCTGGATCAGCTCACGTCGAAAGACCTGGTAGCAGGTTTCCACATCGGTGAGTCGCGTTCCATAAAGGAGATTGACTCCCATGTTGATGACCCGGTTGCCCCAATACTGAAAGAAACCCATCCGCGGTTTACCCGATAAAAAGCGTGAACCGAAAACCACGTCGGCCCGATGTTCCTGTAGCGGCGCGAGCAATGCCGGATAGTCGCCCGGGTCGAGTTCCAGATCGGCATCCTGGAAAATCACGACGTCCCCGGTGGCAGCACCCAGGCCTTCCTTCAGCGCGTGGCCCCGGCCCAGGGGCTCCGGTTGATGGAGCACCTGCATGTCGGCGTCGTCTTTGTAATTTTCCAGAATTTCCTTCGTCCCGTCGATCGAGTTTCCATCGACCACGATCAACTCTTTTTCCACGCCATCGAGCGGTACCTTCCGGACTTTCTCGATGACGGCTTCAATGGTGCGGGCTTCGTTATAGGCAGGGATGATAATAGACAGACGCATGCTAACGGGGCTCCCAGCGACGGGGGTTGGTGACGGGGATGTCGAGTTGTTCCAGTATTTTCTGGATGATAAACAATGCGGCATCTTCCAGGCTCTGCGGATGGAAATAAAAGGCGGGAGAAGGTGGCACGATGCGCGCTCCTGTTTGTGCCAGTTTCAGCATATTCTCCAGGTGGATGGCGTTCAGGGGCGTTTCGCGCGGAGCCATCACCAACCGCCGGTGTTCCTTCAGGCAGACATCCGCCGCCCGGCAGATCAGATTATCGGCCAGGCCATTCGCCACCGCCCCCAGCGTGCGCATGGAGCAGGGGACGATGGCCATGCCATGCAGGGGAAAACTCCCGCTTGCCGGTCCCGCGCCGATTTCGTTGTTCGAAATAATCCGCAGCCGGTTCGCCAGGGAAGCATCCAAGCCCATCGCCCCTGTGAAGTCCGTGCTGTCGGAAGAATATTCGACGCCTTCTTCTTCCCGCAGGAGCCGCTTGCCGGCATCACTCACGACAAGCAAGACGTCGCCCTGCCAGTCTTCCAGCAATGCCTTTAACAGCAGGCGCGCGTATATGGCTCCACTGGCTCCTGTAATGGCTGCTAATACCGGTTTTGCTGTCATCAAAATTCCTCAAACGGTGGCAAGCGCGTCTTTCGCGTTGTTCTCGTTTTTTTCCGCCACTTTGTTTTGCATGGCGTTTTTCGTTTCCCGGGCGGGAATACGGCGGCTCCCTTCATACAGCACCACGGCGCCAAAGGTCAAGCATTGCCATTGCACGTTCTCGAAGCCCCTATCGCGCAACCAGCCCGCCACTTCCGCGGGACGGGCAAAGTCCTGTACCGTATGCGACAGATAATCATAGGCATGGGATTGGCTCATCCAGTTGCCCAGACGTGAGAGCACCCCGCTCAGGTACCACTCAAAACATTTGTGCAAGAGGGGTTGAGAAGGCTGCGAAAATTCCAGGAGCAGCACATGCCCACCCGGCCGAAGAACGCGCAACATTTCATCGAGCCCTGCCTTGCGATTGGTCAGGTTCCTCAGCCCGAATGCGCAGATAGCCATATCGAAGGAGGCATCGGCAAAGGGCATCCCCAGCGCATCGGCCTGCACAAAGTCAAAGCAGTCTGACGAGGGCGCCTTCCTTAATTTGGATTTTGCCATCATGGGATAGGAAAAATCCAGGCCGCAAAATTGGGCATTTTCTTTGATCGCATCCACACAAAGTCGGCTCAAGGCACCGGTTCCGCAGCATACATCCAATACACGGGGGTCCGATAAATCTTTTCGCTTCAATAATTCGTGCAATCTTCGCGCGAGCCGTTTTCGCCATCCCCGGTCCAGTCCCAGGCTCAGGATGCGATTCAGGCGGTCATAATCTCCCGAAATAGACGAGAACATGCCGCGCACATCGCAGAAGCGGGAGAAGGGCAAGGGGGTATTGGCATTGCCACGATCGTTCATCAGGAGTATAATTTAGCCTTTCCCGCCAAAATAGGAAAGCAAAATATATGACACAGGCGAGAGCGGGTGCACGACATAAATGGGGGCTCGTTTTTTCTATCAGAGGATTTCCCGAAATTC
>CAYWYC010000031.1:16204-25088 GCA_964462565.1 uncultured Candidatus Sumerlaeota bacterium | reverse complement strand
TTGTGGGCAAAGCCCACCTTGGAGCCGTTCTCCAAAGTCTTTCTCATTAAAGCCGAATCAGATATGTGGCTTTCTATCCGCAGATTACGCAGATGCTAAAGCACCAGAGGCGCGGTGTATGCCAGCCCAGACCAGCGGTCCGGGTTCAGAAGGATATAATGAGGAGGGCTGAAGGTCCGACACAAAAAAGCCCGAAAAGAAGTTAACCGGATTGATGATAATATGTATCGGGCCTTCAGCCCTTGTTCTCATTTTATCGTACCTACCCAGACGTACCGTCCGGGCTGGTATATTGCGGACCTTTGGCCCTTTATGTTCCGATTGAAAGCCTGATCCAAATTTGGATTATCAGAAGAGCTATATTCCGAACAATTTCGCTCAAGAAAATCCGGGAGAAACCCTTCAGGGGGTCGCTCCCGGATAATATTATTCATGCCTCAGATCATCGACCGCCTTGCTCAGCGGAGTTCGATGGCTCCGGCGTCGCGTTTTTTGCCGGTGGGTTCCATTCCGGTGAAGTCACGCAGGATGGGGCCGTTGAACTGCCAGGTGTAGAGTTCGTCGATCGTGGTATAGGAGTCGGCCAGGCTGCCCTGGGCGATACGCAGGAATTCGATTTCGCAGGCGAGGTGGTCGCCTGAGCCATTGCTGCCGACGTAGAGGTTGGCGTCGTTTTCCAGGGATGCCTTGCCAATGGCTGCTGATGATGAGGCGGCCAGTTTGCCGTCGATATAAAGATTTACCTTTCCGGCATTGCGATCGAGTTCGGCGAGGACATGATGCCATTCGCCGTCGTTGATCTTGCCGCCGCTGACGGATGCCGACTTGCCTTCACCCTTGACCGAAAATTCCGCCTGGCCGTTTGACGCGATTGCCAGGCGATAACCGGCGTTGCCGCTTGCCTTGCCGATGATCACGCCGTCGGCCCCGGAATCGGTTCGCAGGTAGGCTTCGACGATCATATTGGTGCGGTAGATTTCAGGGTTCTTCAATTGTTCGCCGCTGGCCGTAAGGTTCTCATTTTTGCGTGTGTATTCGTAGGGTTGGTTCATGTAAGCATCGGTCAGTTCGAGATATTGGTCACGACCGTTCAGTTTCAGCGCGCCAAGCGTCCAGTCTTCGAGCGGACCGCTTACGTAGTCCTGGGCGGAGATGTTTTTCGCCGTGAGTGGATACATGGGGCGCTTGTAATAGTCGTCGCGTCCGACATGGTATTCGGTCATATACCAGTGCTCGTCGATCACGCGGGTGGGGTCTTCATTATTCCTGGTGAAGTTCCACTCGGCCACCGTTCCATAGAGCGACCAAGGGATAAAGGCCTTAATGCCGTAGTCGATGACCGGGGAATCGGGTGTCGGCCGGAAGTCGTGGGAGTCGGTATCACGGAGCACGGGTTTGTCCGCCATGATGCCGACATTGGTTGCCATGGCTTTCACGGTTTCGAGTGCCTTGCTCATGTTTTCGGGGGTCTTGTAGTCGCCGCCCTGGGCTTGGAAATTACCCAGGATGCCGGAGATTTTATAGAAGACATTGTTCGCGTAGGCGTCTGTCTCGTAGGCAAAGTCATCCGCCTGTGCGCCGGCATGGTGGACATTGGGATCTTCGCCTTCGGCATCGGTATGGCGGAAAACGGTTTCCGAGATGTCCGTGAAAACATTGCCGAGAAATTTGTCGCGTCCGGCCTGAGGCGCCTGGCGGCGGCTGCCCTTGAGGAACTTGTAGGCCGTGTTGTTCACAAAGGTATTCTGGTAACTGATGATTTCCTGAAAAGCCGAAACGTTGGCGTTGCGCTTGTCATTCGGATCGTTGGCCTTGCCCCAGGCGATGTTGTTGAAGTGGTAGTTCTTGAATGCGCCGTCCAGATAATAGGCATGGGAAAAGGTTTTCCCGGTCCAGTTCATGGGGCCGACAGGATTACCAGAGACGTTGTTAAAGACATAATAGGGACCGCCCTGCCAGGTTTCGATTCCGCCCCAGTCATTGGCCCCGAGGTTGATGTTGGTGACCTTGTTATTGTAGATAAGGATACGGGTCAGGGGGGCATCTCCCGGAGCGCCGCTGCCTTTGCCGCCATGGGTGTCGATGCCGGCTGCATAGGTAAAGTCGAGGTAATTTCCGGCGATTTCGGCGATGAGGGGATAGCTGATCTTCAGCGCGAAATGACCATTCGGACGCAAGGGACGCGCGCCGATGTCGTGCAGGCGGTTGCGAAGGACTTGCAGGCGAACCAGTTTTCCGGCTTCGCCTTTGCCTTCGCCCTTGACATGAATGCCGCCATGGTCCGTGCGGGTGACGTCGTTATCGGTGACAAATACATGATCGAGGGTTCCGCCGTTGGCCGTTTCGATGCGGATGGCCTTGACGATGTCGTGGAATACATTGTTGCGGACAATAATGTTTTCGCCCTCACCCAGGACGCGGATGACCGCGCCATCCACGTCGGGATGCTGGAAAAAGCGATAGTCGAGATTCCAGAAGATATTGCCGAAGCCGAAGGTGAGTCCGCTGATTTCGATGTTCGATGCACCGGCGGAATCGATGAAGTTGATGCGCTTGGCGGCTTCGATGACTTTGCCGTTGGGGTCGGCATCTTCGGGCAGACGCACGTAGAGGCGGCCTTGGCGTCCCTTTTTCTCGAACCAGTATTCGCCGGCCTGGTCGAGGTAATGGGGCTTGTCTTCGAGATAATAGCGGTTATTTGTGGCGATGCCCTGACTGTCGTTGTGCCAGGGGCCCTGGAAGGCGATACCGTTGCGGTCGGGATAAAACTTTTCGACGGGAGCAGCGTAGGGCGCGCCCATCATGACGGTCCATTCGCTCCAGACCAGCGCGCCTTCGTAGTAGTCGGCATCGCGGGTGAGGTTTTTCTTGTCCACGGCGAGGTGCATTTTTTTGCCATTGACCGTCGTCTTGTAGCGACCATCGCGCTTCCACCATTCGGGATTCTCCCAGGACCACCATTGGCTGCGTACGTCGTCGGAGCCGTCGAGTTCCCAGTTGGGCGTACGGGCCAATTTGAGCCGTGTGATCTCATCGCCTTCCACGAGCCAGACGGCGCGCGTGAGGTAGGGGAGATCGGTGTACCAGACTTTTTCGGGATTTGGCATGCCCTTGGGTGCCTGGGCGGCTGTCAGTTTTTTCCAGCCGGTGGCGCGTTCCGAGCCGTAGATCATGGCCGGTCCTTCGCCCCAGGAGGGATCGCGGGTCAGGCGGATGGGTTTGCCGGGCTGGCCCGATTCTTTCATCTCCATGGCCCCGCGATAGGCGACGCCCTGCTTGAACACATAGGTGGCGGGACCGGAAGCCTGGGCGGCGTTACCCGAGGCGGCCTTGTCCCAGGGATGATGCTTCCAGGGGCTTGCCTTGGTACCGGGGTTGTTGTCGTTGCCGTTTTCATAGTCGATGTAGCGCAGGGGCCCATCGGCCTTGAATTCAAAGGGGGCCGGCGCCCATTCCAGGTCTCCGGTGGGGAGCACCTTGGCGTGTTGTTTCTGCCAGTTGTAGTCTTGCGCGCCGCAGATTGAGGCGGCCAGCAGCAGGATCATCAGGATACATAATTTTCTCATCATTTCTCTCCTTTATTTTATATTGGATTGCGGTTTTATTGGAGTGATTCAATGGCGCCGGCATCGCGTTGACCTTTGGGTTCGCGCCCGGAAAAGTCACGCAGGAAGGGGCCATTGAACTGCCATTCATAGAGTTCTTCGATTGTCGTCTGAGCGTCGGCCAGTGTGCCGCGTGAGACCCGCAGGAAATCCACGGCCCCAAAGAAATAGTCGCCATCATGGTCCTTGCCGACGAGAAAATCCGCCGTATTGCCGAGGCTGGCCATTTTGGGCAGACTGATTTCCGAATCGGCAGCCTGCTTGCCATCAAGATAAAGGACCATCCGGCCATTGCCACGATCGATTTCCGCGATGATATGCCGCCATTTGCCATCATTGATTTTCGGACCGACAAGGCTGCTGGTTTGTCCTGCTGCATGAAGGTCCATTTTCAGGCGACCGGAGTCGTCGATGCTCAGGGTGTAACCGGTGCGTCCGTTTGATTTCGAAACCAGTGTGCCATTTGAGTGACCTTCCGCGACCTGCGCCACGATTTCAAGCAGGAAATTATTGTCGGACATATCGAGTGTTCTTCGGCCCGCGCCTTTCATGGTTTCGGGATTGCTGCCGCGCCCAATGTTGTATTCGAAATCGGTGGTCATGTCGGAGTGGGTGAGTTTGGCGAATCGCGATTTGCCGTCAAACTGGAGCGCGCCCTTGGTCCAGTCTTCGAGGGGGCCTTCGACGTAGGCCTTGTTGTCGGCGCTGCTGATGGTCAGGTCGTTGCGGGGGACAAAGTAGTACATGGAACGATGGATGTATTCTTCCTGCATGTAGAAGTTTTCGCCGGATACCACACCGGGATCGGCGGCGCTGGGCTGGAATCCCCATTCGCCAACGACGCGGGACAAGCTCCATGGAACGAAGAACTTGACGCCCATGTCCTTGGCGGGAGATGCGTCGTTCGGGCGGAAGTCGCCTTCCTTCGGGTTCATGAGCGGGGGTACATCCGTATGGACGCCAAGGGTGCTGACCCGTGCGCCCATGTCTTCGAGGAGGGTCTTGAGTTCTTCCAGCGTCGCGCCGGTGAGGGTCTGGGCCTTGTTATGGCGCGATCCCTGGGAGGTGCCGGCCACGTCGCCGAACTTGCCCGGGTCGCCGTGGAAGACATTGTGCCCGTAGGACATGGTGGAAATGCCGCGTCTGCCCTGTTCACCTGTATCGCCACCGCCAAGCATGGATACGTCGCCGGGCCGGTTCTGGGCGATGAAGGCCTTTTTCATATCCATCATGATATTGCCGATCACAGCGGAACGGTTGCCGCTGCTGCCGCCTACGCCAAAGTCAAAGCGATAGACCGTGTTGTTCCAGAAGTTATTCAGGTAGCCGAAAACAGTCCAGAAAGAGCCATGGGAATAATAGCCCGGATTATCGGGATCGAAACGGCCTGTCAGGATGTTGTTGAAAGCGTAGAGTTTGAAACCGCCGTCGAAGTAGAGCGCGTAGCCGAGCTCGGTGCCGGTGAAGGTCTTGGTGCCGACGGTGTTGTGGACGATGTTGTTGTAGAAATAGGCCGGACCGCCCTGAAAGATTTCGAGTCCGCCGTAGTCGTTGCAGCCGAGCATGAGATTTTCGAGTTTGTTGTGGTGGAAGAAAAGGCGGACCAGGGGGACTTCGTTAATCGCTCCGCTGGATTTTCCACCCATGGCAAAGATGCCGTTGCCCCAACTGCCATCGACAAAGTTACCGGCCACTTCTCCTGTTTCGGGCAAAACCAGCGAGATGGCCGGGATAGATGTGGTGGGCGACTTGCCGGGTCGAAAGCCGGAATTCACCACGCGATTGCGCATGATTTTGGCATGCTTCAGGACGCCATATCCCGCATCTTCCCATCGCTCGCCTCCGCGTTGGGAATTACCGACGACCTTGATCGCCGTGTGGGCAGAGTTATTGCGGATGTCATTATCGGTGATAAAGATGTCTGTCATGAAGTCATCGGCAAAATTGCCGATCACCAGCTGAAAAGCCCGAGCCGCACCTTGATCGCCGCCGCTGGGTCGGGGAAAGGCGATGGCTGAGCTGATGACGTCGTAGAAGCGGTTGTTGCGGATAGTGATGTCTTCGCAGTTTCCGATCACGCGTACCATGGGCCCCGCGCCGATGTGCCAGGGATAGCCGTACTCCCCGTCGTCTTCGTCGTTGAAGGAGAAGTGCAGCCCGCTAACCTCGATGTGGCTGGCGTCGCGTATTTCGATGGGCGACATGACCACCCCGGCTTCGAGCGTGACTGATTGGGGTTCCATGCCTTCCGGCAGACGCACGTAGAGGCGTCCCTTGTTGGGACCGGATGCGGCGTGGTAGTACTCGTAGGGTGCGTCCAGGAAGTCGGGCACCTTTTCGATATAGTAATGAATTTTACGGGTATAGTTGAATCGGCCCCGTCCTTCTCGTGGCCAACGCCAGCTGACACCGCCGGGAGAACTGATCTTGAAGCCGCCTTTTTTTGAGTCGTATTCCTGGATTGCCAGACTGTGGGGCGTGCCCATGAGACCGCGATGCTGGGACCAGATGATGCCACCGTCGAAAAAGTCTTTCGGCTTGCCTTCCCATTTTTTGTCAATCAGGACGCCGCCGCTTCCGGTGCCTTCAAAGGCGTCCCAGTTGTACCAGTGCTCCAGGGGATAGGAGGGATTGGTGACCTTGTAATTGGGATCGCGCGCCAGGTGCATGCGGACCGCCTCGTCGCCATTGACGAGCCAGAGCGAGGATAGCTGGACGTCGGCAGGATCCTGGTCGAAGTCGTCGGGCAAATCGACGTACCATACTTTTTCCGGTTCGGGAATGCGCGGAGCCGTTTGGGCGTTGGCGCGTTTCCAGTTGCCGGTGACTTTTTTCGAGCCGTAGATTTTCGCCAGGCCCTGGCCCCAGGAAGGATCGCTGGTGAAGCGGATAGGATCTTGAGCCGTACCGGATTCGCTTCCGAGCATTTTCCCGCGATATATGACGCCACCCTTGAAGACATAGGTGGCCGGACCGGAAGCCTTGGCAGCGTTGCCGATGGCCGCCTCGTCCCAGGGGTGATGCTTCCAGGGGCTGGCTTTGGTACCGGCGTTGTTGTCGTTGCCATTTTCGTAATCGATATAGCGGACCGTTTTGCCGGCCTCGAACTGAAACTCGTGGGGCGCCCATTCCATATCGCCCTTGGGCAGGACGTTGACATGGGACTTTTGCCAGTCGTATTCAGCAGCGCCGGTATAGGGCAAGGCCGTGATTGCCCAGAGTCCCATCATTATTATTGCAATCGTTTGAACTATCTGTGTGCCCTTCATCATCAAAACCCTTCCTTCCTCTCAAAAAAATAAATCATTCGCCATGCAGGACCTGGGTGTCCCAGGCAGAAATATTCTCAATATCTATCCACAGCCCGCCATCGGCAGGCTTGCATTGCAATTCCTTTGATTTTCCATCTATGCCGATACTATATGCATTTTTGGCAGACGATTTCAAGAAAACTCTGAATGCTCCCGTGGCGTCGAGGCTGTTGTTGAAAAGGCAGAGCAAAAAGCGGCCGCCGTCTGCCGTCTGCCGAAACCAGGGCGCCACGCGCAACATGCGGTCGAGACGAACCGGCATCCTGTCGCGGGTGATCCATTTCAGGATGGCCTGCATCTGCCGCCACTTGGGCGAAATCGCAAACTTGCCCCAAGGCTCATAGCCCAGAACGGCCACGCGACCGCCTCCTTCGTTTTCGTAGAGGGTCAGGGACGCGGCAGTAATCCTGTCATGCCGGTCGATGCTGTTGGCCAGGACCTGCACGCCATCGGCCTGGGGATGGATTTCATTGCCGCCATAAAAACTCATGCTGCGTGCTGCACCGGCGTCCGTGCCGTTCATGGGGTGATCGGTGAATATCTCATCGATCGTCGGCACATAGTCGCCGGGTTTGCAGCCGGTATAATGATCGAGTTCCCGTTTTTCGAGTTCGCGGAGTGCTCCCGCGTCGAGGATGACGCTGCCTTTCAGGAAGGCAAGCAGTTGTTCGTCGCTAAGGCCTTCGGCTTCGTTCTGGCCCAGAAAAACGCCACATGCCTGGGCTGGATTCAGCGTGATCGGCGTTCCCAGGTGGAGCCATTCCTGGCAGAAACCGGGATTGCTGGGTGCGGTGGATTGGCCCTGCTTACCCATCCAGGGGTCGCGATGGATGCCGGCGACAAGCGAGCGTTCTTCGGCCACGACGGGCATCATGCCGGCCAGCTCGGTATCTTCGACGAGTTCGACCATTTTTTTCCAACGTACTTTCTCGCGGGAGTATCGTTCGAATACCGGCAGGCGGTCTTCCACACCCTGGCCGGCCACGTTGAAGATGCTCATGGCGATACCATTGCAGCCCGTCATGATCGACAGCGTTCCTTCGACGGCGCTGGTTTGCACGGATTTGTCACCGGCAATGCCGGGCCAGTCCTCGTACTCGTATTGGATGTCTTTGACCGGTTCGGGATATTTTTCGATCTGCTGGGCCGCTTCGATCATCTTGCGGGAAATGTCGCGCAGCTGCGAATCCAGATAGAAGCCATGCCCCGGTCGCCCGCGCTTGCTTTTGAGAATTTTCATAACACGGGTAATCGACTGCCCGGCAGGGGTTCCGGTACTTGGGCCGATGGTCATGTATCCGAGGTCCACATTCGGGTCCACGTCATGCACCGCCTTTTCGATCGTGGCGGCCATGTTCCAGATGGCTTCCCGATGAAAGAGCAGCCATTCGCGGCGCAGGTCAGCGCGGGCATCGGCATTTTCGAGGGCATCGGCCAGTGTTTCGCGTTTCCATTTTCCGCCCTGAAATCGCGCCAGGCAATCATCGCAGAAACACTGATTGAAAGTGGGACGGGTAAAGTCGTCATCGACCCAGATAAAGTCGGGATTTTCCCGCGCCAGGCGAGCGTAGAGCGTCGCCATATGCGCATGGAAGCGCTTGCCATGGGGGCAACCATTTCCACGGCTGACTCGCCCGTCATGATAGACCTTCGGCTCAAAGGGAAGACCGCCGCTTTCGTCGTCGGGTCCCATGAAACTGCCGTCGCCGCCAAAGGTGGGAATTACATTGAAGCCGTTATCCGGAATGCCAGCATCGCGCAGGGCCTGCATGCGCTTGCCCATGAGCGATACCTGCTCTTCGAGGAGTTCGCCTTGAAGTATTTCGCCAGTGCTGAAGAAATTGCCGATAAAGAGGCTGGTTTCATCCACCACATCGCGGTGTTTCAAAAGGGTTTCGTATAAGGTCTTAAATTCTTGGTCCGATTTCCAGTAAACCGGTTTGATTCTCCAGGATATTTTCATTCATT
>CAYWYC010000031.1:0-16104 GCA_964462565.1 uncultured Candidatus Sumerlaeota bacterium | reverse complement strand
CATAGGGATTTGCCTGTGCATGACGTTCCGCCTCGGGCATGATCCGTTCGAACCAGTTTTCAAGTTCTCTTTTTAATTTGCGGGTCACGTCTGGCTTTGCTTCACTCAGGTCTTTGGTTTCGCCGGGGTCTTGTTCCAGGTCAAAGAGCTGGGCAGGCAGCGGATCATAAAAGGGCACGTCGGGCTTGGGGGCCTGAGCGCCTTCGAGAAGGTAGTCGCGATATTCGCGGTGGTTTTTGAAGCCGGAAGGCAGATCAACGCCACTTTTTTCCACATCATCCACATTGCAGAGCATTTGCAGGTCCAGCCCGAAAAGATCGCGGCCGACGGTGTTGATGACGAAGCCTCCGCATGCCGGGCTGACGAGTTTGTATTTGCCATCGCGCACGGCGGCATTGTGCATGGGCTGTACGCCATAATGGGTCCATTGCCAGAAGCGGACGGGCGATTCGTAGCGGGAATTCCCACGCAGCGCTTCCATGATATCCGCACCGTCCACGTCGGCATCGTCCGGCAGGGGAGCGCCGGCCGCATTGCAGAGGGTCGGCATCCAGTCGGCAAAATGCACCAAGTCATCACAGACTCGTCCGCCCGCAAGTCCGCCCGCGGGCCAATGCACAATCGAGGGGACGCGAATGCCGCCTTCCCAGACCGTGCATTTGCCCCCGCGCATGTTGCAATTGGATCGCCGCATGCGTTCGTTCTGAACGGCTCCGTTGTCGCTGGTAAACCAGACCAGCGTGTTCTCGCGCAGACCCAGTTTATCCAGACATTCCAGAATCTGCTCCACGCCGCGATCGACGGAGCGCAGCATGGCGTAGAGCGTACAGACCGATTCATTGAAGAGTCCGGCGTCGCGGAAAACCTTGACGTCCGACTCGTGGGCCTGGTAGGGCGTATGGGGAGCGTTGTACGCCAAGTGCAGAAAGAAAGGCTGCTTGCGGTTGCGGCATATAAAAGACAGCGCCTCGTCGGTCAGCACATCCGTCAGGTAACGTCCGTCGGGGCGCTTCTGATAGACACCGTTGATTTCCAGGTTCCAGTTCCAGTAGTCCATCATCGATCCCTGAAAGGTGACGGTTTCATGGAAGCCGCGCCGGGCCGGATGACAGGGGCCCGTACCAATATGCCATTTACCGATGGCGGCGGTGCGATATCCGGCGCTTGCCAGATGCTCCGCGATGGTCAGGGCTTCGGGGTCGTGGTATTCAAAAGGGCGATGGTGCGGATGGTCGCATGTGCCGACGCGCTGCGGGTAGCGCCCGGTCATCAGCGTGGCGCGCGCCGGCATGCATACACAGGACGAAGAATACTGCTGGGCGCAGGAGACGCCTTCCTCCATGAGCGCGTCGAGGCGATAGGTCTGGCTGCGATGCTTGTTGAATGCCGACATGTCGCCGACCCCCATATCGTCCACAACAATCTGTATAATGTTTGGCGCGTTTCGGTCCATGAAATAATGCCTCCTTTTTTTAAACGACTAAAAAAAGATTTTGGGACAAAGCGAGCGGAATAGCCAGAAAAAGATGATACGCATTACTGCTATTCTGATACATATTTCTGCTAGCCGTGTTTATAAGATCGAATATGAGTCATACCGTCTGTGCCTGAATTCATTTTTCCGCCGGAAATACCTGTTCAAAAGCCCGGACCTGCTTTTTTTCGTAAATTTAGCCTTGACTATCCGAATGTCCGGTCGCACTATTTTGTTTTGTGCCGAGGCGGCCCGGTGTTTCGATGCTCCAGTTGAGCCTGTCAGAGACACCCGGGCAGTTTTTTTTACCAACGGCGAATCGCACAAGGAAGGATGTATCTATATGATCAAGATTGCCATGATCGGAGCGGGCAGCGTGGTTTTTACCCGTAACCTGACGGGGGACATTCTGCAATTTCCTGAATTCAAAGACGCCACCATGACCTATATGGACATAGATGAAGAACGGCTGGAAACGGGCGGCCTGCTTTGCAAAAAAGTAGCCAAGGCCCTGGGCATCAAGCCGAAGATCGAGACCACCATGGACCGAAAGAAGGCGCTCGAAGGCGCGGACTTTGTGATTAACATGGTGCAGATCGGCGGTTTTGACAGCACGCTTGTCGATTTTGAAATTCCGAGAAAATATGGCTTGAACTTCACTATCGCCGATACGACGGGGCCCGGTGGATTTTTTCGCGCGCTGCGGACCTATCCGCTCATGCGCGATCTGGCGCGGGACATGGAAAAGATATGCCCCAACGCCGTCATGCTGAACTACTCGAATCCCATGTCGATGAACATGCAGAGCGTTTTTCGCACGAGCGGCATTCAAGCGACCGGCCTTTGCCACAGCGTGCAGGGCACCTTCAACGGCCTGATGCGCTATATCGGCGAGTCGCCCGACGAATGTTCCTTTATCTGCGCCGGCATCAACCACATGGCTTTTTTCCTGCGGCTGGAAAAGGAGCATGAGGACCTTTATCCGCGTCTTTTCAAGGCCATGGAAGACGAAAATGTCCGCCGCAGCAATCCCGTGCGCTTTGAACTGATGAAGCGGCTGGGCTATTTTGTGACTGAGTCGAGCGAGCATCATGCCGAATACAATCCCTGGTTTATTCCCCGGGGCAAAGACATGATCAAGCGCTTCAACGTGCCCATCGATGAATATCTGCGCCGCTGTGACACGAACACGCGCGAGTTCGAGCACATGAAGGATTTCGCCCATTCCGACAAGGATGTGCGTGTGCGTCGGAGTCATGAATATGGCAGCCTGATCATTCATTCCATGAGTACGGGCACGCCGCGCGTGGTTTATGGCAACCTGCCGAATAATGGCGCTATCTCGAACCTGCCGGACAACGCCGTCGTGGAAGTACCGACTCTGGTGGATCGTGCCGGTTTGCAGGCGACGGTGGTGGGTGAATTGCCGCCCCAGTTGATCGGATATATCATGCCCCACGTGGTGCAGCACGAACTTTTTATCCGGGCCGCGCTGGAGGGCAAGCGGGACCATGTGTATCAGGCGGCCATGGCCGACCCGATGACCTCGGCGATTTTGAATCTGGACCAGATTGTCGAAATGTGCGACGAACTGATCGCGGCCCATGGCAAACTCCTGCCCAAGATGGACAAACCCACGCTGGTTCCCACGAGCGGCAAAAAATTCAAGGGTGTGCGCAAGGGCCAGTTCATGCCCGACTGGGAAAAGCGAAAGGCCGAAGACCTGGCAGACTTTATATTGAAGTGGGATGTAATTGGCCCCTTTATGGGAACGGAAAAGAAGCGGCCGCTTGTGGACTGGACGACTCCCCTCGACAAGGATTTCGCCAAGTCCGAAGACGGCTCGGTGGATCTCAAGGCGAGCTACCAGTCTGCCGGTGAGGACCTGAAGTGGCAAAAGGCGGAGGCCGATATCAAGGGCTTTGTGCTCCTGCACAAGCTTTACGGCCTCGACAAGAGCAATGCCGTGGCCTATGGCTATGCCGAGACCATTATGCCGGAATCGAAAGAAGTGCTCCTCACCTGCGGCAGCAGCAACGGTATCAAAATCTGGGTCAACGGCAAGGAAGTGCATTCCTACGAGGGACCGCGCGGTTTTCTGGTGGATGATGACGAAATGACCGTGCGCCTTCAGGCAGGTGTAAACCGGATTCTGGTCAAGTGCAGCAATTTTGAAGGCCGATGGGGTTATTGTCTGGCCCTCCGGAAACTTTCCTGACGCTTCTGTTCAGGCTGGTCGGACTTGTCAAGATTGTTCGACCAGCCTGCAAAAATGCGTTATTCCAATGAGTTTTTGCCTACTGTGATTCCGCACTATTACGATTTGAAATCCATCCATAACAGGCTTATCCTTGTTTATATAAGGAGATAAATTATGGACAGAAAAAAACTCAGAATCAGTGGCCGCGTCCAAGGCGTCGGCTTTCGTTATTATACACAAAATACCGCGCAAAAGATGGGCGTTACCGGCTGGGTGCGTAATGCTTCGGACGGAACGGTGGAAGCGGAAGCCCAGGCCGACAAGGAAACGCTGGAGCGCTTTATCGGTAAGGTACGCAAAGGGCCGCCTGCCTCGTCTGTCGACAAAATAGATGCCAGCAAAAGCAGTGTACACAAAGGAGAATCGGGCTTTCGTATCAGTTATTGATCCCGATTCCCCGGACCAATCTTTTTTGCACCCATACCGGCTCCGTCTATGTGAACCGGTATGGGTCTTTTTAAGCATTTCAACAATACCTCTCCCTTCCAGACTTGCCTTTCGTCTGCAATCCGTATATCCTTTTCTTGAATTCAATCGTTCGAACCGTTCATCGCCCCTGGGTTTTGCAGGGGCCATGAAATTCCGGAGTATAGGAAAGAGGAGGACAGTATGTTGCGCGGAATTATTTTATCGATTTGCCTGATGGTTCTTTGCGTATCGGCAAGGGCGCAGGATGGGAATTATGTATGGGTGGAGGCGGAAGACAGCGCCGACAAACTGGAGCACACCAATGAATGGCATGCGCCCGTGGATCGCGATACGTCGCTTTCCAACAACGACTGGTGGGCCAGTTTTGATGAGCCCCAGATGGATGAAGGCTATATGGTCTCGGAATTTGCGATCCCTGCGGAAGGAACTTATACGCTCTGGGTGCGTCTGGACCTGAGCACACAGGGCTATATGTATGCCATGGACGGTGAAGCCCTGAAGGACTTGCCCCTTGAGAAGTGGCTTCAGGAAAACAAGGATAACAGAAACAATGTCAACTACGAGCCACGGGTAAAAGATGAGACCTACGTCTCACACGATGGCTCGAACCGGCATAAACTGGCTTGGGTGAATGTGGCCGATTACGAACTGGGCGCGGGCAAGCATACACTGCGCATCCAGCTGAAACCCAATCCCAAGGACGGCAAGAGCTGGGGGGCGGTCGACTGCTATGTGCTTGCGGGAGAAGGGCTGGAATTTCGTCCCCGCATGTTTTACAAGCCCGGGGAGAAGGTTGAGACGGCTCCGGAACTGGACGCCGTGAACGCCTGGCCCTTTCCGGCCAAGCGCGATAGTTTTGCCGAGACCCCGATCGACCTGCGTCCCCTGAACGAAAAAGTTGCCGGTGAGCATGGTTTTATCCGCATGAGTGAGGATGGCGAGGGTTTTGTGCGTGGCGATGGTGAGCCGATTCGCTTCTGGTCGGGTTCCGATTATTCCTGGCGCATACCTTTTGATGATGACAACCTGCTGGTGAGTCCGAAGGAAGCAGCCGAGGTTGATCATCACGCGCGGTGGCTGGCGAAGCGGGGCATCAACATGGTGCGCTTTCATGGTCACCTGCCTCCCAAGAAAAAACGACGCAGCGTGAAGCCGATTACGCGCGAGGATATCAATCAGGAGGACCTGCATGGCGCGTGGTACATGGTGGCCTCATTCAAAAAACATGGCGTCTATTCCACCATCAGTCCCTACTGGGGATCGCACACGGACAATGAGCCAGAATGGGATCTGGGCTTTAAGGGCGGCAATCTGACGGGCCTGGTCTTCTTTTATGAGCCGGTGGACGCGATGTATAAGAACTGGGTCCGACGGCTCTACACCGAAGTCAACCCATACACCGGTATTCCGCTGAAGGACGATCCGGCGGTGGCGCTGATCCAACTGCAGAATGAAGATTCGCTGCTTTTTTATACGGCATCGCGCATCAACGGCGAACCCCTGGAAGTGCTGACGAAGAAGTTCGGTGACTTCCTGAAAGAAAAACACGGCTCCCTGGAAAAGGCCTTTGCCCGCTATGAACTCAATTATGAATCGGGCTGGGACCTGCGCGGCAAGGATGATCTCGAAAAAGGCACGGCGGCCATATTGCAGAACTGGTTCTTCACGACGGATGCAGGCTGGCGCGCGAATCGCTGGTCGGAAAAAACGCGCAACCGCCTGGACGACCAACTCGAGTTCTTCACCATGCTCATGTATGACTGGAACGCGGGCATGCAGAAATTCCTGCGCGATGAATTGGGCTGCAAACAATTGGTAAACGCGGGAAACTGGAAGTCTGTGGACCCGGTGACGGCGGATGACGCGGAACGCTACTCCTACACCGCCAACGACGTGATGGCGAAAAACGGCTATTATGGCAGCATTCATGCCGGCATCAACACGGGCTGGCAGATTCTGACACAGCAGGTATATACCAACTGGTCGGCGCTGAAGCGTCCCCGTTTCTGGCCCACGAATATCAAGATGGTGGATGGCCGTCCCTTTCTGGTGACGGAAAGCCTCTGGGTTCCCCCGAACCTCTACAGCGCGGAAGGTCCCTTGATCGTAGCAAGCCAGATGTCGATGACGGGGCTGGATTCGTTTTACTGGTTTTCGTCGGGCGCGGGAGAATGGTCTCCCCATGACAAGAAATGGGGTTACACCACGCCCATGATGCTGGGACAGTTTCCGGCGACGGCTTTGGCTTTCCGCAAGGGCTATATTGCCCAGGCCGAAAAACCCGTGGTCTATGAAGAACGCAGCCTTGAGGATATCTGGCAGCAGAAGACACCGCTCATCGCCGAAAGCGATGTGTGGGATCCGAACCGTGACCAGGGCGAGATGCCCGTGGAATCCAAGATCAAGACCCCTGTCGATCCCCTGGCTTTTTGCGTGGGACCGGTGGAAGTGAAGTATGGCGGCAAGGCGAGCAACAACTGGGTTTCGCCGCAGCTGGACCAACTCATCGATAAGGACGCCCAGATACTGAAAAGCGTAACCGGACAGATCACGACCGATTATGGCAAGGGCGTCTATATGGTGGATGCGCCGAAGTTTCAGGGCACTGCCGGTTTTCTGAATACCATGCCCCGCATTGAACTCGGCGACACGGTGATTCAGTGCCGCAATGATTACGCGTCTGTCGTGGCCGTGTGTCTCGATGACAAGCCGCTGAAGGAATCGCGCCAGGTTCTGGTGCAGGTGGGAACGGTGGCGCGGCCCGATGGGTGGATCGTGCGCGAACGTGTGGTGGAAAACAACGAGAACAAATACGAGGGTTTTCAGATCATGCGCAAGGGCAGCGAAACGCTCCTGATCGAGAATACCATGGTCAACTGGAGCATCGACAACCCCTATCTGAAAAAGGCGACGGCTCTGGATGAAAACGGGCAGCCCATGGAAGCGGATATCAATATGAACCGGAACGGTGGCGCCTTTACGGTGGACCTGCCGGCCAACGCGCTTTACACGATCATCTCGGCGGAATAAACAAGGAGGCACAAGATGCGGAAATACAGAACGATAAAATGGATACTGATGGCATGGGCATGCATGGCCCTGGTTCTGGGCGTGCAGGCCCAGGACGATATCAAGCAGCAATATGATGACATGCGCAAGCAGATGCAGCAGATGGAGCGGGAACGCCCGGTTCCGATCAAGGATATTGAACGACTGCTGAATGAGGCGCTTTCTCCGGGCATGGCCCCGAAATTGAGCGCGGGACAGAAGGCGGAACTGGTGGGCATCGCCCTGAGCGCGAAAAAACGTGCCGACGGAAACGACAAGGCACTGGCCATGCTGGAAAAACTGACCCAGAGTCCGGCCTTTGAGGCGGAAGGAAAGGCCAACCTGCGCCTGATGCAGGCCGAGATGCTGGACGGCGATCAGAAATATCAGGAAGCCATCCAACTTGCCGAATCAATCGCGCAAGACGAACAGGCCCGGCCCATGCAGCGGGGACAGGCCTATATGCAACTGGCGAAAAGTTATTCCGACGTGAACGAACCGAAGAAAATGGCCGAATATGCCGAAATGGCGCTGGAGCAATATGACAATGCCGCCGCAGACGCAAACTTCGGATACCACACGGTTAACGACATCAAATGGGCCGGCGCGCAAATCCGCGACACTCTTCTCGACTATGACAAGGCCATGCGCTTCTTCAGCAAAATGCAGGAATATACGGAAGGCGATTACTGGGCGGTACCTTCAGACCTGGAAGTTGCGGCAACCCTGCGCAAACAGGGTGAATATGCCAAGGCATCCGACCTTTATGATTCGATTGCCGAACTTGAAGACAAGCGTTATTCCTCAAGGGCGCTGATGCCCAAGGCCGAGATGGTCCTGTATGATATGAACAACGATGAGCGTGGCCTGCTGATGATGCAGCGCGCTCTCGAATCCGATGAAATCCATACCCACGAACGCTACCGCGCGCTTTTGCGCCTCGCGAAAAAAATGAGCGACGAAGGCAAGCGTAACGCCGCCCTGGAATGGTATGCCAATAACCTGCAATTGCCCGGTGCAAACGAACGCGACGTGAACCGTTTTTCGGCGACTATCTATCTGGAGATGGGACGTCTTTACCAGAGCATGGGCAAGACGGAAAAAGCCAAGGAAATGTACCGCAAGGCGCGCGACCTGGAAGGCGGCGAAATGAGTTCCCGCGTCCAGGCCCGTGATGCGATTGAAGATATCGAATATTTTGAGTAAGCCGGGAGATCCGCATTGCTCTTGCTTAAACCATGCCCCTTGTGTCGTGACCAAAGGTGGGAAAGGTGAAGAGATTGGCCTTGTAATCATGTGTCGTGGCCTTCTGATTGATGGCCAGCGTAAAGAGATTGATGTCGCTATGCGCGTTTGGTCCGACAAGATGCGCGCCCAGGATTCTATCGGATTCCTTGTCGATGATAATCTTGTAATGGGCACAATTCTCTCCGATTTTTCGGACCGTATTCTGGTCGGAAAAATCGCCTTGGCGCACATCAATATTGCGGTTTTCTTCCCGGGCTTTGGCTTCGGACAATCCCACGGATGCAATCGAGGGGATTGTAAAAGCCACGGTCGGCACCACCCCATATTCTGCCTCGTACTCGGCGTCTTCCAGCAGGTTTTTGGCAACGATGCGACCTTCGTAATTCGCAACCGGTGTCAGGGGAGGCGTTGGTGTGGCGGAAACATCTCCGGCAGCATAAACGCGGGGATTTGATACGCTCTGCAAGGTCGGTTTCACAGCAATGCCTTCTTTTTCGGAATAGTAAACGTCTCCCTTTTCCAAATCGAGACTGTTGACCGAGGGCACGCGCCCCGCGCCATGGACAAGCAGGTTCGCCCGATATTCCACTGTTTCACCGTCTTTCTCCGCCTGGACGACGTAGTCATGATCACCGCGCTTTTCGATGGATTTCACTTTCGTATTCACGTCAATATCAATGCCGTCTTCCTTGCCGCGCTCCACGAGTTTTTCCACCATGTCAGGATCGAAGTTTTGCAGGGGACGATCCAGCGCTTCGATGAGTTTGACTTTTGCCCCGAGCCGGGCGGAGAAATGGCTCAATTCCATGGAGATGTATCCGGCGCCGATGAAAAGGATATTCTCCGGCAGTTCATCCATATCCATAAATGCTTCGCTGTGCATCAGGTGCTCTTCACCGGGAATGCCCAATTGTCGCGATTCGCTTCCGGTAGCCACCACGATATGTTCGGCTTCGTATATTTCGTCACCGGCCTTTATCGATTTCGGACTCTGAAAAGAAGCCGTTTCCACGCCGTGAACCAAGCCCATTTCTTCATAGGCATTTTCAGCATGGGGTGTGATGGGATCGGTGAACCTGTGTTTGAAGGCGACCAGTTTTTGCCAATTGACCTGAGGTACGCTGTCAAAGCTGTAAGTCTCTTCCATGCGCACCATCCAGTTGCGCAATTCTGCCGCTTTGACAAAGACTTTTTTCGGGCTGCATCCGCGCAAGGCACAAACGCCACCATAGGGCAGGCGATCAAATATTCCAACCTTCCAGCCGGCCCGTCCGCATTTGCCGACCACCCGCGAAGCAGCCGGTCCTGTTCCGATGATAACCAAATTCAGTTTTTTCATAATGATCCTTTATCCTTTTCTTCCCTTCCAAATCTAAACATAGCATTTCAGGGAGCCTGGCGGTATTGGCGAAGCTGCGGGAAAAAGGGTAGGTTCTATCCGGGATTGATAAGTACTAGTGCGGATACAGGCAGATGGAATGTCGCTTCTGTTGCGGCAAACAGGGGATCTCTAAGTATTCACACTGATACAAAAGCCGCACTTGCCTCAATTGCGTCTATGTCGAGGCTGTCCTACCATTAACCCGAAGCATGAAAAAAGCTACCCGAATTCAGGTTCGGGGCAAACAAGGAGGTTAATCATGTTATATTGGGCGTTGATATTCTTTATCGTAGCAGTAGTCGCAGCCCTGTTTGGTTTTGGCGTTATAGCCAGCGCTGCCGCAAGCATCGCGAAAATACTGTTCTTTATATTCCTCGTGCTCTTCATCATTTCGCTTTTTGCGGGTCTCACAACTCGTAAGCGGACTGTGGTCGTTGATCGTAAATAGAAGGGCACGATTTAACATAGATAGATTGCGGCATCGTAATGGATTATACCTGTTCCGGTGCCGCAATCCTTTTTAATGATGGGAATGCATTAAGATCAAATTAAAAGGGGGACATCATGGGTTCGGTCAAGATGCGGTCATTAAGGAGATGTGAAATATTTTATCTCATTACTTCGATATCGGCTTTGCTTCTTTCCGTTCTTTTTACTCTGGCGGCCAGTCTGAATTAAGGCGGATGCAAATATGAACAGCAAGAAAAAAAACCTCATTATTGGAGTAATTGTCGGAGTGGTCCTGCTGGCTTCCATTCTGGCCTATATAATTATTCGTCAGTATTTTGCGCCGGAAGTGGAAAAAAGCAACCCCGAGGAATCACCAACGGTGCAGGAGGTAGAACACGAACACTCGGGCGTGGATTTGCGTCCTTGACGATCATTTATCCGCACAAGAGGTAGGTTATGACAAACGAAACTAAGATACAGGACCCCGTATGTGGAATGGATGTGGATCCCGACAAAGCCAAGTGGTCTTCGGAACATGACGGAGATACCTATTACTTTTGCAGCGAATCCTGCAAAAAGAAATTCGACAAAGATCCCGAAAAACAATTGGATGAATCTTCCGGGGGAGGATCTCACAATCATAAAGACCAGGAAGATGATTCCGGGACCATGTACACCTGTCCCATGCATCCGGAAGTGAAGCAGGAAGGCCCCGGCGATTGTCCGAAATGCGGCATGGACCTGGAGCCGATGGATGGGGAGGCAGAACAAGAGGATTCGGAAGGTGGAGATTCCGGCAAGGGCAAAGAAGCTGATGTAATGACACGGCGTTTCTGGGTATCCCTTGTCTTTACCTTACCCGTATTCATCATCGGCATGAGCCACATGATTCCGGGACAACCGCTGCAGGAGCAATTTTCCACGGCGGTGCTTAACTGGACGCAGCTGGTTCTGGCGACACCTGTCGTGCTTTGGGGCGGCAGCATTTTTTTCAAGCGCGGCTACAAGTCCATCGTTAGCTGGAACCTGAATATGTTCACGCTGATCGCGCTGGGTACGGGCGTGGCTTATGTTTATAGTGTAGTGGCAACGCTTTTTCCGGGTATCTTCCCGCCATCTTTTCGTGACGCCAACGGCAATGTGAATGTCTATTTTGAGTCTGCAGCAGTAATCACTACACTGGTGCTGCTTGGCCAGATGCTTGAGGCGCGTGCCCGACAGAAAACGAGCTCGGCTATTCGCGAGTTGCTTGATCTCCAGCCGCAAAAGGCCCGCGTTATCGACGATGAAGGTAACGAAAAAGACGTCCCTGTGAAAGAAGTGCAGAAGGGCGATCGCATTCGTGTGCGTCCCGGTGAAAAAATCCCGGTGGACGGGGAAATCGAGGACGGTTCGTCCAGCATTGATGAATCCATGGTGACTGGCGAATCGGTTCCGGTGGAGAAATCGCAAGGCGATGAAGTCACGGGCGGAACGGTCAATCAGAAGGGCAGTTTCGTGATGACGGCTCAGCGCGTGGGCAGTGATACCGTGCTTTCGCAGATTGTGGATATGGTGCGCAAGGCCCAGCGCAGTCGCGCACCCATTCAGAGCATTGTGGACAAGGTGGCGTCGTACTTTGTGCCGTCGGTTGTTTTGGCTTCGGTCATTACTTTCATTATGTGGGCGATCTTTGGGCCGGATCCGCGATTCGGCCTGGCACTCGTAAATGCGGTGGCCGTCCTGATTATCGCATGCCCCTGCGCATTGGGACTGGCTACGCCCATGTCGATTATGGTTGGTACGGGAGTTGGCGCCAAGTCGGGTGTGCTCGTGAAAAACGCGGAAGCCCTGGAAAGCTTTGCCAAGGTGGATACGCTGGTGGTGGACAAAACGGGAACCCTGACTGAAGGAAAGCCCAAACTGCAAAGCGTTGAAGCGGCTGAAGGTTCCGATGAGAATGAAGTATTGCGTCTGGCAGCCAGCCTCGAAAAATCCAGCGAACACCCCCTGGGCGAGTCGATTGTGGAAGCGGCCAAGGAAAAGGAACTCGAATTATTCGATGCCAAAGACTTCGATTCGATTACCGGCAAAGGCGTTCGCGGTAAAATCGATGATCGGGATGTCGCCGCCGGAAACGAAAGGATGCTGGAAGAACTGGGGCTGGACGCAGGCGATCTGGCCGACAAGGCCGATGAACTGCGCTCGAAGGGCCAGACGGTCATGTATGTCATCGCCGATGGGAATGTGATCGGCATTGTCGGCGTGTCAGATCCAATCAAGGAAACGACGCCCGAGGCCATGCGTATCCTGCGCGATGACGGGCTTCGTATTATTATGGTCAGTGGCGACAATGAGAAGACTGCCAAGGCCGTGGCCGACGAACTGGAAATCGAAGAAGTGCATGCCGGAGTAAGTCCGGAAGATAAAAACAAGATCGTGGAAAAATTGACCGATGAAGGCGGTAGCATTGCCATGGCGGGCGACGGCATCAATGATGCTCCGGCATTGGCGGCGGCGCGCGTGGGAATCGCCATGGGCAGCGGAACCCAGGTAGCCATGGAAAGCGCGGAAATCACGCTGATGAAAGGCGACCTGCGTGGGATCGCCAAGGCGCGCAGGCTCAGCGATGGCGTCATGCGCAACATCCGCCAGAACCTCTTCTTCGCCTTTTTCTACAATACGGCGGCCATTCCCATTGCCGCTGGTATTCTCTATCCCTTCTTCGGAATATTGCTCAGCCCCATGATTGCGGCAGCCGCCATGAGTTTCAGTTCGGTATCGGTCATCGGGAATGCCTTGCGTTTGAACCGTCTGAAATTGTAGGATGCATTCAAGCGCAATTAGAAAGAGAAAGAGCATGGCTCAATCTGAAACTATAGCCGGGAAATCCGCCTCTAATCATAAGTATCATTTTTCGCGGTGGCTCAAGATAATTATCGGCGTTGCTATTTTTGCCATTATCGTTCTTACCGTTATCTTTGTCGATATGGGCAAGCAGGTCCTGCAATTGCGCGAATGGGTGGAGAAGGCCGGTCCCTGGGGCATGCTGGTATTTCTGGTATTCAAGATTGCCTTTGCCACATCCTCCATCCCCGGCGGCATAATCCTGACCATGGCGTCAGGTCTTATGTTCGGCTTTTGGTGGGGTGCGGCTTTATCCTTCGTCGGCGATTTTGTGGGCTCGACTTTCGCCTTCCTTATCGGGCGCTATCTGGCGCGGGACTGGCTCCAAAGCCACATCCCCGATCGCGGAAAATTGCAGGCACTCGACAAGGCGGTCAGGATGCAGGGAGCGAAACTCGTTGTCTTGCTCAGGCTTGCAAACATTGTGCCCTTTTTCCTGTTGAATTACGGCATGGGCCTGACCCGTATCACGGTTAAACAATATATGGTCGGCGGACTCGCCTTGCTGCCGGGGTGTCTTATTTTCTCATACAGCGGCCTACTCGTCGGTGACGTGGCCCGGCTGAGCGCGGAAAACGGATGGAACCAACTGGGATGGGGCAAGTTCGTCATTCCCCTGCTAGCCGTGGGCGCCATCCTCACCCTGCTGATTACCGCCTGGCGGATGACGCGCAAGGCCTTGAAAGATGCCCATGTGGAAGAGGAACTCATGGATGATTGACAGAAACATGATAAATAGATAAGGAGATAACAAGTATGATCAGAGCAATTACAGTAAGAGCGGGAAGCAGCAAATACACCAAGGCGGCGCAGGACCATGCCATTGCGTTGGCTCAAGCATTCAACGCGCGCCTGCGCATTGTGTTGGCCTGGGAAGGTCGCGCTGACGAAGAAAAAGTTGAACACCAGGGCGCGAGCAGTGCCGAGAATGCCGGAACGCCCGATGTGGACGAGTTGATGTTAAAGGCTCGTCAGGCGGGCATTACCGTGGAAGAAGGGTATCGCGGCGAAGGTACGGAAGAAGGGATGGTCGCCGAATCCCGTTCCACCGACCTGATCGTTCTCGGACTTCCGACAGAAGACGAGGCAAATATGGACCGCGACGCGGGGATTCTGATGCATTCGGAAAAGCCTATCCTCCGCAAGGCGGAATCCTCTCTGCTGGCCGTACAGGAATCGCCCCGGGACAATCTGAATTGCGTCCTTGCCATATACGAAGGGGGCGTGGAGGGCAAAGGCGCATTGCGCATGGCCGCCCATATCGCCGAAAAGCAAAATGCCAAGGTCGCTGTGCTTACGCGAATGGGACGCATCGAAGACGCCACTCTCATGGCAAGCGCGGCCAAACGTTATTTGAAAAATTATGATTTGCCGGGTGTCCAGATATTGGACGAAGTGGGCAATGGCGCGTCACGAGGCGAGATTCTGAATGTCGCCAAAAAGGTCGACGCGGGACTGATTGTCATCGGATCGGATCCCTATGGGCTGATGAAGGTGCTCTTCGATATACCCATTGCGGAAAAGACCATTCTGGACACCCACATCCCCGTGCTGATTGCGCGCTAGCCAATCTCTTTCGGCGGGAGACCGGTATATGGAAAACACGATCTTTGTACAGCTGGGCGTGGCTTTGGGTCTGGGGCTCCTGGTCGGCCTCCAACGGGAATGGACCCCGTCCAAAGTGGCGGGAATTCGTTCTTTCGCCCTGATAACGGTTTTCGGTACGATCTGCGGCTGGCTGGCCCAAGACGCAGGCGGTTGGGTGATTGTGGCGGGCATCATCGCGCTGGTGGCCCTGATCGCGGAAGTGCACGCGCTGAAAGTCCGGCACCAGGACACGGGCTATGGCATGACCACGGAGCTGGCGGCGCTGGTAATGTTTGCCGTGGGCGTCGCCCTGGCGCTCAAGCCCATGGTTCCGGCCATCGCCATCGGCGGTCTGGTTGCCGTGCTGCTGCAATGGAAAGAAACCATGCATGGGGTGATCAAGCGTCTTGGCGAAAAGGAGATGCGAGCCATCACGCGCATGGTGCTGATTGCGCTGGTGATTCTGCCAATCCTGCCGAACAAGGCCTACGACCCCTACGAAGTACTCAACCCCTTTGAAATCTGGCTGATGGTCGTGCTGATAGTGGGTATCAGTCTCGGTGGTTATATTGCGCAAAAGTTTCTCGGCAACCGAGTAGGCTCGATTTTGAGCGGCGTTTTGGGAGGGATTGTTTCCAGCACGGCTACCACAGTCAGTTATGCCCGGCGCACAAAAAAAATCCCCGAACTGGCCAACCTGGCGGCAGTGGTGATTCTTATTGCGACCGCGATTCAGTTTATCCGTGTCATGTTTGAGGTGGCCCTGGTTGCGCCTGAGCAGATGGCGGCGGTTTTTCCACCGATTATCGCTGTCATGCTGCTTGTGGCGGCAATGGGGGTGGGATTTTTCTTTTTGCGTGGAAAGGCTGAGAGCGAGATACCCGACCAGGAAGACCCCTCGGATTTGAAGGCGGCCATTATTTTCGGACTCCTTTATTGCTTCGTGCTTTTCGCTGTGGCTATCGCGCGCGAGCGTTTTGGAGAGCAGGGGCTCTATGTGGTCTCGGCGATTTCCGGTCTCACCGACATGGATGCTATTACCTTATCCACCTCGAGAATGATGAAGAGGGGCGAAATTGAGGCCGCAGTCGGGTGGCGCATGATACTTATTGGCGCCTTGGCCAATTTAGTTTTCAAGTGGATCGCCATCGGTTTTCTTGGCCATCGTCGGCTCTTCCTTCGAATGGGACTCGCCGTGCTGATTTACACCGTTATCTCTGCCATTATTCTGGTCACGGGAATCCCCATGCCATAACATACCCCACCCTATCCTGTCGGCCAAATATCCTACCGCCGGCATCCTGCCGGCACAATATCCGTACCGCCGGCATCCTGCCGGCA
>CAYWYC010000030.1:0-25172 GCA_964462565.1 uncultured Candidatus Sumerlaeota bacterium | reverse complement strand
CCTGGCTATTATCGGACGGGCCCTTGGCCCTAAAGATGAAAAAGCATTTGCATTACTCAGAAAACCTTCCGATTCGTTGCTTCAGATTAACTCACCCCCCCATTTATGTCGTGCACCCAGTGCGAGTGCGATGAAGTCTTGCCTTTGGATGCGGCAATTGCTAACATGTGGATGTCGTTAAGCGGAGAAAATTCATCGATAAGGAGCAGGCATTAATGGCTGACAAGGATTTCAATGAGAAAAGAGATTCGGAACGCATTGAATACCCGGTGAGTGTCGAGTTTTTCCTGGATGCGGATATTCTTCCGGCGGAATGCGTGGATGTGTCGCAGACGGGTATTGCTTTTAATTCGGCAGAGCCTTTTCTGGTGCAAATGCGAATTGAGGCGCCCGAAGGTTTTGAGCAACGACAGGCCCAGCTCATTTGGGCCAAGCCTCTTCCCGGCGGCGGTACGCGATTCGGCATGCGGTTTACCGATGAACCGGGTGGCGAAGATCCCAAAATCGAAGGCATATAATCCTGATTCTGATGCATTGCCGAGAAGACCGATGCGTCTCATTGCGGTTTGGTTCGTGGCATTTTTCCCGCAGAGCCGCGAGAGAGGCAAGCGGCTTTCTTTGCGGACTATTATTATGAAAGAAAAGAAAAATGGCTAAGACGCTATACGAAAAAGTCATAGACGCCCATCGGGTTCAGGAATTGCCTTCGGGCAAGCAGCAGATCGTGATCGGTCTGCACCTGATCCATGAAGTCACTTCTCCCCAGGCCTTTGCCATGCTCAAGGAACGGGGCGTAAAAGTCGCCCATCCCGAACGCACCTTTGCCACCGTGGACCACATCATCCCCACCCATAACCAGAACCGTCCCCTGGAAGACGAACTGGCGGAGGAAATGTTTGTGGCTCTGGAAAAGAACACGCGGGAATATGGCATCCACTTTTTTTCGCCCGACAGTGGAGGCCAGGGAATCGTCCATATTATCGGACCGGAAACAGGCCTGACCCAGCCGGGCATGACGATTTGTTGCGGCGACTCGCATACATCGACGCATGGCGCTTTTGGTGCGCTGGCATTCGGCATCGGCACATCGCAGGTACGCGATGTATTGGCCACGCAGACAATGGCGGTTCCGCGATTGAAAGTGCGCCGCATCGAGGTAAACGGCAAACTCCAGCCGGGTGTCTTTGCCAAGGATGTGATCCTGTATATCATCCGCCTTCTTGGCGTAAAGGGCGGCATCGGCTATGCCTATGAGTACGCGGGCGAGGTCTTTGACCATTTCAGCATGGAAGAGCGCATGACGGTCTGCAACATGTCCATCGAGGGGGGCGCGCAGTGCGGATACGTGAATCCGGACCAGACGACCTACGACTACCTCAAAGGCCGTGAATACGCACCGGCAGGGCCGAAGTGGGATGAAGCCGTTGCGTGGTGGGATTCCCTGCGGAGCGACCCCGACGCCGAATATGACGACATCGTCAAGATAGACGCGGCGGATATTCGACCTGTGGTAACCTGGGGCATTACGCCGGGGCAATCGGTCTTTGTGGATGAAAAGGTTCCGAATCCCGACGACTATTCCGCAAGCGCCAGGGTGGCGATCGAGGAAGCGCTTTTTCACATGAACCTGGAGCCGGGTGAGCCTGTCGAAGGTTTGCCGATTGATGTGGCCTTTCTGGGTTCCTGCACGAACGGGCGCTTTTCCGACTTTGAGACGGTGGTCAAGCTGTTGCGGCAGAAGGGCGGAAGCGTTGCCAGTGGCGTACGGGCGCTGGTGGCGCCAGGGTCGCAACGGGTTCGGCAGCAGTTGATCAATGCCGGTTATGACCAGGTTTTTGAGGACGCGGGTTTTGAATTTCGCGAGGCTGGTTGTTCCATGTGCCTGGCGATGAATCCGGACAAGTTGGAAGGACGCCAGATTTCGGCCAGTTCGTCAAACCGCAACTTCAAGGGGCGGCAGGGTTCTCCCACGGGACGCACCTTATTGATGTCACCGGCCATGGTTCTGGCCGCCGCGCTCAATGGCAAGGTCACGGACGTGCGCAAATTTTTCAAGTTTGACTGAGTATCGAGAGGAGGGATTTCATGTCTCCCGCATCCGGCCCCCGATGCCCCTCATGCGACCGGCCTTATCAGATAGGCCGCGACAAGTGCATGTGGTGCGGCTATGATCTTTCGAGCATCAAGGTGTCAGGCCTGACTTTTTCCTGTCCCCTTTGCAAAGAAGAAAACCTGATCGAACAGCAAAGCGAACACTGGAACCTTTACGCGTGCAAAAAATGCCGGGGCATCTGGATGCCATCGGGCATGCTGGAAAAACTGGAGGCGCTCCATGAAGATGTGGAACCGCCCACACGCAGCCAGCAGCTTGCACAGCAAAAGAAAAACGAATCGGAGCGCGTCATTGATACGAATCTGGTTTATAAGCATTGTCCACAATGCGGAGACCTCATGCAGCGCAAGCAGTACCAGCGGATGTCGAAGGTGGTGATCGACAGTTGCCTGGGGCATGGGGTCTGGTTTGACGCGGGAGAATTCCGGCAGGTGGTGGCTTTTTTGAGCGCCGGCGGGATGAAATTGAGCGCAAAATACGGCGCGGAACAAAAGGCCGCGCAGGAACGCATGACGGAGCAGATGTCTTTTCTGCAAAGACTTACGGGCCCGAATATCAATATTGGCTATGTGCCCTGATAATCCTGAATACGGAATCGAAGACAAGGATCGAAAAATATGAAACGCGATAAAATTGAAGGAAGAGCCGTTGCAGTACGGGGAGACGATATCGATACGGACCGGATTATCCCCGCCCGCTTTTTGCGCTGTGTGGTTTTTGACGGCTTGGGTGCGCATGTCTTTGAGGATGACCGCCTTCTGGAAAAAGAACTCGGCCGGGAACATCCCATCGATGCTCCGAAGGCGCAAGGGGCGGAGATTCTACTGGTGAACAATAACTTCGGCTGCGGGTCTTCACGGGAACATGCGCCCCAGGCGATTATGCGCTGGGGAATCCGGGCGATCGTGGGCGAATCCTTCGCGCAGATATTCTTCGGCAATTGCTCGGCCCTGGGGGTTCCCTGCCTGACGGTGGATAATGATACGATTGAAAAGCTCATGGCGCTGAGTGAATCCGAGCCCAAGACGCGCTTCCGTATTGATCTGAAAACACGCATGATCACGGCCGGAAAGTATAGTTACAGCTTTGAGATCGACGAAGGCTTACGCCGGCAGTTTCTGGAAGGCTCGTGGGATACGTTGACGGCCCTTCAGGAAAATCATGAGGAGATTGAAAAGACGGCGGCGGCGGTTCCCTATTTCACGGGATGGAAATAGAATCCACGGCCTTCACGTCCGGCGGATTCTGCGTTTCGGGCGTTTGGCTCACGGTTTGATGGGCGATGCGCTGCAAAAATGCGGCGTCCTCTTTGTCGATTTCTTCAGGGACAAATGGATTGTTCAGCACACTCTTTCCATACATACACTCAAAAAACACACAGGCTCCCAGGTACTGCCCATATTCATTGGCGTGATGGCCGTCCATGGTCAGATAGTATTCATCGAGATCCTTTTTCTTCCGCCAGTAATATCCGGCGCAGAGTGAATAGATCTGGTCCGGCAGTTTCAGATAAGGCGGGCTGTCGAAGTTGTAATCGGGATCGGGCCGGTATTGCCAATCGGGATGCGAGCGCGCCAGCTGGAAGGCTTTTCCCACGGGGATAATTTTGAGATTGTGCTCGGCGGCAATCGTCCAGTAATTTTTTTTGAGATCGGCGTACATTTTTTCCTGGCTGTCGTCGCCCTTGCGAAAGCGGGGATCATCGCTGCGATAGGCCCAGGTCATGTGGATGCGGATTTCGGATTCGGGGCTATGCTTTTGCACGTATCGGATGAGATTCTCCGCGTAGGGATAATAGCTTTCGCGTTCGCTGCTTTGCATACTGACCTGCTGGATGGTGATGATGTCCCAGTCTTGCTCGTGGAGGATTTCGTTGAGGCTCTTGCCTCGATAGGGGCTTCCTTGGGGATCTTCGGGATTCGCCTCGTAAGCGGCCACGTGCCTCCAGTGGCGCTGCAAACTGCATCCGCCCAGATTGGCCTTGCCCAGGACAAGGGAAACCGATGGATCGGCATCGACCAGGTCCTGAAGATAGCGGGTGGAATTGTTGGCAAAACTGTTACCGATGGTGAGCAGTTTGATTTGCTTTTGCATAGAGGCTTCCTGCGCGAAGACGAGTAGGCTTTCGGCGATGCAGACGAGAATATAAACCAAGGCAAGAGAACCGCGACATTATTTTTGTGCATGATGCGTTTCCTTTGCACGATGATTATCTGGATAATAGTCAATCTTTCTGAAAAGGATAAAGCAAAATTTTGCAGGTTTTTATAGCGTATTTTTATGGAATAGGACTTGTGCGATAAAGTTGCTGTGATAATATAGAGGGCAAATTCCAGTCCGTGGCCGCGTTGTCTTCGGCCGGGGACAATAATGGAAGGAAAAGGCAATGACTGAATTTCCCAAGGCTCCCATTGGCATTTCTTTGCCACGGGAGTATCAGGACCGGAAGGATGAAGAACTTCGGGAGCGCATCCTGGCGCATAAAGAGCGGCTTGGTGACGAACTGACCATTTTGGGTCACCATTATCAGGGCGACGCTATTGTGGATTTGTCGGATTTTATCGGCGATTCGTTCAAACTCTGTCGCGACGCTGCCGACGCCACGGCTAAGTATATTGTTTTTTGCGGAGTGCGATTCATGGCCGAAAGCGCGCGGATTCTGGCGCGGGATGATCAGGTTGTCATTCATCCGGAAGAGTCGGCGGGGTGTCCCATGGCGGACATGGCGGATCTGCCACAGGTGGAGCAGGCCTGGGAATTGCTGACGAAGATGAACCCGGGCCGGACGATTGTTCCGATTACTTATATGAATTCGAGTTCGGAGATCAAGGCTTTTTGCGGGGCTCATGGCGGTTCGGTCTGCACATCGTCGAACGCGCGGGGGGTTCTGGATTGGGCCTATGCCAAGGGCGACATGGTGCTCTTCTTTCCCGACGAACACCTGGCGCGAAATACCGCCCACAACATGGGTATGGACGCGTCGGACATTCTGATCTGGAATCCGAAATACGCCGAGGCTCATGGCCGAGATGAGCGTTATTCCCAGGCGCGGCTGGTGGTGTGGAAGGGCTTTTGCCATGTGCACACGTTTTTCAAGAAGGAACACATTGACGCCATCCGTGAAAAATATCCCGATGCCTTCGTGATTGTTCATCCGGAATGTCCGCGCGAGGTGGTGGAGGCCTGCGACGATGCCGGCTCGACGGAGGCGATTGTGCGTCGCGTGCGTGAGGCAAAGGCCGGTGAGACGATTGCGGTGGGCACGGAAATCAATCTCGTGTCGCGACTGGCGAAGCAGAATCCAGATGTAAAGGTGGTTCCGGTGATGCCGTCGATGTGCCTGAACATGGCAAAGGTAACGCTGGGCCATTTGCTTTGGGTGCTGGATAACCTGGGCGCGGAAAATGTGGTAAAGGTCAACCCGGAGATCAAGGAAAACGCCCGCAAGGCCCTGCAGCAGATGTTGGACATCAGCCAGTGATGATGCGCGGAGACAGGCAGATATGAGTACGATTCTTGACGCACTTCGAAAGTCCAAAGACGCGCCCATGAAGGATAATGTGGACGCCAAGCGGGAAGTGCTGAATGGGAATTCTCATAATTATCTTGCCGGCGGGACCTCAGGTCCGGTGGACCAGTCACGCACCTTGAAGATCGTGATTGTGGTTTTGTGCCTGGTTCTGCTGCTGCTGACGGGTTTTGTAATCTATCTGGTTATTGATAAGTCCAGCAGGGGCGACAGGGGATCGGACACGCAAAACCGGGCCGGCTTATATGGGGGAATGCGGATGCAGGCTCCCACACCCACGCCGACTCCCTGGACCACTCCCCTGCCGACGGCGAGTCCGACACCGACCGTAACTCCAAGCCCAACGCCTACGCCCCGGGCCACGCCGAAACTGGTGCGGATTGACGTGATGGGGGATGAGGAAAATCCAGTGGACCTTGCCCCCGCGAAAAACACGCCGCAGATTCGGAACAATGGAACTCGGGCATCGCGGAATTCCTCGCTGCGGAAAATCAACCAATTCGCGCTTTCGGGAATCATCTGGGATTCCAGCGATCCCGTAGCGCTGGTTAACGGAGAAGCGGTTCATAATGGAGATCGCCTGAATGGCGCGACGGTTAAAAGGATCAATAAAAACACCGTGGTGCTGGAAATTGACGGTGAGGATTTTGTCCTGGCTATCAGCGGCAGCAACGATAACCAATAAGATTTAGAACAGATAATATGAATCCTATTCGACTTTTGCTACTTTCCGGTGAAAACGCCAGTCGCGGCATCATGGCCGAAGCATTTATCCGCGCGAAATCAGATGAGGCTCTCAGGACTTCCGCAGAGCACCAGGTGGAAGTGGTGACGGTCAGCCGTGAGAAAAAGCAACCCCGTCCACTGGCAGTGGAGATTATGCAGGAAGCGGGGATCGATATCAGCGACTTGAGCGCGCACCCTTTTGCGGATTATCAACTTCAGGAATTTGATGTGATCATCACCCTCTGCGATCAGGGCAAGGAGTCCTGCCCCATGATGCCGGGCAATCCGGAACGGATAGACTGGAGCCTTCCGGATTTGGCGTCGGATACCGTGGATAATGATGCTTCGCGCGAGTCCTTTGTCCAGCTGCGCAAGACGCTTCGCGGTCTGGTGGACGAACTTTTCGACCGGGGATATCTGTGCGCCCTGGCCCAATCCAAGCGGCAAAGCGATCTGATCCTGAATACGATTGACGAGGGGATCATCGCGCACGACCTGGACCAGCGGCTTTTTTATTTCAATTCCGCCGCCGAAAAAATCACCGAGTTCAAGCGCAATACTGTAATCGGACGCAAGTGCCATGAGGCTTTTCCCGAGGGGTTTTGCGGGGGCAAGGGGCTTTTTTGTGGAGGCAAGGCGCCGGAGAAGGGCGAAACCATTAAGCGCACCATGGACATCGCGACCCGAAGCGGCGAGCATCGGATTATCGAGGCCAAATTCCAGGCGATGGAAGACGCGCGAGGGCTGGTGGTCGGAGTGCTGGGTATGTTCCATGACATGACGCGGGAACATGAACTGGAGCGTCGTCTGGGTGAAGTGCAGCAATTTTCCGGCATCATCGGGCGCGATTCGCGGATGCTCGAAATATTCGACCTCATTCGCGACGTGGCGGAATCATCGGCTTCGGTTTTGATCGAGGGGGAAAGTGGAACCGGCAAGGAACTGGTGGCCGGTGCAATCCATCGGGAAAGTCCACGGGCGAACCGCGCTTTTGTGGCCGTGAATTGTGGGGCCTTGCCGGAAACCTTGCTGGAAAGCGAACTTTTTGGACATGTGCGCGGGGCCTTTACCGGGGCGATCCGTGACAAAAAAGGCCGCTTTGAGTTGGCGAACGGCGGGACGATTTTTCTGGACGAAATCGGCGACATTTCGCAGGCCATGCAGATTAAGCTGCTTCGCGTATTGCAGGAAGGGGCCTTTGAGCGGGTCGGGTCGGAGAAGACGATTCAAGTGGATGTGCGGGTGATCAGTGCGACGAACAAGAACCTGCGGCGGGAAATCCAGGAAGGACGCTTCCGCGAAGACCTTTATTATCGACTGGCTGTGGTGCCCTTGCGGCTGCCGCCCCTGCGCGAACGCAAGACCGATATACCACTTCTGGCCAATCATATTCTGAAGCGTGCCGCTGAAGAAAACGGACGTGAAGAAATCCGCCTTTCTTCGGAGACGCTGGATGTAATGATGAATCATGACTGGCCGGGAAATGTGCGTGAATTGCAGAACTGGATTCAGTTTGCCCTGGTGAAATGCAAAGGCCACACTATCGAGCCCGACCATCTTCCCGAGCATGCCCACAGCCTGAGCGGAAAGTCGGGAGGCAGCGATGCATCAAACCAACGGCGACGCCGCAAGTTGTCCGTGCCGGCCGTGCGCGAGGCATTGGAGCAGAGCAAAGGCAACAAGGTGCAGGCCGCCGAAATCCTGGACGTGGGACGCGCGACGCTGTATCGCTTCCTGAATGAAGTTCCCTCTTTGAAAAACCACGGGCGCAAAAACGGATAGCAATCCTCAGACGACCACCTTGGTTCCTTGATAAAGCATCCCGATAATCCATAAATAATTGGCATTGTGCGGCAGCCAATATTCGGTGCTTTGCCAATGGGCAGGGCCGGGATTTTCGGCGACGAAGGGAATATCTTCGTGATGGCCGATAAAACCGTTGAGGATGCCACCGGGTATCAGGCCAACATGATAAGAATGGGGCCAGGGCGTGTTCACCCCACCGCCAGTCATGAGGCACATGGCCAGTGGATTGGCTCCCATGATCCACTCCAGCTGATGCAAAGCCAACTGTCGCGCATCCTCCAGGCCCGGCAACCGCGACGCCAGCATCATGGCCGCAGCCTGGGAAAGAATATGCGACGAGCCACCGTGTTCGAAGGTTTCCTTCTCTTCTGCCGCCTTTTCGGGAGAACTTGCTTCGCGCCAGGTGAAATATCGATAGCTCAACTCACCGGCCAGGGGATGGCATCGCGCTCCGTCGGCCAGGGGATTCCGGTAGAGACCATAGGGAACCAGGCGAAAGGGGTTCAGCCGCGTTATGGGTTCGATATAATCATGAAACCATATTCGCACAGCGTCGGCATAGCATTCGCGGCGTGATGCATCAGGATCGTGCAAGGCCATCATGGCGAGAGCCTGGATATAGCATCCTGTCAGAGCGTGGTGTTTGTGAATCTGACCTTGCCCGGGATCGCTAAAGAAAAACCCCCGCACCTGATCCTGGCCGAAGGCATAATCGCGACACTGGCAGCGGAGCAGGCTGTCGGCAAAGCTGCGGGCGCGATCGAGCCAGGGATCCTCCCCCATCACGCGCTGCATTTCCATGCAGGCAATCGTGGCCCAGCCATCGACAAAAACCGTGCCCGACGGCTGAAACTCCAGCGCGGCCAGACAGCGCAATGCGGCTTCGCGGCACTTGCGGGCATAGGGGGGGTCGGCCTGGGCGAAGGCGCGGGAGGCCTTGGCCTGCACCGCCACAAACTGCCATTGGATGATGGCCATATTCTTGGAACTCACGTAGCGCTCATCGCCACTGCCAAGAATATTATCGGTCCAGTGGTTGTCCGTATTGTCACCCGCAACGCCGCCGGCCGTATCGTGATATACTTCTCCGGTTTCAGGATTTTGCATCTTGTGATGGTAGTCCAGTTCCCAGCGTGCCTCGCCGGGTATGTCGCCGAACTGATGATCGAAGGTGTTCCAATCGGGCCGGAGGCGTTCGTACATGTCAAGCATGGCATAGACCGCAAACTGCGACGAAACCATCCACTTCCGCAAATCGCCGGCATCATGCCAGCCGCCCGTCGTATCGATCTGCTCGCCGGATTCGCGCACGACGGCATCATCAAGATGACAGGCGGGGTGATAGCCGGGAACCTCGACGCCGCATCGCTTGACGTGAAAAAAATCAAAGGCCATGCGAAAGGTTTTGGCATACACATCTTCCTTTACCATGAAAGGAAAAGACCGCGCCACGTCATCGCCCACCTGTACCTGGTAGGTTCCGGGGGTGGTCAGATTGGAAAAGTCACAAACTCCAAACCGCCCCCACGGGGTCTCGCATGTTTCCATCTTCCCCGAAAATGCTTCCTTGAGCGGCCAGCGGCATTCCCAGACATGGAAATCGGTCTGGTCGGCATATTTATCGGACACCATGGCCCGTTTTGGGGATTGAGGCAGATAGCCGACATGGGATGTATAGACGTGGGGATTCATGGGAGTGGGCTCCTTGAATGATTTGTGAGGGAATTATCTTTGATGCAGGGCCTTATGCCTCAGGGAATAATCAGGGTCAGTTGGGCGCGGTTTTCGCTCATCCGGATCATCATCAGGAGGGGTTTGGGCGTATCCTGAACTTGGGTCAAGTCCTTCGGCAAAAAGATGTCGCCATAGAAATGGCCGCCCGGTATAAATTCCCGATGAGCCAGCAGCGACTGGTTCAGCACGCTCATGCGGAGGATGTTCCGCATGGTTTCGAGCATTTCGCTATAGTCCTTGGACAGAACGAGAAGTTCATTGACCTTGCAAATCGAAAGCAGGGCAATTTCGGGTTCCGTGGTGGAAGGCGCGTCGGCGCGAAAATACTGGTCGATGCGAAACTCCTCGATCATCTGGGCTTTTCTGACGAGTTTCACCGGCTGATCGGGTCGGCCGGGTCCGCGGTCTTCAAGGGCCTTTGTGATGCGGGGCAGATCCTGCATGCCCGAATGAGGCCTGACAATCGCAACAAAATCCCGGTTTGCGCCAGGCGAAGCCGGGCCCGGCGGAAAGCGGTTGATAACGGCATCCTTGAGTCGCTGCGTGGATTCCATGGTGTAGTTGCTGTTGTCAATAGCCAGCAGGAGCCACTCGCGGATGGCGTCTGTGGACCTGTTAAACCGGGCCATCACCCTTCCTTCGTGCACGACGATTGCGCCCTTTCCCTTGTGAAAGAGCAAACGGGTCAGGGAATTGCGGGCCTCTTCGCGTCGGGCGTCATCCATTTCCAGATAATCGGCCACATCGGCCAGCCATTTTTCGACAGCCGGTTCCAGAAGGGTAAGGTCGATGTTGAAACCGGCGCGGAGGGCTCCCTTTTCAGGAAGATAACGGGTGTAGGCGTTCGATTCTGCTTCTTCCTGGTTGAGAAAAGAGGCGAGCGGACTTTCGGGCTCCGCTTCGAGATTTATAATGATGCGCTGCGGTTCTTGGGCGGGATTCATGAGGATGTGGATCATGCGGACGTCCTGCAGGGCGCGCAGGGCCATCAATGCTTCGATAGGCACATTTGCCTTTTTGCTGTCACGTTTGTCGAGTCCCTGGAGGAGGGTGGAAGTTTCCCTGACTTTTTCAGCACGGGTGAAGCGCTGGAAGGCGGTCAACTCGGGCAGTTGCAGCCATTGGATGCCTTTTTGAATGCGTTCAGGAGTCCATAAGCGGTTAGTGAGATAAAGCGAAATATCAGAAGGATGGACGGCGTCGTGGATGCTGAGCATATCGACATAAGCGCTTTGGGTGAGGGCCAGGGCCTGCTCGCTTCCGATTATCGTGACGGCTCCCCGGGTCATGCTGCTCCACTCGCCGGCGGCATTTTTGAGATATTCCTGATCGGCCACCTTGGGCAGCATGACGGCGTGGTGAATATCGCCAGCGGGGCCTTGCAGCCAGAAAAGGCTTACGGGCCTGGCGGGCAGGGCCATGCGGAGTTGCGGATCGTTCAACCAGCGCGCCAGAAAGGTATCAATTGCCGGCAGAAATCGGTACAGGGCCGTCTGCCTGAAGAATTCTTCGGACTTCATCGCCAGGGGTACCGGATCGAGCAGCCGGATATATCCGGCCACGGCGTCATTCTTGGGTTGGACGGGGCCCTGGGCCAGGGACGAAAAAGGGAGCGCGGCGATGATCAGGCAAATCGCCAGAAACAAGCGGGAAGGACAGAAGGATATGATCGTTTTTTTTGACATAAATGGTTCCCTTTGCAGGGGGAGTCGGAGCTTTCGTTTGCCTGATAACCCGCTCGCGATCTGTCTCCCATGAAATTCGACTTTCAAAATTTTCGATTTACCCGTTTAACGCGATAATCAATTCACCTGGCGGAGCGAAACGTGAAGTTCGATCTGCCTGAGCACGGACGCGATGCGTATGGCTCGAGATTTTCCGGCTATTGCCACCACTGCCTTGCCGTGATGATGCGCCTTGAGCATGATTTGTTCGGCACGCAGGGGTGAACAGTGAATGGCCTTGATAATCTGCCCGATCACTTCTTCCATTGAGTGCTCTTCATCATTATAGAGAATCACCTCGTATTCTCTCCAGGCTTCCATCTGGCTGAGATCGTAGGTGACCTCGCTTGGGGCAATTGTTTCGTTCATCTTTGCATCTCCACACATGCACGGACAGCGAAAGAGGATGTAATGTTCCGCTATATGCAGAGGTTTTCCCGTGAGGGGCATTGCCTTCTGCTTTTTTTATTCTTAGCCGATTTTGCAAGCTAAGTCAAGAACAGCCAAATCTCCAAATATGCCGGACGTAATCGAAGGCTTGCGAAAACAAAATAACCGTTAATTTATGCCAAAACCGTTCAAGTCTCTGTGCTGGCTGGTCGATTTCATTTTTATGGAATGGACGGTGGCTTTTTCGGCTTTTCCGACAGATGCATTTATGGGTGTCGGAAAGCCGTTGATTATTGATAATGTTGATTTAATCGATCCTCCGCAAGGGATTTGAGGAACATGCAATCTCTATTTTCCTTCACTTTACTGTGTCTTGCTTTCTATTGCGTGGCGCCCTTGCTCCATTCGATGGACAAGCGCTGGAGCCTGGCTCCGCTTTATGCGTGGCTGGCATTTATCACGACAGCCATGGTTTACGTGACGGATTCCCAACTGGCCCTGGAACTTGGACCCTTTCGTTTTCTTGTAGGTTCTTCGGTTTTTTTTGTGAGTCTGCTGATCACGGTTTTCATCATTTATACTTTTGAGAGCATCCAGGCCGTCCGATTGGCCATGATTATTGCGCTGGCTATCAGTATTCTGGCTCCGCTGTTTCATTATTTCATCTTTCTGATGCCGCATATTTCTTCACCGGAGTTGGCAAATGTTCCGGCGCTGGCTACGTTTCGGATTTCTTTCGCCTCCACGTTTGCCATGACGATGAGTTTTTTGTTGATGGTTATCCTTTGGCAATTCTTTCGAAACAAGGCGTCGGGGCTGCCCTTGCCTATTCAGGTATTTTTAACGCTGATTGTGACGATGGTATTTGATTCCTATGTTTTTGTGACAGGGGCCTTTTTGGGAAAGAGCTATTATGCTTCGCTACTCGGCGGCCATCTCCTGAACCGGCTTATGCTGCCCCTGCTGGCCGCACCGGTTCTGGCTTTCTACCTGAGGCTGCGGATAAATGACCGGACCGGTTTTTTTCGGGAACGTCGGCTTTTTGCGATTTTTCAGAGCAGCCGTCGGGCGGAAGCGGACCTGAGCGAGGCGCGGCGCGAAATCCGGCTGCGGCGAGAGACCGAAAGAGCCCTCCGTGAGAGCGAAGAAAAGTTCCGGCTCATCAGTGCGTCCGCCCATGACGCCATTATCATGATGGACGATACGGGACGCGTTTCTTTCTGGAATGAGGCGGCGGAATCGATATTTGGATATACCCAATCGGAGGCATTGGGAAAGCATCTTCATGACCTGATCAGTCCGCCGGAACATGTTACGGGCTTTAAGGAAGGACTGGCCCGCTTTCGGGAAACGGGCACGGGAAATATTCTGGGGCGTGTCTATGAGACGCAAGGCATGCGGAAAGATGGTTCCCGCCTGCCGGTAGAGTTATCGGTTTCGCCCTTTCAGTTGCGGAATAGCTGGCACGCGGTGGGTATTGTGCGCGATATCAGCTGGCGGAAAAAGGCGGACGCCGCATTGGCCGAGGCTCGACATAAGGAGCAGGAAACGGAATCGCGGATCGAGGAACTGCTTTTGCGGGGGCAGGCTCCGGAGAAAATCAGGGGGGCGGAGATTTCGGCCCTGTCGGTGCCTTCCCAGCACATGGACGGTGATTTCTTTGACTTTTTTGAGCATGCTCCTGACTGTCTGGATATTCTGGTGGGCGATGTAATGGGAAAGGGTATTCAGGCGGCCCTGATCGGCGCCGGGGCGAAGAGTCGCTTTCTTCGGGAAATCGGGCGTGCACCACGACATCAGGGCGAGCCACCGGCCATTCGGGATGTTCTGGATGATGTATATGAAGACGTGGCGCCGCAATTGCTGCGTCTGGAACGCTTTATTACCCTGGTATATGCGCGCGTGGACCTGAAGCGGAAGCGCCTGGATTTTGTGGATTGCGGACACATGCGCACGATTCATTATCGGACTTCCGATAAGCGGTGTGAATTCCTGGAGGGTGAAAATATGCCCATGGGTTTTGTGGAGACGGAAGAACTCGTGGTGGCATCGGCTGATATTAAAGAGGGGGATATCCTGCTGTTTTATTCGGATGGCGTTACAGAAAGCCAGAACAAGGAGGGGGAGATTTTCGATGAAAAAAAACTGGCCGACTATGTTTGTGCCCATCGCTACCTCTCCCCTGTTTCACTGGTTCATGCTATTCGCGGTACGGTGGCTGAGTTTTCGGGTTCCAATAGTTTTCATGATGACTTTACGTGCATCGCCTTGCGGATTGGGGATAATCCGGGAGAAAGCGCGGAGATCGAACTGGATAGTGATCTGGCGGAAATGCCGCGCATGCGGGAGTTTTTGCGGGGTGTATCCGCAAAGATCGACAGCTGCAGCTGGAACAGCGACCGGGAGACTCTTTTGCTGATCAGCATGCAGGAGATTGTGGTGAATATCATTGAGCATGGGCTGGGGATGGAAAAGGGCCATCCCGTGAAAATTCAGGCGGAATGGGACCATGAGCATCTGGCGCTCAACATTTTGCACGAGGGACTGGCCTTTAATCCGACTCAGCAAGCCGGAGACCTGATGTTTATCAGGACTGAGGACGATGTGGAAGATCGCGGATATGGCCTGACTATTATACGAAACAGCACGGACAGTTGCAGCAGTGGACAGATTGACAGCAAGAACGCCTGTACGATTCTGCTCTGGCACCTGCATGAAGAAGAATGAATCAAATTCCTTGGGAAAGGATATAGCAGATAATGGAACTGAAGAAAGAAATAGTGGATGGATTATGCATTATCACGATCATGGCGGATTCGCTGGAAGCTATGAACAGCAAGACCTTCAAAGATCAGATTGCGCCGCACCTTGCCGCAAACAGGAACCTGATCCTCAATTTCGGGCCGGTCAGTTTTATCGACAGTTCGGGCTGCGGAGCCTTGCTGTCCTGTTTGCGCCAGTTGAATGCCAGGGATGGGGATCTTAAGATTTGCAACGCCTCGCGGCCGGTAAAGACGGTTTTTGAATTGGTAAGGCTCAACCGCGTTATCGAGATATACCCGGATTGCGAATCGGCGGTTCAGGCTTTCCAGTAAGTTTGCATTCCGCCTAAATGGAAAGGGCCTGAACCGTCCATCCGATTCAGGCCCTCTTGCTTCATCTGTCAAATTGCTCTTTTATGGCTATCTAGCCGGCAAAACCAGATTATTCCGGCAGGGTCGTTCCGCCACTCAGCCGCCAGATGTTGCCTTCGCTGACGGTTCCATTCGTCGGATCATAAGGCACAGTGGCTCCCTTGGTATAGGTCTGCCATTCCCAGTCTTCTCCCAGCATAGCCCAGGGAAAGGATTTGTTGGTGGTGCCGAGCTTGGTGTCACGGACATTACGATCAGGGCCGGCACTCAACATATTCCAGCTCGCCATATGCACCTGGCCGTCGGGGCCGTTGAACTTCATGGGCATGGGCGAAACCAGTTTCTGGGGTGAAATGGCCGGGCTGGGATATCCCCATACGGACCAGGTTCCCTGGTTAGAATCGGTAAGGTACTTGTCTGCACCTCTTACATTATTGAAAAAGAAGGATTTGCCATCGCCATACTGAGCCCCGGCTGCCTGCAGAAAAGGATCCTCCATGGCAACCGTGGTGATATAGGCCACGGGGGTGGTCAGGCTGACAAAGGATTCCAGATTCCATCCAAAGTGCGTGAAGTGGCCATGGCTGTTTTCCCAATCATCAAAGGGGTTGATGGGATAATTGTTGTTATCGATCGAATATGATTCGATTGCCGTAGCCAGACTCCGCATATCCGACTTGACGCGTGAAACCTTCGCCCGCGTCTGGGCTTCCAAAAAGTTGGGTACTGCGATTGCCGCCAGAATGGCAATGATCGCCACCACGATGAGCAGTTCGATCAGGGTAAATGCATTGGTGTTAAGTTTCTTCATCTGTTTTCCTTTCAGATTGTTTTTACAGAAATATACTGGGATAATCCCGCAAAGATAATAGCAAAATATGCACACAATACCACTACATTCCAACCTGTGTAGAAAAAGAGACTGATTTTCACATACTTCATGGGATTTGGAGTGCATACAGCAGAAAAGACAAGATATTCAGCATATTCATCCGCGACGGATACTGCCGGGGCTGACGCCGTAACGCTTTTTAAAGGCGGCGCAAAAATGAATATCGCTGCCAAAACCGCACTCGTGCGCCACCTGTTTGACGGGCTTATCGGTAAAGGCGAGCATGTTGTAGGCTTGTTCCAGGCGAAGATTGCGCAAATATTCGCCCGGCGGAACCCCCAAGGCCTCGCGAAACTGCCGGGCAAAGTGATATTTGGATATTCCCGCTTCGCAGGCAAGGCGTTCCAGATTCAGTGCACTGTCCATCCAGTTCTGCTCCAGGTAGGCCAGCGCCACTTCAATGGGTTCGGCTTGCTTTGTTTGCGGTCTTTCTTTTTCTTCCTGCAGGGCGGTGAGTAACTGATAAATGCGCGAGGACATCCGCCAGGGCGAACGCTCCAGACGGCGCATGCAGTCTTCCACCAATGACACGGCCAGCCGAAGGGCCCGCGAACCTTCCTGAAAATCTAACCGGTAGCCATGGGTGGCGTTGAATTCCTCGACCATCTGGAAGGTCCATTCGCCCTGAAAACCAATCCATATCCATTCCCAGTTTTCACCCAGGGGCAGCCAGTAGGCCGTTGGCGAAGGTACGGGAGCCAGAAATGCCCGGCCCGGTTCCAGAGGCCATTCGCCCTGGGGATCGCGGAAATATCCCTTTCCGCCGAGGCTGCATTGGAACATGCAATAGGTCTCATTATTGTGGCGGGCACGTTTCTCATTATCCCAGAAAATTTCCCGTTCTCCCCGCACCTGCTGAAAATTCAGGGCCTGCAAGCGAAGACGTTCCGACCCCTTGCCCTGAAACAATCGAAGCAGGGGCATATTCTGGTCCGGGCTGATCTGGGGTCTGGGCAAGGCCATACTCGGCCTCCGATTCAGGATTTCAATCTACCAAACATCGCCCGGGAATCTTATCAAAGTAATTCCCGGTAGCGCAATATTTCTTTATCTTTAGCAAATATTCAACATTGATTCAAGCCTTTTGAGCGATTAACCTAGCAACATTACTACATGGAAGGAAAGAACAGAACAATGGGATACAAAATCGGAATGGTCGGAATGGGACACTTTGGCAGACGCTTTGTCGAACTTTTCAAGGCCCATCCCCTCTGCGACGAAGTCGTTCTCTGTGAACTGCGCCCCGACGTCCTTGCCGAGACGGCAAAAGAAGAAAAAATCGAACGCACCATGACCTCCTACGACGAGTTGCTCAAGAGTGACGTGGACGGCGTGGCGATCTTCACCCAGCGCTGGACACACGCCCGCCTGGCAATCGACGCCCTCAAGGCCGGAAAGCATGTGTACTCTTCCGTACCTGCCGGTGTACATCCCGACGAACTCGACGAACTCGTCAAGACCGTCGAGGAAACGGGACTCACCTATGCACTCGGCGAGACCAGTTTCTACCGCCCCCAGGCTATGTGGTGCCGCAAGCAATTTGCCGAGGGCAAATTCGGGCGATTCGTCTATGGTGAAGGACATTACTACCACGACATGTCCCACTGGTTTTATCTCCCCTTCTACGACGCCAACGGCCCCGACTGGAAAAAATACGCGTCCGTACCGCCCATGTGGTACATCTCCCATTCCGCGTCCCACATCCTCTCAACCACATTCAGCCGCTTCACTTCCGTCAGTTGCCTCGGCTGGTCAGACGATCATGAAGACGGTATCTTCAACCGAGAACTCAGCGCCTTTGATAACGACTTTGCCAATCAGAGCGCCCTTCTGCGCACAGCCGACGGCGGCATGGCCCGCATCAACGAATTTCGCCGCTCCGCCATGGGCGAGTCACGCCAGTGCATCGTCGGCACCGAGGGTGCTTATGAAGAACAATGCAACCCCGAAAAAATCGAAGAACAATCCGTCGAAGACCAGATGGCCGGAAAGAAAGCCGCCCGCGCCCAGAGCCGTGCCGTCTGGACCGAAAAGGCCTGGAAAGAAGACCCCCACGATGAAAACGGCAACTTCGACTTCCGAAAGGCCGAACACGCCGCCGAAAAAATCCGCGAGGACATGACATGGATTCACCCCATGCCCGGCGTAGAGATCACCGAAGAAAATATCGGCAATCTTCCCAGATCCTATCTGGGCAAGATGCACCTCGGCGTGGGCCCCCTGCATCCCATCGAACGCCTGCCAAAGGAATTCGTCGGCCTTGCGAACGGCCACTGCGGTTCGCATCAGTTTCTCGTTCACGATTTCTTTGAAGCCATGGACACCGGCAAACTCCCGCCCAACCACGTATGGATCGGAGCACGCTACAGCGCCCCCGCCGGCATCGCCCACGAGTCCAGCAAACGCGACGGCGAACGCCTCCCCGTCCCCGACTTCGGCATACCACCCGCCGACAAAGAATGCATCGACCCTCTCGTCAAATTGCGAGATTAACCACGGAGGCACGGAGGCCCCGGAGGGCAAAGAATAACCCAAATCAAAAGCACGGAATACCGCTAGCCAGTATTATGCAAGTTTAACGAAACGTCCACGTTTTGCTCTCTGTGCCTGCGTGCCCTCCGTGGTTCAAATACCAGCACCTACCCCATAGGGGCGATTTTCTGAAAAACCCGCATTTGGGCCTTTTTTGGGATTGCGGTTATCTTTCGCCCTGATATGATTATTTCGCTGTGAGCCGCAAGGTTGGGTTTACCTGAAAAGCGCAAACCCACGCAGTAAAATTATCTGAAAAGGACTTGGGAACATCATGCAATACAGAAATTTTGGATTTTCTGGAATGAAGGTCAGCGCCTTTTCGCTGGGCATCTGGCGCACTTTTGGCGAAGGCGTGGAAGATGCCGCGGCCGAAAGAATCCTCGCAGAAGCTTATGACTCGGGCGTCAACTTTTTTGACGCCGCCGAATCATACGGCAAGGGAAAGGCCGAGGAACAGGTCGGACGCATCCTCAAAAAACTCAAATGGAAACGCGAATCCTACGCCATCACGAGCAAACTCAGCCCCCGCGAGGTTCCCGAGTATTTCGGCGTCCCCATGATGTACGGCCTCAGCCGCAAGCGCATTTCCGAAGCCGTCGATGCCTCACTCAAGCGTCTGGGTCTCGACCATATCGACATCTTCTTCTGCCATCGTCCCTACGAAGACACCGCGCTCGAAGACATCGTCATCACCATGAACTCCCTCATCCAGCAGGGCAAGATTTTCTACTGGGGCACGAGCGAATTCAGCCCGGGCCAGTTGCTCAAACTCTGGGAGATCGCCAAAGAATACAAGATGTCGCCGCCCCTCGTCGAACAGACCGGCCACAACCTCATCGGCCGCTACCGCATGGAACGCGACCTGCTTCCCGTATTCGAAACCACCCGCATGGCCACCATGACTTACTGCCCCCTGCGCAGCGGAAAACTCACGGGCAAATATCTCGACGGACAGCCCAAGGACAGCCTTCGCGCCGGACAGGGCGTGGCCATGGATGAAGAAGAACGCGGGATGATCGTCAAACTGAAAGACCTGGCCGACGAGTTGGGTATTTCGCTCATTCATCTCTCCCTGGCCTGGATTCTGAAAAACCCGAACGTCTCGAACGTCATCCTCGGCGCGTCGCGCCCCGGGCAGATTCATGAGAATGTCAAGGCGGTCGATGCCCTGCCGAAGCTGACCGACGACGTGATGGACCGCATCGAAAAAATGCTAGACAACCATCCGATGAAGGCGCGCGGTTAAAAACGCCCCCGAAAAAAACAGGGCGCACGTTCCGGCCACCGGAACCTGCGCCCTGAATATTATCCTTCCGGCCCGCTACTCAAAATCAAGACAGTTGATCGATCTTGTCCACCACATCCTTATAGGCCGCATCCACGCGAAAAATTTTCTTGTATATCTTCAAGGCGCGATCATGAAACGCTTCTTCCTGAAAAGCCTGGGCCACCTTGTAGCAGGTGTCCTTGAGGAAGGTTTCCTGTTCGGAGTCTGAGGCGCGGAGATCGACTTCATCGATGGATTCCTCGGCCAGGTCAAACATGCGCAGTTCGATCATGGCGAGGGCGAGTTTGACACCGGCCACGTTTTTCATCTCGGGATCGTGGATGGCTTTCTGGTAGCAGGATAAAGACTTGCGGGTATCCCCCAGACTTCCGTATATATCGCCGGCTTCCATCTGTGCTTGGCTGTTGTCGGGTTCTTTCCGGAGGATTTCTTCGATTTCGGTGAGACGGTGCTTCTTGCGTTTTTGTCCGAGTTCCTTGAGCTGCTCGACGACTTCGGCATTGTAATAATCCATGCTCTGGGCGGCCTGTAATTGCTCGTGGGCCTTGTCAAATTCATTTCCCGCCATGTAGAGTTTGACAAGTTTGAGGCGGAGTTCCATATCGCGTGGCGATTCTTCGACCAGATTTTCCGCGAGTTCAATGGCCTTTTCGGGACGGTCGAGATGGGTGCTTGCCTCGAACAGGGCTTCCTGGTTTTCCTGCCTGTGGCTTTCATCGAGATTCAGAAGTTTGTCGTAGATCTCCATAACGGCAGGCCAGTCCTGCTTTTGGCGTTTGATGCCGCCCAGGCGACGCAGGCTGGGGACATGATCGGGTTTGCCTCGCAGAATACGCTCGCAGCGTTCTTTGATCACGTTGCTCGGGCTGAGAGAATGTCGGGCCATTTTTTCGGTAAGTTCATAGGCATCATCCCAGGCGCCATCCTGGATTTTCAGATCGGTCAGGTAGTCGAGAAGACGAAAATTTGCATCTTCCTGTTGGGTAAAGTGCTCAATCTGCTCGATAACCATGGAGCGCTTTTTGGGATGGTTGCTCAAAAATACGTCATACTCCCCGACAGCGCGATCCACCAGCCCATGCTTGACCATGGCGGCCAGGTATTGCATCTGGAGGTCGGCATTTTCGGGTTCGCGACGGCTGCGTTCTTCAAGCACCTGCAGGTCACGGTCTGACATGGAGCGGTGAATTTTAGTGCGGAGGGCGCGGACGCGTTTCTTTTCCTCAGGACGTTCGGTGCGTTCTATCGCCTCGTCGCACCAGCGCAGTGCGTCGTCGAGCGCTTCTGTCTGGAAGGATATTTGGGCGAGAAAATAGGCAAAGCGGTAGTCGTGGGGATAGTTTTCAACGGCATACTGAAAGTGCATAAGGGCTTGGTCGTAATCTTCGCGCTTGACGAGAATGTTGCCATAGAGCAGGGCAATATCGCGGGAATCCTTGCCGGCGTCCATGAGTGTGGCCAGATGGGGTTCCGCTTTGTCGAGTGCATCGAGTTCCTGGTAAAGATGGACGAGGCGGTTTCGCAGGTCGTAGCGTTGGCCTTCGGCTTCGACAATCTGCTCAAACACCTCACATGCTTCTTCTTTCTGGCCGTTTTGCACAAGCAGGTCACCGAGGCATTGCAGGGCCCTGGTGTTCTTCGGTTGCTTTTCGATAAGGCCGCGACAGGCGTCCAGAGCTTTTTTTAATGAGGAGCCTTTTAGCGCGGCCAGTTTGCGAATGGTTTCGAGGGCTTCATCGTTCTTGCCCAGTTGGATATCCAGTTCGAGGAGAAACTCGAGTTCTTCGCGGCTTTTTTCATCAAGTCGCTCCTGGATCAATTCCGCAGCTTCGGCGGTTTGTCCCTGGTCCTTCAGGAGGTGGGCCAGGCGCATGCGTACATCGCGGTTGTCAGGTTCCTGTGAAAGAATTTCGCGGTTTATCTCGAGGGCCTTTAGCCATTCTTTTTCGGTCCGGTAGCATTCGTCGAGCACTCGCATAATTTCCGGATCGTAATCATTGCTCGACTGGTGGAGCGGTTCCAGGATGTCGATGGCCCGCTTCGTATTGGCCGCTTCATACTGGCTGATACCCATCATGCGTTTGTTTTCCTGATTGCTGGGGTTCAGCATAACGACGGCGGGCAAGACAGTATTTACAGCGCCAAAATTTCCACGGTCGTAAGAGAACTGCATGAACTTGTTGAGGGTTTTGCCTGTGAGGGCTTCGATAAGCCAGCCCAGCACGACCCAGAGCACGGCGATAATGCCGATAATGACAGCCAGAAGAACGCCCGGGTCCATGGCGAGTGAACACCCGACAAAGACGCCCAGCAAAATGCCGAATTCGGCATGGAGGAGGAGGATTCTTTTTCGGGGACGATGGGGGGAAAGACGGCTGAAGCTGAGCACAAAGGCAACAAGGTAGGCCAGCACACTGAGGATGGGCAGGGGCAGGCTGAGTCCGCTGGTGAAACCTTTGCCGAAAAAGTCCTCAAGACCAATAAGGGCGTCAAAACCGGGGATCGTTCCGATGTCGTGATATTGAAAGTAAACAATCAACGCGGCAAAGAGGGCAAGGGGCAGATTCAGAACAAGCAGAAAATTGAAGAGCATCCTTTTTTTGCGATATTGTTCCACGCTCAGTCCGTCCCTTCGTCGTCAAGCGCTGTGCTTGCGCATGGCTTCCGCGAGAGCCTCACGACCGTTTTGGATTTGCTTGCGTCCTGCCTCGGCCCGTTTCCTTAGTTCCTGGCTTTTGTCTGTAATTTCGAGAACCTGTAGCCGCAAGGATTCTGCCGAGGGGCCGCCCTGGCTTTTTCGACGCTGGACCAGGTATTCGGGAGAATGCAGGTTTTCCAGCTCTTCATCGGAAAGGGATGGCACGTCAGCCTCGGCATCGAGTACCTGGTTCACGGCCCGGCCCAGGGATATTTTCCGTTCTTCGCTCAGGCGGACCGCTTCCCCGAGCCACTGGTAGGCTTTTCGAAAGGGCACATCGTTGCGCTGCGCCAGGAAGTCCGCCACGTCGGCCGCTTCCAGATAATCGTGGGCCATGAGGGTGCGCATGCGTTCTTCATCCAGTTGGATGGAATCCAATGCTCCCGAGAGAATGACCGGTGCTTTTCCCAATTCGTCAAAAAGCTGCATAATCAAATACTTGGACCACTGCTGTTCACGGTTATATCCCGAAGGATCGCCCAATGTCAAGCCCAGCAAGGCGGCCTGGATGGATCCGGCAAGGGTAGCCTTGGCCTTGGTGACCTCGGCAAAGTCGGGGTTGCGCTTTTGGGGCATGATGCTGGAGCCGGTGACGAAGCTGTCGCTCAAGCGAATCAGCGACCAGGGCGGTGAGGACATCATGATCAGATCCTGGGAAAGGGTTGCCGCGTGCTTGGCCCACATGGCCATTACCGATGCGACCCGGCTTTCAAATTCGGAGCGGTTCGTCACGCAATCGAGCGTATTGGTCTGGACGGAATCAAAGCCCAGGAGTCGGGCGGAGAATTCGCGGTCGATGGGCCAGGATGTGCCGTAAGACGCCGCCGCACCCAGGGGGCATTGGTTGATAAGGGGAAAGAGATCGAGCAGGCTTTGTGTGTCACGCAGAAAGGCGCAGGCATGGGCGGCCATCCAGTGGCCAAAGGTGGTCCAGGAAGCCGGTTGCTGATGGGTAATGCCGGGGATAAGGGTCCCGGCGTGATCTTCCGCGAGTTTCTGCAAAATCCGGACCAGTCCGAGGTTGGCTTCGGCAAAGGCCAGCAGCTGATCACGCAAGTACAGGCGCATGTCCGTGGCCACCTGATCGTTGCGGCTGCGGGCCGTGTGCATCATTCCCGAAACATCGTCGCCGGCCTCTTTGCCCACATAGCGCTCCACGTTCAGGTGCACGTCTTCCAGTTGGGGATCGAGTTCGATAGCGCCGGCTTCGAATTGCTCTTCCATTTTATCGAGAGCGGTCAGGATCATTTTCAGCTTTTCACCGGGAACCAGGCCGATCTTTGCCAGCATGGTGCAGTGGGCGCGGTTGGTCCAGAGATCGTATGGCAGCAATTGCAGGTCTGCGGCAGGACGCCCACGGACATCCCAACCGGCGCAATATTCCACATTGGCCCGGCCTGCTTCGGTGGCGAGACGCCTTCCCCATACGGGGCCTTCATTCTGCTTTGCTTGGTGCTTGTCGGACAATGGTGCTTCCCTTTTCTAAAGCCGCGTTTTTATCGAGTATTCAGTCTTCCAGACTTTTCATGTATTCGATCACATCATCGATAATCTGGTCGATGGTATAAGTGGGCTGGTAGCCGATAAGGTTTGATAGTTTGGTAATGTCCGGGACACGCCGGTCCATGTCTTCAAATTCCTCGTTATAGGCTTCGGCAAATGACATGTTGATAATTTTAGATTTACCACCCGTCATCTCACGTATCTTCTCAGCCAGCGCCTGGATGGATATCTCCTCCTGGCTGCCAATATTGAAGACTTCTCCATCGGCTCCACGCGTATCCATGAGTTTGGCCAGCGCTCCAGCTACATCGCGGACGTGGGTAAAGCATCGGGTCTGCTCGCCGGAGCCGTACACCGTGATGTCCTCGCCCTTGAGCCCCTGACCCACGAAACGCGGAATCACCATGCCGTAGCGTCCCGTCTGGCGAGGGCCGACCGTATTGAAGAGCCGCGCGATAACGATGGGCATGTTCTTGGCGCGTCCATAGGCAAGAGCGAGAAATTCGTCGATGGCCTTGGAGCAGGCATAACTCCACCGTGGGCGGCTGGTGGCTCCCATGACCAGATCGCCCGTTTCCTGAAAAGGTATCTGCGCGCTCTTGCCATAAACTTCGGAAGTGGAGGTGATGAGAACTTTCTTCTTCTTTTTCTCGGCCAGGTTCAGGACGATTTCGGTACCGCGGATGTTGGTGGTAATGGTTCCGACAGGGTCGTCCACGATGCGCTGGACACCCACGGCGGCGGCCAAGTGAAAGATGCAATCGGCCTCGTCCACAATCTCCGCCATGAGCGGCACGTTCATCACATCGTCGATAACATATTCAAAGTGATCGTTGGACTTGAGTTCCTTGATATTGGCCATGGAACCCGTTGACAGGTTATCGATGACAAATACGCGATCTCCGTTTTCCAGCAGGAGCCTGCTGAGATGGGACCCGATAAATCCGGCGCCTCCGGTTATTAAAAAACGCATAGTCGATCCTTTTCGAAAGATACCGAGCCCAATCGCTCGATAGGAACAGCCTGTTTATGCCACATAAGCCATTTTATTTGAACCGAAAAGACAAGGTTTATCAAGGTTTTATTGGATGATAAAAATC
>CAYWYC010000029.1:0-25242 GCA_964462565.1 uncultured Candidatus Sumerlaeota bacterium | reverse complement strand
GCGCTTTTTGTTTGCTATTCTTTTTCCAGCACGAGATAGATCGTTTCCGGCGGCAGGGCGATGCTGGTCTTGCCGTCGGCTTTTCTGACCTCCACCGACTTTTGAGGAAAGCCCATTTCGTCCAGCAGCGTTGCCTTGTTCAGTTCGGAATTCGCGATGGTGAGGGTGGCTTTTGTATGGACCACCCGCCAGGGCATGTCGCCGGTTGAGACGATCTCGACGCCATCCAGGACTTCGCCTTTTTTGGTGTGCGATGATGCTTGCGTCTGCCATCCCGTGGGGAATGCCTGCGTCCCCACCTGCACCAGAACGCTTTCGGACCGGGCCAGGGGCTTTTCATCGAGGGCCAGGGCCAGGATTGCCGCATAGTCGTTTTGGGTTTCCACGCGGACATCGCTCATTTCAAAATCGCCGCCCGCTTCCTTGAGAAAGCCGACCACGCCCTGGACCATGGGGGCGTCTATCTTCAAAATGCCCTTGTCGGGATTGATCTTGAGCTGTTCGTGGGTGCTGTGGATTTCGCCGTCGGGACGAATGTAATAGTCCAGGTCCGCCACTTTGCTATCCTTCGGATTGCCGCCGTATTGAATTTCCACGCGCCCGATCAGATAGGCTTCGGGGCGCACGTCGGTCATCAGGTCGGACTTGAAGGCGGAGGTCTCGGTCAGGTGGGCGAGAGGATCGTAGTCGGCCTCCTCGGTGATAAGCGGTGCTTCGCGTGCCTTGAGTTCATCCATGGTGCGTACTTCGTGGATCACCGTGTCAGCCTGATCGATATAGCCCTTGCGGAAAATCAGGGCCGCCGCCGGAAACTGGCTCAGCAGGGACGGATTGGAAATCGTCCAGCGTTTCATGGGGTTGCTGCCCTTGACCTCGACAAAGCGGAAATAGGGATTCAGGTCAAAGCCTTCGGCCTGCGCGGCAAACCAGAGAAAACCGTCGAGGCCGTTCATCGAGCCGTATGCCGCGTTCAGGATCGGCCCTTCGGCGTAATACAGGTTCGGAGGCGTCCAGCATGTGCTCGAAACAATGTAGGGTTTTCCGACGACATGCTTTTTGCGCGCGGGGATTTCCGGATGATGAAGCGCCGACTTCGGCTGGAAAAAGTGCCCCGCCTGGATGCGCCAGAAAGAATGCTGCCCGGCCACTTCCGTGCCGAAAAAATCATTCTGCTCGATCACGTCCCCGGCGGTCCAGGCCCAGCGCTGCAAGTCGCTCAAACGCGCGGCATCGGCCGAACCGAAATTGCTGGGGCCGATCAGCTGCTTCGCGCCCAGTTCCTCCTGGAAATACTTTTTCATGCCCGCGTAAAAGTCATGCTCCAACTGCGCCATAAAGCGAACCTGGTCGGCGACGCGCTTGCGGTTGCCCGCGCCCGACCATTCGCTGATGTGAAAGGTGTCGTGAAGTTGCAGGCGCTTTTCGGATTCTGAATCGCCCCCCAAGGCGGACCCGTCCCAGGCCGCGATGGCCTTGTCCACCGAACCGTATTCGTCGATGGCCCACAGTGCGAAACGGTGTTCCAGTTCCTTCAGCGGACCGCCTTTTACGCGATCGAGCCACCAGAAGAAAAGGCTGTCCTCACTCACCACCTGCACGATCGCCACGGCGGGATCGTCCTTGATGGCGATGCCCGTATAGGGATTCACGTCCGTAAAGAGCCGCTTCATCCAGGCCTTGTAGCCCTTCTGCAATGTCGGCTCGAAATAGAGCAAAGCGTTCACACTGTCTCCGCTCTTGTAGCCTTCGATGCCCCAGTCAGGGTTGATGTATTTGACGGAGCCATGATCCCAGAAAGGCGAAATGCGGATATAGATGCCTTCCTTTTTCATGGCGGCGATGGTGCGCCAGATTTTGTCGAGTTCCGCTTCGTTGATGTCGGTGATGGCCGCGCCTTTTTCCTGGGGGATCAGTCCCGCGCTGGCTCCACCGATGCGCACCATATTCACGCCCATCTTCGCCAGGAAGCGCGCATGACGCTCCAGCGCTTCCTGCTCTACGTTTTTGCCGCCCATCCCCATGACGCCCCAGAACTTGAGGGGGACGCCATCGCCCCGGACAAAGCCGTTGCCGTCGTCCGACAGTCGGACAAAGCCGCTTTCCCCGGCGGTCTTTTCGTTCAGATATCGCAGGTCGATCGGGTTTCGTACGCCTTCGCGCGTAAACTCCTTGGGCGGGTCAAACTCCCAGGTCTCCTGTGCAAAAGATAATGCGCCTGTGCATAGGATGAAGGTGATGATCAGGCTGACGAAGCAATTCGCTTTTTTCATTTTGATGGTTCTCCCTGAATGTTTTTGCCATGGGCTTTCAGCCGATGGCGACGTTTTCTTTGGATATAAAAGGTGGGTTAAACCTTTATCTGCATTTGATATATACATAACGCCCCACAAAGCAAAATTCAACCAAGATTTTCCGGAAAGCCCGGGAAAAGACGCCGATCCGCCTTCAGCGCCGAGGCCGATATTTTGTGAGCGCCGCCGGGGCTGTAGATGCGATAGGCGATGTCTTTCTCGGTCAGCACTTCCGGCACATCGTCAGGGGTATAATCGGGATTGACCATCCGGACCCTGGCCTTTTTGTAATGGACAATCCCCCGCGCAATATCGGGATGGCTTTCCAAAGGCGGGCCATCTTCCAACCTGCGCGTCTGGGGCGTCACGAAGCGTGAGCCAAAAGTCGAACCCGCCAGGCTGCCGTATTCCCGGGTAAGGGTTTCATAATCGCAATCCATCGCCGCCACCAGCTCCCGATCGCCGCATCGTCGCCATTCGCGCATGCAGGCATGGACCATCCGGTCGAAGCGTTTGCCATGCCGCGCCTCCCGCAGGCTGCCGTCGAAGGCGGGCGCGATATGGATCAATTCATGGATCAGCGTCTCCAGGGGATTGTACCCCAGCAATCGCGGCAGTCGCAGCAATATCATATACAGCATGGCCTGCCCGCCCAGTTCGATGGATACATTCTTGCGCAGAACCCATGGCGTGATTTTTACGATATGCCGGTTGCGCGGATTGTACCAGTATTGCAGGTCGCGGCTGAGTTTTTCGCGCAGGGCATAGCACTGCGCCAGATTGCCGTAACGGCTGCGGCTCAGACGGTTCGCCGCCATGACGCAGACATGGTCAGGATCGATATGCCGAAGCGGCTGCACCGTCCGGCTCATGTCCGCAATCGCGCGTCTTGCCAGTTCCGTATATAGAATCATCTTCCTCTATCGCCTCAGTTTCTCAGCCCCATATATACCATAAAACAGGCAATAGCGGCCATTATCATTATAAATTGCATTCGGGCTGTCATGGGGACAGTTGAGCCGTCAAGCGATTGGCCTAACGCGGATTTTATACACGCCACATATAGCAACAACAATAATGCTGCATACCAGATATGCCTTTATGCACAGGGAATCTGTGCATAAGTCCCGATTCTTTTATCAGGAATTTTTCCTCAATGCGCCTTGTCATCCGCCCGGCCCTGCCGCCTTAGTCCGCTACTTTCAATTATCGAGCCCGCTTTATCAAAGTCTCATAAAAAAGCAACATTTTGTATTGACACATGGCATGGTGTACTATATGTTGTGCTTTGTCGGATGACGATGCTGTTTGATAGCCCGACAACGTTTTTTTCAAAATAACTTTTTTCAAGCAGTATCCGCCCCTCAGGGCAACCTTGCGGTTACGTGTCAGGAATTCTCATTCAGCTGCGTTGATATTTTGCTCCTCCTCCCCGTAACCCACACAAATCTTTCCCGCAAGGAGAATCATGTCTTATGTTCGAAAACATCCGAAAACGCGACGGCAGAATCGAGAAGTTTCATCGCGAGAAGATTGCCTGGGCAATCTTCAAAGCAGCAAAGGCGTGCGGTGGCGATGATTTCAAACGCGCCAGCGAACTCTGCGATCAGGTTATCGAAATCGCGGCAAAGCGCTATGGCGACCGCATTCCCGAAGTGGAAGATTTTCAGGACATTATCGAACGCGTACTGATCAAGGCCGGCCATGCCCAAACAGCCAAGGCCTTCATCCTTTACCGCGAAAAGCGCAAGGGCGCCCGCGAGATGAACGCCCTGATCGGCGCGACGATCGACATGTTTTCCGACTACCTGAGCGACCAGGACTGGCAGATCAAGGAAAACGCCAACACCCAGAAAAGCGTTAATGGTCTCAACAATTACGTCCGCGAATTTTTCACCAAAAAATACTGGCTGCATGAAGTCTATCCCGCCGAAGTGCGCGATGCTCATGAAGACGGCGAATCCCATATCCACGACCTTGGCTTTCTCGGACCCTATTGCGCCGGATGGGATCTGCGCCAACTGCTGACGGAAGGTTTCGGCGGCGTGCCCGGCAAGGTGGAAAGCAAGCCCGCCAAGCATCTCCGCGCCTTTCTCGGACAGGTCGTCAATTCCACATTTACCACCCAGGGCGAAACGGCCGGTGCTCAGGCATGGTCCAGCTTCGACACCTATTGCGCGCCCTTCATCCGCTACGATAATATGTCTTACAAGATGGTGAAGCAGTGCCTCCAGGAATTTGTATTCAATCTCAACGTGCCGACGCGCGTCGGTTTTCAGTGCCCCTTTTCGAACCTCACATTCGATATTACCGTTCCCAAAACGCTCAAGGACCAGTCCGTCATTATCGGCGGCGAGATGCAGGAAGAAACCTATGGCGACTTTCAGGCCGAGATGGATATTTTCAACCGCGCCTTTTGTGACGTCATGATGGAAGGCGACGCCAAGGGCCGCGTCTTTACTTTCCCCATTCCCACGATCAACATCACCAAAGACTTTGACTGGGATCTGCCTGCGGTCAATTCCTTTATGGAAATCACCTGCAAGTACGGCGTTCCCTACTTTGCCAACTACGTGAATTCGGACCTCTCGCCCGAAGACGCCCTGTCCATGTGCTGCCGGCTGCGGCTGAACACCAAGGAACTGCGCAAACGCGGCGGCGGTCTTTTCGGCAGCAACCCCCTGACCGGTTCCATCGGCGTGGTCACGGTGAACCTGCCTCGCATCGGCTACCTGAGCCATTCCAAGGAAGAATTCAAGGCCCGCCTCTGGCAGACCATCCAGACCTCCAAGGTGGCCCTCGAAATCAAGCGAAAGATCGTCGAAAAGCAAACGGCAAACGGCCTCTATCCCTATTCCGCCCACTATCTGCGCAACGTGAAGGAGCGCACTGGAGAATACTGGCACAACCATTTTTCCACCATCGGCATCGTTGGCATGAACGAGGCCCTGCTGAACTTCATGGGCAAGGACATCGGTACCGAAGAAGGCCAGCAGTTTGCGGGTGAGATGATGGATTACATGCGCGACCTGCTCACGGAAATCCAGGAAGAAACCGGCAACAACTATAACCTGGAAGCGACCCCCGCCGAAGGCACCGCTTATCGCCTGGCCCAGATTGACAAAAAGCGCTATCCCGACATCATCGCTTCCGGCGAAGAAACGCCTTATTACACAAATTCGACCCAGCTGCCCGTCGGCTATACGGACGACATCTTCGAAGTGCTCGACCTGCAAGACGAACTTCAGTCCTCCTATACGGGCGGCACGGTGCTGCACCTCTATCTGGGTGAAGCCATCGAGGACACGGAAACGGCCAAGAAGCTGATCAAGGCCGTCTTCAAGAACTATAAGCTGCCCTATATTTCCTTGACGCCGACCTTCAGCATCTGCCCGACTCACGGCTATCTGAATGGCGAGCAGTTCAGCTGTCCCACCTGCCAAGCGGAAACGGAAGTTTGGTCTCGCGTGACGGGCTATCTGCGGCCGGTAGCTAATTATAACAACGGCAAAAAGAAGGAATATTCGGATCGCAAGAAATATCGACTTCCGGAGGCCGTCGCATGAAATCGATGCGAATCGCGGGACTGCAGAAATGCTCGCTCGTGGACTATCCCGGTGAGATGGCGGCCGTAGTCTTTACGCCGGGATGCAACATGAACTGCTTTTTCTGCCATAACAAGGGTATCGTCACCCCGGGCGCGCACCAGTTTCTGGTCGATCCGGACGAAGCGCTCGATACGATCCGAAAACGTTCACGCATGCGCGGGGCCGTGGTGATCAGCGGTGGCGAACCCACCCTCCAGCCCGGTCTGGAAGATTTTATCATCCAACTTCGCGAAATGGACCTTAAGGTGAAACTGGATACCAACGGCACGAAGCCCGAAGTTCTGAGCCGTCTCATTCGCAAGGGCCTGATCGATTTCGTATCCATGGACCTCAAAGCGCCACGGGACCGCTACGAAGAAATCTGCGGCGCCCAGCTTGATATGGATGATATCGATACGAGCATCGAGATTCTGAAGCAGGGTTATGTGGATTACGAATTTCGCACCACGGTGGTTCCCCAACTGGATGGCAAAGACTTGCAGGAAATGGCGCGGTGGATTCATGGAGCCAGATCCTGGATTTTGCAACAGTATCGTCCCCTTGGGCGCGAACTCTGGAACGATGACGAACGCTGCGCCGTTCCGCCTCATTCTCCTGATTTTATTCGTGGCTGGGCCTGGAACCTGCGATCCTATGTGGAAGAATTGCGCATGCGCGGCTTGGGCGTGGACAAGCCGGAGCCCGTCTTCGACGCGCCGTCCTACGAGCAGCCTGAAATGGATGATGACATGCTGGCGGCTTATGAGGAAAAGGACGCGGAAAATTCCTCTCTCGCCTGAGTGTAAGTATCGCCAGTCCTTTATTTTGGCCCCGAAGGCATTTCGCTTTTCGGGGCAAAATTTTATCCTTGATAGCCAAATCAAATTAAATCAAAATGTTGTATTAAGGGAAATGCACAAAAATGCCGATGACGTATTTGTAATATCGCCTTAATATTTTTGCATGTTGTGCAAAGAGGCATTCTCTATTGGATTTGAATAATGGACCTTTCTCAATATAAACACCGTGTGACGATTCCCGACACGCCCTTTGTCATTATGCTCAATCAGTACAAGACCGTGGCGGCTCTGGCGCGCGTCAAAGAAAGTGACTGGGAACTGGATGACGAGAGCTTTGCCCGCATGGCGGCTTTTATTCAGAAAAGCGGCATTCAGAAGGTGGATGTGCGCGGTCTTTACCAGAATATGCCCGCCATCATGAACGAAGGCCGCGTTCATATTTTTGCCGTGGGCGTACAGGCGGAAGACGGCAAGAACGGTGAAGTCAAATATCACTTTGAAACACGTCCCGCCGAGAAACAATGGCAGCAGAGCGACAGCACCAATATTGACTTTCGCAAGCGCAACGAGATAAACAATGTCTCGGAAGGCGAACTTCTGGCAGAACTCATCCCGCCGACCCCGGCCAGGGATGGCATCACCGTTTATGGCCATCCGATCAAGGCCAAAGACGGTCGTCCCGCACGCCTGCGCGCCAGCAAGAACGTCACCATCAATGAAGAAGAAGGCAAGGCCTATTCCGATATTGAAGGATGCGTCAAACTGGTCAAAAAACGTATCTCCGTCGATTATGTCAAGTACTTCAAAAGCAGTATTAATTTCCGCACCGGCAATGTCGAGTTCAAGGGCGATGTCGTTATCGACGGCGACGTGAACGAAACCTTCACCGTCGAAGCCGGCGGCAGCATCACCATCAGCGGCATGGTGGACCGCGCGAGTCTCAAGGCCGGCGGCGACATCACCGTGGATGGCGGGATCTATGGCAAGGAAGACATCCAGGTGGAGGCCGAGGGAGACATCAATATCGGCTTTGCCGAAAACGCCAACATACGCGCCGGTGGCAATATTTATGTGCGCAGCGCGTTGGTCAATTGCGATACTTTTACCGAAGGCAGGCTTTTTCTTCGGGCCATGGGAAAAGCCCTTATCGGTGGCGCGACCAAGGCCATCTGCGGGGTGGACGCCAACTGCCTGGGCAATCCCCGCATCCCCACCAGAACCATCATCGAATTTGGTGTGCGTCCCGAACTCAGCCAGCGTATGCGTCTGCTCAGTATTCAATTCGAGCAGGCCGATAAGGAACGACGACTCGAAATCCGGGAAGAACTCGAAACCCTGCGAGAAGAATATGAAAAGCAACTCAAGGCCCGCGTTGTGGCGCGACGCAGCACCTACCCCGGGGTTATCCTGAAAACCGGCAAAGCGGTCTTTGAGGTTAAGAGCGAGATCAGTTCCATCGTCTATTACAAGATCAGCGGCAAAAACGAAATCTCCACCCGTGCCTACGCCGCAAAAAAGCGGGGGCAAAAAGCAGAGTGACCTGCTATCCGTGGAATTTTATTCATCGGGAAGCAGATCGGCATCCCATTTCTCAACTTCCGCTTTATCTCCACGCAGCATTGCGACAAAGGCTTGCAGGGCTTTGCGGGCGTCTCCCAGCGGATAATAAAAGGCATCCCAGTTTTCGCTGTCTTCGCCGTCATGATTCGCGATCACATGCTCAAAAACATGCCCCTTGCCCAGTTCCCGGTAGGCGCTGCCGGCTCGTGTTTCGATGTTTTCCAGGTCTGGCAGGGATATTTCGCCCTTTTGCTTACGGGTGCGGCGCAGCAATTTGCGCCGCATCATATCCGTCACCAGGTCCGGCAGCGATACCGAAGCCTCGCTGGCTTTCAGTTCCTGGATTTCTTCACGCGATAAGGGTGACATAAAAATACTGAGCCGTTTGAAATCCTGCAGTTTGGGATGCGTCTGGAGGCATTCTCCGACAAAGGGATTGCCCTCGAAAAAAACGTCGCCATCGCTCAGGGACTCTGCCAATTCTTCCAGGTCCAGCGCCTGCATATCCCCGCGCACATCCATCACCACATACCGGTCATCGCTATCGAGGCCCTCTATCTCTTCCCGGGATCGAAAATGATAATCCACGCCATCTTCCTCACCCGGTCTGGGCGCCCGGCTGTTATAAAGGACCAGGGGTTTCAACGTCTTCGCCACCTCGGGATACAATCTCTTCAGCGCCTTGTTCAGCGGACTCTTGCCCACACAGGAAGGCCCTGCCAGAATCACAAGCCGACCATTGTCCTTTGGCATAATACTACCTCCTTTCGGCAAATGCTTCGCTTGCTGCGGTTATCCTTATACATCCATGTTATTCCTCTAGGACCCAATTTTCAAGTCTCTGTCCAAATTAGCCCCTTAGCCTCTGGCTTCTTTCACAAAAACAAAGGATGCCAGCATAGATATACAGATAATTCTTGCAGGCATGGGAATTCGCGTTTGTAGTAAGGCCCGTAAGGGCCGTCGTCCGGAGCAGAAATTTCCAGGATGTTGAATGGATTCCATTCAACCCGACGCCCCTCACGGGGCTGACTACGAACATCCTGGCCTTTCAAAAATTCCGGCAAATGGTTTTTGGGTAAAGCCCACCTTGGAATGCTCTTCGCAAAAAGAAATCCCCGGCTCCATAGAACCGGGGATCAGATAATGCTCATTTGCCGTTAAGGGATTTCACGCAAAGCAATATCAAACTTTCAGGATATTATCTTGCTTCCTCGTTTGCGTTATACTGATAGGTGGCGCCAACGGAAATCCCAATGACTTCGTCCAACGTCTTGCCAATAGCGGCCAGAACGCGGCGCGTACCGTCTTCCTTCACAATAATTCTGTCGCCGGGCTGGAGGATAATATCTTTGCGGTGGTCGTGCAGAATCGGTCGCAGGTTTACGATGATCTTTTTCTCCTCGTCCGTACCGGGATCGTTTCGCAGCAATATGATATTTTCACGATCCGCGGAAAACTTAATGCCGCCGGCATTGTCAATAATCTGGGTCAAGGTATTGTCACCGGCCAGAAGCGAGTAAGTGCCGGGCGTCACAATCCCTTTGCCCGTCACCTGAACCGTGCCGGCTTCCGGGACCAATACCGTATCTCCGGCCTGCAGCATGACGTTCCATTGTTGGTCGCCCTTTTTGATAAGCGCTTCCAAATCCACGCGGATGCTGTATTTTTCCAATTCCTTTTCGCTCATATTCTTTAATTCGTCAAAGGAAAAACGTTCGCGGGTATTGCGTATAACAAAGGCCACCGGCATGCCCGATGGCACACCACCGGCGCGGGCCAGTACATCCATCAAAGGCTCGGTGCCAAAAATGGGGTAAATGCCCGGCGCCGCCACTTGACCGAGAATAGCCACCTGCCGCGCGTTTTTTTCGCTGATTATGACAATTACACTGGGATTTTGCAGGTAACCGTCCGCCAGCGATTTCTCGATTTTAGATTCCAGGCTGCGCTCCGTTTCGCCTTCCACATTCATCTCGCCAAGCATGGGGAAACGGATGGTTCCCTGACCACTGACGCGCGTGGAGACAGAGAGCCCTTCCTGACCATATACCTGAATATTAAGAAGATCGTGGGGACCGATCAGGTAATTGCCCATATTGTCCTGGGCGCTGGTTTTCAGCGCACCAAAAGCCTGAATTTCCTGAGCGCCTGAGTAACTGCGGCCCTGGCTTTCCAAAAGCGGCATGGTAACCGGGGCGTGTTCAACATTGCCCCCTCCACAGCCAATGGGGATAAGGAGCAGGCCTATAAGAAACATGCTCCCCAGGCTTGAAAGGATAGAACGAACTGTTGGAGAAGAGTAACGGGTCATCAGTTTTCGCATGGGGATATAAGAACCTTTCTGTATGCATTACCAAAGTGGAGCCAATTATTTTATTCTTTTTAATAAAACAAACTCTTCAGAATATCCACAGAAGTTTTTCTTTTTTAAGCAGAACAACTTATTTTGAAGAACAGGACGCATTTATGCTTCTTCATAAATGCTCTCTTCCAAAAAGCGCACATGCTCCCTTGGAAGTGTAACGAGAAGGCAGTCATCACCGCCCAAAAAGGAAAAGTCGGCTTCGACCTTGACGGTTTTGGCGTTGACAGCCACCAGCCTTGCCTGCGTTCCTTCCAGCATACCATCCTGGATTTCCACCATCTCGCCAAGATGGCTCTTTTTTACTAACTGCAGTTCAGGATAATTATGCAGCATGGCACGGAATTTATCCATTTCCGTTTCGTTGATCACTTCGGGAACACGATACGCCCGCCCCAGAATTGATACAATGCAGGGGGAATCGGTGATATCCATATAAAGATCATCCGTCATGTGGCACTTCACAAAAAGATAGCCGCCGAAATAAAGCTCCGGCTTCCTCGCCGCATAATGTCGGTTGCGTCTGGTAGGCCGGGGCTTGGGTTTTTCGGGAATCAGAATTTCATCGAAGCGCGAAATACCCAATTCTTCCTTCAGGTAGCGAAATGCCTGGCGCTCCATGTTGATTCCCGTGAGCACGGCAAACCAACAGATCCCTTGAGGATATTTGCCCCGGCGTTTTTCCAGTTCTTTTTTTTCTGACTTGCTTAGTGCAAACATACCCATAGGACCTCGGTCTTTTTGCTCTTGCTTATCGACTTCCGTCATCAGCCTTGGAAAAAGCGACTTCGACCACGGAGGATTTTACGCGTTTTTTGCCGCGAGCCGGCGATTCGTCTTCGTCGTCCGCACCATAGCTGCTTCCATATCCATATCCGTAGCCATAGTTATAGCCACCAGCGCCGTAACTGTAATTTTTACCATAACGGGCATTTTGCTTCGGGTTGTTCAGGATCGCGCCAATCGTGCGGGAACGGAATTCCTGCAAGCGTTCGCGGGCGCGTCGCACCGCTTTGCGGGGCGTACGGCCTGGCTGAGCCACAATCACAACGCCATCGACATACTGGCCCAGAACTGCCGTGTCCGCAACTTGCAGGATGGGCGCGGAGTCGATAATGATCTGATCATAGATATCGCTGGCCTGTCCGAGAAAGGTGCGCATGGCGTCCGAGTCCAAAAGGTCCACCGGGTTCGGCGGTTTTGAGCCACTGGGCAAGACATAAAGATTTGGTACTTCACTCTCAGGCACATGCAAGCCGTCGAAATGTCCGGTCAGGGTTTCGCTGAGTCCGGGGCTTGAATCCATGCCGAAGGACTTGTGGATGGCTGGCTTCTTCATGTCCGAATCCACCAGGAGCACGCTTTCCCCACGCTGGGCATAAACGGTCGCCAGGTTGGTTGCAATGGTCGTCTTGCCTTCGCCGGGAAGGCTGCTCGTAACGAGGATGACCCGGGGCGAGCGATCCGGCATGGAAAACTGCACCGATGTACGAGCGATTCGCACACTTTCGGCAAAAGAGGATTTTGGATGATTATGACAAGCGAGATCCACATTTTCGCGTTCGTGCCGTTCGCCGCGTCGATATTCATAGCGGGGCACCATGCCCAGCGACGCGATCTGCGCGAAGCGTTCCAGGTCCTCACCATCACGAACTGTCAGATCCATGTATTCCAGGAAGAAAACAAAGCCAATACCCAGCATCAAGCCCAGCATTGCTCCTGCCAGGATGGTGCGTTGCTTGCTCTTCATTTGTGGCGTCAAGGGCGGCACGGCATAATCAACAACCGAAACGTTGCTTGGCTTGATTTCAGAGGTTACCTGAACTTCTTTCCAGCGCTGAAGCAGACTGTTGTAAAGTTGACGGTTTACATCGGCTTCCCGTTTCAGAATCGTGTACTGGATAAGCCCCTGCTGCAATTCGCTGAGTTGCTTCCGTTCTTTGTCATATTTTTCTTTAATGTAGTCATAATTGGCCTGAGCGAGTTTAACTTCGTTTTTTGCTTCGGCCTTAAGCAGGTCCCAGTTTTCCGCTACCTCTTTCTGGCGGGTTCCTTCTTCTTCCTTTATTTGTTTCTTTAGTTCGTCCATGGTGGCTTTGGCCGTTTGGACCTGTGGCATCTTGGCGCCCAGAGTTGCCTTCAGCCGCGCGTATTCCAGTTCCATGTTCTTATATTCCTGTTTCAACTGTTGCAGGCGCGAATTCTCTCGCTGATTTTGAATCAGGAAAGTCGGAGATATGTCGCCTGAGAATTCGGCCAGGCGCAGTTCTTTATCAAAGAGCGTCTTTTCGGCGGTTGACAATTCAGCCCGCAACCGCTGGAGTTGGCCGGTTAGCTCTGTGCTGTCATCCACGCCCGGCATGAAGTTCTTGCTGCCTGCAGCGGCGTACAGTTTTTCCTCGGATTCCTCGAGGCGTGCTTTCAATTCATCCAGTTTTTCGCCCAGCCAGGTCCAGGCATATTCGTAGCTGTTATGCCGCAGTTCATAGCTCCACTTGATATACTCATCGCAGACGGTATTGGCAACGCGGGAACTGAATTCCGGATTGGTCGAAGAATAACTGACAACGAGGAGATCTGTTTCGCCAACCTGGCTGACGCGTAAGCCGGAAAGGAACGCATTAATGCGTCTTTGCAGGATTTCTTCTTCGGTGAGAGGCCCTTTTTGCTCATCGGCGTCATATTGCCGACCGCTGACATAAGACAGAAACTTGTTTTTTGCCTTGCCCATGCTGTCCTGGAAAGAAGCAAAAAGCGACTCTTCTTTTACATCTGTCTGCTTTGGCTGCCTGCCAATGCCTTCAAAAAGATTAAGATGGAGCACCACCTTCTTGGCCAATTCGCGGCTGTAGAAAATCTGACGCTGGGTGTCAATGAAGCCCCGGGAGTTGTTTGTGGCTGCGGAATCCTGAAACTCGATGATGCGTTTTTCAGTCGGCTTCACTTCCAGCTTCGCCGAGGCCGTATACAAGGGGGTCGAACGCAGGGCCTTGACAAAAGCAACGCTTGTGCAGATCACAAAAAACAGCAGTATCAGCCAACGGCGCCGCCACAGCAATATCAAGTGATCCCACAAATGAGACTCCTGGCCGCCGCCTCCTGCCTGATTGCCCTGTCCATTATCCACGACGATTTCATAGTTCGGGGGAACCCATACCATCTGTCCTTCATTGGGATTTCCCGAACCTCGTCTTTGTATATCATACTTGCTCATTGTACTTTATGCTCCTTTGCCGAATCAATTCCCATGGGGCTGATCAGGCCAGCTGTAATCAAACGCACCAACTTGGGACGCTTCCAGCCATAGTGCTTCTTGGCATTGGATTTGTCCCAGATTCCGGCCGCTTCGCGGTGGGGCCGCAGAGAAGGATATCCTGATTCCACGTGCTGCCGGGCCGCCGCGTAACTGGCCATATAGAGGGACTCGAATTCCATCGAACCGAAAAACTGTCCCAAAAACGCGCGCGTATCTCCATGCTCCAGATTGTCCATCTCGCGCTTGTTTTCATCCTTGAAATCATCAGGATGATGATGATGATCGTGCTGATAACGAAGCAGGAGGTACTGACCGTCCTCCGTCTGGATACTCATCGTCTGCTTCCGGTCCATACTAAAGGACTTATTTGCAGTATTTTGCGTGCTCCTGCTGGACGCAATAAGTGCATTTGTTGTCATATGTCGAACTTCCAGATAAACCAGGCTCAATTCTTCCCGCGTTGTCTGGATAATGGCCTGCAATTTTGAAGGCTGACGGCTCTGCAAGCTCAGGACCGCATAATTACGAAAAGCGGCCAGGCGGCGATTGCGGATCCGGCAGCGATAAAGCCGGAAGAAGTGACGTACTCGCAAATACCCGTTGCTCCAGGCAAGCATCATGACGACCAGTCCGCAGAGCGCGACAGGGATCAGCACGATGTTCTTTTGAGGGTAAAGCGACTGGCAGAGAACGGCGGAAGCGGCGCATGCGGCTGCCACCGAGTAAAGAATCCATACTGCCTCGCGATGAGAGTATCCGTAGCTCAGCAGGCGATGATGCGTGTGCAGGCGATCCGCTTGAAAAGGCGAATGGCCACGCAATACCCGTCGCATCATGGAACTGAGCGTATCAAAAATGGGAAAGCCGAGCAGCATGATGGGAACGGCCATCATCACCGCGCCCGAAGTCTTGCTTGCGCCTGCCAAAGTCAGCATGGCCAGAGCGAAACCGATAAAGAGGCTTCCCGTGTCGCCCAGAAAAATCTTGGCGGGATGGTGGTTATGAAAGAGAAAGCCCAAAAGATTACCGGCAAGCACCAGGCAGGCGAAGAGAATCAGCGCGTTGCCGCCCAAGCCGGCTACTGCTGCCATACCCAGGCAGGCAATCATGGCCAAACCGCTGGCCAGGCCGTCGAGACCGTCTACCAGATTGAACGCATTGATAATACCCACCACCCAGAAAATGGTGAACATCATGCCCAGAAAAGGCCCAAGCTGAAGGACCCCAAGCATGGGGATATCGATAGCGGTTATGGTTTTTCCATAAGAACACAAAATCAGGGCCACCAGAAACTGAACCGCAAATTTGCGAGAAGCACGCAGGCCGCGAAGGTCGTCCACCATCCCAAGCCCCAGGATGATGGAACCGCAAACCAGCATCAGGCTCAAATCCAGCCGACCGGCTTCTGTCAAAGCCATGTCCCCGGGCAAGGGGATCAGTTCGAATCGCACCAATGCGCAAACCAGCAGGAAGGGAATACCAACGGCCAGGCCCCCCATGCGTGGCATTGTCTTATTATGAACTTTTCGATAACCTCCGCCGTCAACGGCTCCGAGCTTACGCGCCAGTGAAATCACCGGCGGCGTTAATAAGGCCGTGGCTGCTGTCGAGGCCATGAAGGCCAAAGCAAATATCATTATTTCTTGACTTGTAATCATTGTCCAAACTCTTTCCCTTGGATAAGGCGCCCCAGATGGAATTGATTACTCCATTTACTTCATCTATCTGCATTCTCAGACCGATCTCCTCTTTGTCTTGCTGGAGCGGTCTGGGTTTTCATTTCTTCTCTTCCAATAAGTCCAAAGCATTATCTTTGTCTTTATTTTGATACAAACGGTCCAACGCTATATTCATCAGGTCATTGGCGGATTTTTGCTCTTCCGGAAAGGAACCCATCCCGTATTGGATAGAGGCAAAACCTTTGCATGATTCCCGGTAGCGCTCCAGGGCTCTTTTGGCTCCTTCCGAATCCGTACAAGGCATCAGAATTCCCAAACTGTCTCCCAGGTCAAACATGATGTCGCTGGTGCGAACCGAATTTTCGACCACCTTTGTTACTGAGTCTATCTTGTCTCCGGCAGATATCAAAGCCAGACTGGTAAATTGACAGTAACGTTTGGAGACTTCGATCTGCTTGTCCAAAAGTAACTCGAATTGGCTAAAACCTTTTAGTAACATCCCTTTCTCCCCCATGCCCTTTCTTTTCTCTATTCTTCTCACAGTTCTTTATATTTTTGCGGTTTCCCGATCCTTTGTGGCAGTCCCAAGCTAACTCCACAAAGCGGCAAATCTGGATAACTCACAGACGATGTGCTCCAAAACTTCTTTGCTCAATCTGAGCACACCGAAGAAACCGCAACTCTCTCACCATATCTATTAACCAGATTCACGCCAGTTTTGCCATTTGTTGAAAAAAAAGACATCGTTGATATGTAATGCCATTAATATCAACAATTTACAATTATGGAGAGGGCTGTATAAATGCCATGGTCAATTGAGGCGGTGATCACCCCATTAGTCATTCTGAACACCAGAAAGAACACCTTTCTTTCAGTATGACCAGCGGTGGAAGATTGGCATAATGGTCAGCAAATGCTGCAAAAGTGCGTATTTTACAAAAAAGACAAAAAGAGGCAGATGGCGTCACTTGGCCCTTGGCTTGCTCATATTTAGTAACTTGCATCTTGACAGGCTTTGCCTTCTATGACATCATTTCCTTGCATGAGGGGTGTGAACTATGCAGGTTGGGGGCTGTCTGTACCCCCTTAACTCTCCATTTTATAAAATGCACAGGATGCTCTGTGCAGAAAACTGAGTCTATGCAACTATGAATGGTAAGGAATTCCCAGATTCCCAAATGGAAAAAGTGTCGAGTGGGGAACGGGCACAGTCGGTTCTTATTATCGAGGACGATGCCGTCATACGCGATGTTATGAGGAAGACCCTCGAACGCAGGGATATTGAAGTTGGAGAAGCCGAAACGGGCGAAGATGCGATTCGGATGGTGAAAGAGCGGGATTATGATCTTGCGATTTGCGACCTGCAGTTACCTGGTATTTCAGGTATTGAAGCCATCAAAAAAATAAAAAAGATAAATAAATACCTAGAGATTATTATTTGCACGGGCTATCCGTCTCTTGATTCTTCTGCCCAGGCAATTGATCAAAACGTTTTTACTTATCATACAAAGCCCGTCAGCATGCCTGTTTTGCTTCGTTCGGTGCGCAGCGCCATCGAGCATGGCCGCCTGCAAAAAGAAAACGACCGCCTTCTTAAAAAAATCCGGGCTGATAAGCCCCAAGTGTTAAAAGAAGCCCGGCAGGAGAATAACAGCCTGCTGCGGCGTGTTTATGCGATGCCTTGTTTTGTCGGCTGCAGCCAGGCCATGCAGAGGGTCCGCCGTCAAATCACCGAAGTGGCCACGTCGGATTTCAACATCCTGATTCGGGGAGAAAACGGAACCGGCAAAGACGTTGTCTCACGCATGATCAGCCAGTTGTCCGGACGGGAAGAGTCCGGTTCTTTTGTCAAGATCAATTGCCCCTCCATACCGGAAACTCTTCTGGAATCCGAGCTTTTCGGCCATGAAGCCGGCGCCTTTACCGGGGCTGTGCGGCGCAAGCCGGGCCGCTTTGAAATGGCTGGCGGTGGAACTGTTTTTCTTGACGAAATCGGCGATCTGCCCTTGACCCTGCAAAGCAAATTGCTTCAGGTAATCGAGCACAAAGAATTTACAAGGCTCGGGGGGAATGAGACCATCCGGGTCAACGCGCGCGTCATTGCGGCGACCAATGTACCTATCGAAGATCATCTGGCAGAAGGACGCTTTCGCCCCGACTTGTATTATCGCCTGAGTGAATACCTCATTGTTATTCCTCCGCTGCGAGAAAGGCCGGAGGACATTCCTCTGCTGATTGAGCATTTTTTATTGCGCCAAAAGGCGGAAAAAGGTTATGAACTGCCAAAACTTTCCGATGAAACCATGGATCTTATGTTCAAGTTCAGCTGGCCGGGTAATGTTCGACAGCTGGAAAATGTACTCAAACGCTTTTCTCTTTCGCTGAAGGAAGAAACGATATTGGAGCAGATACAGCCGCTGGTACGCCTGGAAAGCCAGGAAAACGAAAAAGAGCAAGACCTTCAAAGTTTGGAGGAGACGGAAGTCAAGATGATTGAGTCGGTTCTCGAAAGAACCAATTGGAACCAAAGTCAGGCGGCCCAGATCCTGGGCATCAGCTATAGCACATTGAGGCGTCGCATCACCCATTACGCCATTGAGAAACGCTGAAGTGGGCCTGCTTAAGGTTCTTTTTGCTTGTTCAGAATGGCCAAGAAAGTGGTCAGTTTGGTATGCTTGATCAGTACAAGCAATTCGATTATAAACATGGGGGCGCGTAAAACCCGGTGCTGAAGAACCCTTCCGCACTGATAAAAATGCACTTAGATCGCGCCCTTGTATTTTCCGGACATTTTCAGCAGAATTGGTATTATTTTCGCTTCAAAATTAAATGCGAAGAAGTATTTCCAGGTGGGGCGCTATCGGCTTGAAAACGGAACGAGCAGGAGAGGATTCAAAAAATGAAAAAGAAACACAGTTTTAAAATTCTAATCACAGCTTGTGCTATGCTGCTTTTTCTTGCGGCATCCTCGGCATACGCTCAGGTCAATGCTATCCAGAGAGTGGGAAGTATTGCCAGTGGCGGCAAGGTGGAATATCGCATGGGTAATGGCCCGCTTATTACCCAGGTGCAGGGCGGCGCTTTTCCGGTTACATTCCCTTTGGAAGTGCGCAGTAGCAACGAGGCTGTCGTTGTTAATTCCGGCTTGAAATCCCTCCGCACGACGTCCCAAAACTCCAATTTCAATGTTGCCAGCCGGTCTGATTCCAGTGACGGCTTTGATGTTAAGGTTAAGTCCGGCAGTCTGATCAGCAATATGGATGACAAAACCCAGAATTGGGTTAGTATCGGCGAGAGCAAAGATGAATCGGGTGATTCGGGGGTTTTCGATTCCACCTCCAAGGATTTACCCGCCTTCTGCTACGATTATGATGACGACGATGATGATGATGATGGGGATCGGTGGGATGGCGATTCGTGGGATGATAAAATATGCGATTGGCATGGTTGGTACCGTTCGACCCCGGCAAGCCCCAGCTGCTATAGCGAATATTCAGGTTGGCGGTACAAGCGTCCCTGGCGGCCCAGGTATTTTCGGTAACTTTCCGATTGATCATTTTGTTTGATTATGTATGACCCTTTCGTTTATGGTCCTGCTGGCTTATTCCGGCAGGGCCAAATTGTTTATTATTTCGATTGTTTTCCTCAGGACCCTATCACACTTGCATTTACATCCCAATCGTACTTGCACTCGCAATTGAATCAAGTTTTTGCTTGATGCCCAGAGGTTTTTGCTCCAAGATGATTATAACATTTCTGCCAAATCGGGTGAGAGCCCGTGGCGAGCGATAATGCGCCCGCTGTGGATGGCATGTCTGGTCTTTCGACCGGCTGCCTTCGCGGCGGGCGTTTTTACTTGAAAGGAACTGATGATGAACGAGGCAATGCGCAGAGCAATGATGGAGAAGGATCTGGGAGTATTGAGGGAACGGGGTTTTGATGCAGCAAGAGTCACGGGCAAGCGGAAGATGATGTTGGATGCGTGGCGCGGCAATGTGATGCAGGGGGAGTTTGACCATATCGAGGATTATATCTGGCCCGGCAAGGCGGCGATCGACGCGGGAGCGAATGTGGGGCATTATTCGCTGAAGATGGCGGCCTGTTGCGCTGAAGTGCTGGCGGTGGAGCCGGTGGCAGAGTTGGGCTGGCTCGCGGAGTCCTTGCCGGATAATTGCCGGTTTGCGGCGTGTGCGCTGGGGGAGGAGACAGGTGAGGCGGAGTTGAATATTCCGCTGAATGACGAAGGGGGCGACATGCACGGGGTTTCGTCTTTCACGGATCTACGGCAGCATGGCTATGATCGTTTTCGCAAGCAGATAACGGCGGTGCGGCGGCTGGATGATGTGGTGGCTGAGGTGATGCCCGATGTGGCGATTGGTTTTATGAAGATCGATGTGGAAGGCTGGGAGGTGGAAGTGTTGCTCGGGGCTTCGGGAATCATCGAGACGCATCGTCCGAACTTGCAGGTGGAGATCTGGCCGCACCAGATGCCGGAAGTGGCGCAGGCGATCGAGGCGATGGGGTATCGGGGGCTGTTTTATTTTGACCATGTGCTGCACAGCCTGAGCGCTTTTGATCATGCCATTCACACGGCGCCGGAAAACGATTGGGACAAAGAACATCCGGAACGTTTTCGTCCGGAATTGCATGTGAATAATTTCTTTTTTGTGCCGGCTTGATTTTTCAATGCAATGAGACGCGCGCACGATTATATTGAGTGGGAATGTAATTGCCTTTTTCGAAAGGTTTTGGTGTTGAGGCCAAATCGGATATGGGTTTTTATCGGCAGATTTCGCAGATACACGCAGATTGAAAAGCACCAAGGGCGCGCAATATACCAGCCCAGACGCGAAAGCCCTGTCCGAATGTGCATTGTCACCAAGACTTTTTAGAACATCTATATTTCAGCATAAGCGGGGAGATACCATGCTGCATGTACCTTTTGTAGAAGCGGCGAAAAACCGGCCCAACATTCTATTTTTATTTTCGGATCAGCATAACGCACGATGTCTTTCCTGCGCGGGGCATCCGGAAGTCCAAACGCCGCATCTGGACCGGCTGGCCTCGGAGGGGGTGCGGTTTACGAACGCCTATGTGCAGAATACGATCTGTACGCCCAGTCGGATGAGTTATCTTTCGGGGACCTATCCTTCGACCCATGGATATTACGGGCTTTACGGGAAGGAACCGGATGCTCCGCTGCTGAGCATGTTTGAATTTTTTCTGGGGCAGGGATACCGGACGGCGGCGCTGGGTAAACTGCATACGCCGCGCTACTGGATCGAGCGGCATTGCCAGTATGTGTATGACGAGTTTATCCAGCATCCCTCTTACCTGGAAGGCGCGGGATTGTTTGAGGAGAATGATAACCGGAATTATCACGAGAACGCGCGGAACGGCGGTGGGAGCCGTTTGCCGCTGGAGCATTCCTGCGAGTGGGTCCTGGTGAAGCACTTTCGGCGTTTTCTGGCGCAGCAACTGGAACCGGCGGACCAGTGCCGGCATGACGCGCCGTGGATGGCGTGGTTGAGTTTCGCGCGGCCCCACCAACCCTATACGCCGAGCGAACCCTATGCTTCGATGTATCCGCCGGAGGAGATTGAGTTGCCGCTCACGGGCGAGGGGGAATCGGCGAATTTGCGGAAGATTCGGGCGACGGAGAAATATGGTCCTTTTGACGAGAAGACGCTGCGGCATAATGTGTCGGCTTACCTGGGGCTGGTGTCGCAGACGGACGCGGCCATCGGCCTGGTGATCGAGGAATTGGAAGCGCGGGGTGAGTTGGATAATACGATCATTGTTTATGCGGCGGATCATGGGGACCATGCCGGTGAGCATGGGATGTATGAGAAGAAGGCCGGGATCAGCGCGCGGTCGATCTGCCGGACGCCCTTGATTGTGCGATATCCGAAGAAGGTGACGGGCGGCGCGGTGCGGGAGCAGGTGGTGGAGTCGGTGGATGTATACCCGACGCTTTGCGATCTGGCGGAACTGGAAACGCCTCGCAGTGTGCAGGGCTTGAGCATGATGTCTCTTCTGGGGGATAATCCGAAGCCGATTCGCGAGGACGCGCTGACGGAAAACATGCGGCGCAAGGCAATCGCGACGGAGCGGTATCGTTTTGTGGCGAACCTGTATGAAGAATCGGATGAACTCTACGACATCATTGAGGATCCCTGGGAGCAGCGTAACCTGATTGATGATGCGGGATACGCAGGAATTGCGCGGGATTTATCGCGGCGTTTAAGGCAAAGGCTTGTGGACGCGCGTCGGCCGCTTACCGCCTTTCGCGGAGGCTGGCATGGCCACCGCTACGACGAAACCGGCCGACTCGATCCGTGCAGTCTGAACCAGACGCAACCTTATGATTGAGCCTTGTTATTTTTTGTACTTCACCGAGCAACCATAGGGTTTGCTCTGGCTTTGGCTGACTTCTTTTTCGGCCAGCACTTCATCCAGCGCCTGGGCTACCAGATTAACGGTGTCGTCCTTTAGAGGACCGCGTGCGGCTGCCTGAGTATCGATACCGCCTTGGTAAACCAATTTGCCGGTAGAGTCTATAATATACATATGGGGAGTCGTCTTCGCGCCATACATACGGCCAACACTGCCATCCGCGTCCATGAGAATCGGATAAGGCAACTCGTATTTCTCGGCCCACTTCTTGTTGGTTTCCTGGTTCATGTAGTGGGTACTGTTCACGGCCAGCCACACTACATCCTGCTCCTGATATTTTTCGGCAAGGTCCTTCATCGTCCCCAGGCCATAGTGACGCTTGACGAAAGGGCAATCGGGATTGATCCATTCGAGGACAAGCACTTTGCCCTCATAATCGGCAAGGGACACCGTGTTTCCTTCATGATCGACAAGTTCAAAGCCGGGAGCTTCCTTGCCCAGTTGGGCTTCTGTTTCCGTCTTGGCTGCGCCCAGAAAAATGATGGCGGCTGCCATCAGTGCTATAAACAACAACAGGCCCATGGGGACCTCGGGCGTATATTTCGGCATTTTCATGGTCCTGCTCCTTTCGGTGTATAATATTGGGAAAAACACCGGAAACGCCGCATCATCCATGATAAGCGCTTGAAAATTCGGGCATTCCCGATTTCTTCCTCGACTTCTTATTGAGATTTTATCTCAATAAGCCCCGGCTGTAAAGGTATTTTTTGGGAAATTCCACGCCAATCTCCTGATTCATTTCGATAGCCGATCACCGAGTCCAGCCATCGGGGTTTGTCCTGCGGCTTCAGATAATTCAGGTCGATACGGATCGTACTGCTTTCTTCCTGATGGCTGAAACTTAAATTTTCGATCAGCAAGGCATCCGCCGGATGGGGGAAAAAGGCCACGTCCTGGGCCGATATGTTCCAGTCCAGTGCGACTTCGACCGCACCGCTTTGATCGGTTTGCCGGGGCCACTGGTAGCGGCTGACGGTAAAGGGTGGATTATTTTCGTCCAATGATTTCGGCAATTGGGCTTCGTATTTATCAAAAACATCGATATATTTGTTGGTGTCCTCGCCGGAAGTTTCCACAAGCGAAACCAGGCGGCTGCCGCCGGGAATGCAGACATCGGCGCAGGCCAGCCAATTGACATCGGCTTCCATCCGGATCGTTTTATCCAGGCTTTGGCTTTCGAGGGCCTGGATATCCACAATGAGAAGCACCTCGTCGGAATAGCCATATCCCTGGATTTCGCCGGGTTGTTCAAAGGAATGGGGCGTGGGCCACAGGATCGGCCCGGCGCTGTAGCCCTCGGGAAGGGTCCAGTCCACGCGCGTTGGCAGGCCGGAGTCGCCGGGATTCTTCCAATAGATATGCCAGTCTTCGGCCATCTCAAAATGCAAGCCCACACGGATTACGTTATCTTTATCGGGGAGCAGGCCCTTCGTCAGGAGCCGCACCTGAACACGATCTTCGGTGGGACTTTTCATTTTCGCTTCCGGCTTTTGCTTGCTTTCTTCCTGACCGCAGGCGACCAGCAGGATTATCAGAAAGCTGAGCACTACATTTTTCCACCACATAATAAAATCTCCCGTCATTCAATCTTGTCTATTAATTGAATCACGGGAGAGGTTTTCCTCAAATTGTGAATAGTGCGGTTTTTTAAGGACTCAGGAAAGGGCTTTTTTGCCGCCTCGGGTGTAGAAGCGGCGGAAGTCGTGCTTGGCTTTCCAGCCCAGGAGGCGCTCCGCCTTTTCCGGTTTGTATTTGCCCATGGGCAGGTCGGAGCAGATGAAGAAGGTCTCGTTCGGATTCGGGCATTGCGGCGCGCGCAGGGCGCAATAGAAGGGCGAACCCAGGTCGTCCCAGGCGGTGGAGTAGGTGATCATCACATTGTCATCGCGATCATCCAAGCCGTCATGGGGCCGCAGGCGCGAGACCAGCAAGGTCATCACGTCCAGATCATGTTCCTCGGCAAAGGCTGTGACCACTTCGTTGCCCATGGTCTTGGTGAGGGGATAGATATTGTTGCCGCCGGGGCGGGGAGAAAAGCCGTCGGGGATTTCGTAGTCATAGCGATAGTCTCCTTCGTAGCCCATGCTCAGCACCACCGGCCCCGTCTGGATGACGCGCTTCGGCTTCAGTTCCACGGCGGCCTTCATGATGTTGTATATGCCCAGCAGGTTTATCTTGAACGCGCGCACCGGTTCGCTGCGGAAGACGGTCAGGTTTATCACGGCGTCGCAGCCTTGCATGGCTTCGACCACGGCGTCGTAATCGAGGATATCGGCCACGCGCCATTCGTTGGGTGCTTCGGGGACGGGCGGCTTGGGAAAGCCCTTGGCCGTTCCGCGCTTCTGCACCTCATCCAGCGTGGCGATGTCCACGAGGCGCATTTCGTAATCATTTTTCAGGGCATCGTAAACGGTTCTGGCAACGGGGCCGCCTCCGCCGAAGATGCAGACTTTTCCTTTTTCAATCGCGGGCATCAGGCTTTCTCCTTTCGCGGCATTCCCAGAATCATGCGGGCGTTGCGCATGATGAAGCGTTCCGAGGAAGCCACATGAAAGACATGCCAGCGATATCCCGGAACCTGAAATTCATAGGCCAGCGCCTTTTCCAGGGCGGCCATGGCGTCGGCGGACCGGGTTTCTTTTTCGGAATCTTCGCCGATAGGCATGAATCGCAGGGCCATCCCGCATATCCCGCCTTCGCGGACAAATTCGCGGGCCACGCTTTCGGAAAGGTATGGCGCAAGTTGGCTGATGTTGGTGGAAGGATGGGGCTTCCACATCTCGTCGATCAGAAATTCATCGGGATAAAAATCAAAAATGCGCAGGCTTCCGCCAATGATGATACGCTCGACTCCGGCCTTGCGGGCTTCCCGTGTGAGAAAGTAGGTTCCCGTGGCGGCATGTTCCAGAGCATCGAGTTCGTCCTGGTTGCTCTCGCATTCGGGCGCGTTGAAGTTGGCCAGATGCAGAATGGCATCCACGTCTTCCAACAGCGATGCGGCCGCTTCTTCCTGGCGCAAGTCGGCCTGCACATAATCCGATTCTGAAAATCCCGCCACTTCGCGAGGAGAGAGTCCCGATAATCGAAGCGCGTGTTTTTCCATAAAATGCCGCGCCGCCATTTTCCCCAAAGGCCGGTCGGCTCCGGTGATTAATATTTTCAAAGTACGATATCCTCCCTTGCTGGGCTTTTTTGCTGAATCTATTTGCACATTTTAGCGTCTGGAATTCAAGCTTAACATTTTGACG
>CAYWYC010000028.1:9460-25570 GCA_964462565.1 uncultured Candidatus Sumerlaeota bacterium | reverse complement strand
CATTCAACCCGACGCCCCTCACAGGGCTGACTACGAACATGCAAGCCTCTCAAAAATCCCGACACATGGCTTGTGGCCAAAGCCCACCTTGGAGCCGTTCTCGAAAGTATTCCGGCTATCCTTTTTACATGGGCGGCTCTGAAGCCCGAGAAATGGTGATTTCGACCCCTTTGCAGAATCTCGCGGATTTCATCTGACAGAACGACCTTCGAGATTCGCTATAGACGCTCCCGGCAAAGCATCCGCACCTGCGCCAGCGCCTTTTTCAGATAGTCCTCCGAGACCTTCGATTCGTAAATCTGCTTTGTCTCGATACGATCGAGCATGATCTTCAGAATATCCACCAGGCGCGGGGCCTCGCGTCGAATCTGGCGCACCGCGCTTCGGAAGGTCTCGGGATCGCGCGAAATGCCGTCGCCCGCCTGGGCCAGTTGGGCCGCCAGACGTTCATCCTCGTGCAATGGATGGGGACGCGATCCAGATGTCATGCTTCGGCGGATGCTGTCGAGCAGCGTCATCGTTCCGCGCAGTCCGTCGGCCCAGGATTTGGGTACGTTCCTGTCATCCGTCAGCTGTATCAGGTGGTCGCTGCCCAGGTCCATGTTATGCAGTTGCACGACAGTCGTGGCCGTTTCCGCCTCGTAGCGCCAGCCGCTTCGGTTTTCCGCCTCGTCGGCCAGGCGCCGGGCCTCTTTGCCGTCGATCTTTACATTCGCAGGCGGGCAGCTGGCCGCAAAGCGCACTTCCACATAGCGCTTCTTCAGAAAGCCCTTGAAGTCGCCCTTCGCCGCATGAATCTTCACCGTGCGGCCCGTCTTGTTGTCGCGCTGTTCCAGCCGGATCGTGGCCGCGCCGCCCGACAGATAATCCTGGCTCATGCCGTCGTCCTCATAATAATCATACTGCCCGTCGCCGCCGGGATAAGCCGTCACCATCAGACGCGAGCACGATGCTTCATCCATCCGCATGCGCGCCTTCTGGCCCGGGATGATCGCGCCGGGTCGCACAAAGACCGGAATCTCGCGATGATGATAATGCCGCTTGATCGTCTGACCGCCGCGTTCCATTTTCCCAAGGGCCACGTCAAACCAGTTACCCTTCGGCAGCCAGACATCCACCTCCGCCAAATCATGGCTCAGATCGGCAGGAACCGTCACCGGAGCAATCATCATTTCATCGCCGAAGAGATACTGCTTCTTCCGATCATAGGCCGCCTTTTCTTCGGGCCATTCATAATACAGGGGACGGCACAGCGACAGGCCCGTGTCGAGCCCCTTGCGATTTTCCGTGTACACATAAGGCGCGATTTCATAGCGATGGCGGATGGCCTCGATCATATAACGGCTGTAGGGTTCCGCGAAGGCCGTGACCCGTCGCTCGCTCAGGGGATGCTTGGTCGTATGGGTCCGCAGTACGGGTGAATAAACGCCAAACTGAATCCACCGCATATACAGTTCCGGGTCCAGGTCCTGGTCGCCCATCACGGCATGGCCGCCGATGTCATGGCTCCAGTATCCATAGATCACGTTCGCCGCCATCGCCGTAAACTCCGGTTGCATGGCCAAGCCTTCCCAGGTGGAAAAGGTGTCCCCCGAAAAGCCCACGGGATATCGCCCCGCGCCAACGCCGCCAAAGCGGCTGAAGATCAGCGGGCGACGTTCGGGAGTGCGCTTTTCCATGTCCCGCCAGTGCAGATGATTCAGCCAGGGCAGGGGATCGAGCCCTTCCATTTTCGTGGACTTGCCCTGCTGCCAATCCATCCACCAGAAGTCCACTCCCGCGTCCTCCTGCGGATGATGAAGATGCCGGAAGTAAGCATCCATGAAATCGGGGTCCGTGCAGTCAAAGGGGATATGCTTTGTTTTTTTCGGGTCCAGGCCCAACTCGCGCGCCATCGGCTCAAAGGCCTCCTCAAAGTCATGCACGCCATCCGCCGGATGCAGGTTCAGCGTCACGCGCAGGCCCCGCTCGTGCATGTTCCGCAAAAAGCCATTCGGATCGGGAAAATAGCAGCGGTCCCACGTATATCCCGTCCAGCCCGGCAAGTGCCAGTCCATGTCCACCACCATCACATCCAGCGGCACACCGGCCCGGTCAAACTCATCCACCATCTCGCGCAGTTCGCGGTCTGTATAGGCCCAGTAGCGGCTCCACCAGTAGCCCAGCGTATATCGCGGCGGCAGCGGCTGACGCCCGAAAATCATCGACGCCTCCCGCAGCGCCTCCTTGTAATTATGCCCATAGCCCAGAAAATACCAGTCCCGCCGCAGCTTCGCCTCACGCGGCTGCACCCATTCGGAAAATGCGCCGCCCGTGGGCTCCAGCATGATGCTGTCCGAATCATCGACCAGCGCCCAGCCATCGCGCGAAAGCAAACCCTCTTCCGGCTTCCGCGGCGAACCAAAGCTACCCGTCTTCCAATCCACTTTGCGCCAGCCATTCATCCCGTCCAGCGTCCGGATTGTGCCACCCAGGTTGCCCTTGTTTTTCATCCCCGGCGTCCAGGTCTGCATGCCGCCCTTCATCTTGAAGCGAATGGACAGATTGTTTTTCGAAAAGACGCGACCATTATCCTTATAGGTCAGCGTCAGCCTGGCCGTCTTGATTGTCAGCGACTCGCCCGACTCCTTCACGGAAAAGTCCACCGCCGGCATATGCCGGTTCGCCACGGAAAAGGAAGCCCGATCCTCAAAAGCCTCCTCACCGCCATACTCCATCCGGATCATCCGCTCGGTCAGCACCGTAAACCGCGCCTTGCCAAAAGTCACGACACTTGTCGAACGCGCGCTGGGGTTATAATCAAAAGCCATAAAACCACTCCTCTCGTTTTTTGTTCATATAGTCTGGAAGCGACTATAAACATCCCCCGCCGAGGGAGCAAGAAAGAAGCACAAAAAATGGCTCCTGCCGGGAAGAGTGGTCTTTAAACACGCATCCTGCCAAAATACAGTTCGGTTATTGTTCCATGTTTATAAAAACAAGAAAACTTTTGAAAACAATTCAAAAACCCGTAAAATGGTCCAAAATCCATATGCCATCATGGGGGCAAATAAATGCATTCACACAAAAAAAGTAATTCTGATCAATCGAGTTTGAGCCGCGCCCAGGCTTGCCTCCTTGGCCAGCTCGCCGGTGACGCCCTTGGGAGTTTGGTCGAATTTCAGTCGCCCGAAAAGATCCGACACAAATACCCCCAAGGCGTGCGGGAACTGGCCGATGGGGGTACCTGGAACACCATAGCCGGTCAGCCAACCGATGATTCCGAGATGGCCCTGCTGCTGGCCCGTATGTTGGTACGAACCGGGGCCTATGATTCCGGGACGGCCCTCAAGGAATATCAGTACTGGCTGCATTCGGAACCCTTTGATTGCGGCATGACCATTGCCGGCGGCCTGCAGGGAAATCCGAATCCAGACAGTCAGGCCAACGGAGCCATGATGCGGGTCAGTCCGCTGGGCATTTTCGGAGCCAAAGCGCCCTTGGAATCCGTAAGCGAATGGGCCATGCGCGACGCCGCACTCACCCACCCCAACCTGATTTGCCAGCAGGCAAACGCCCTTTTTACCATGGCCATCGCCCACGCTATTGCCACCGGCGGCACGCCTGATGAACTCTATAAACGAATCCGGCAATGGGCGAATGACATGGAAGTAGAACCCGCACTGCGGCAAATCATAGAAAAGGCCGCCAACGAGCCGCCGGAAGACTATGTCCACTTGCAGGGCTGGGTCCTGATCGCCTTCCAAAACGCCCTCTATCAGCTGCTCCATGCCCCGGACCTTGAGGAAGGAGTGGTCGATACCATCATGCGCGGAGGCGACACCGACACGAACGCGGCCATCTGCGGAGCCTTGCTGGGCGCCGTCTGGGGACGGGAATCAGTACCCGACCAATGGCTCAATTGCCTGCAAAATTGCCGTCCCGAAGCCGGAAAGCGTGGAGTCCGTCATCCACGTCCGGAATGCTTCTGGCCGGTCGATGCATTGGATCTCGCGGCCAGTTTGCTCTCCCTTTCTCCAGAATCCTGAAAACCCGGTTCCTGGAATTTCAGCGCTTGCGCGACGGCTTATCCATTCGCCGCACAAGCCTTCTAGTGCCTCCAGAAATAATGCCAATCATATTCCAGCGTCTGGCTCGCCTCGGAATCGAGTTCGATATCCCAGGAAAAGCGTCCCACGGCATTTACATGATGCCACCACCAGGGCCAACTATACCAGTTCCACCAGGGCGTGCTAGAGACGGTATTGTTATCCCAAAACGACTCGAAATCAAAAAGGCTGATCTTTTCCTTCTCGCCGCCGGCAAGCACCGTATCGGGATGGCCGATCACAAATCGCTCCACCTCGACGCTCATCTTTTTGTCGCTGTAGTTGCTCAGTTTAATCTCGCCCTTCAAATTCACACGGGCATAATTATGATGGGGATCGCCGGGTACCTTTGCCGATTCGCGCCCCGTTTCCACTTCCGAGCGCTCCACCTGCACATTAATGGCCGCCGTCAGTTCCACATCCACCTTGGCCCCGCGTGAGGTATAGGTCATCATGCCCTGCGACATGATCTCGCCGTTTTTCATGACCAACGCCGGAGCCGTGGTGAAGGGATGGTCGCTCGTGTTTTCCAGGCGGATGTTATGCATGACCTTGGGGCGATGCAGCAACATGGCGATCTGCCGCTGCTGGCTGTCGTTGAAGTTGGATCGCGCTTCGGGCGGCGGAGCGATTGGGATTTTCAGGATATAGGAATCGGTAAAAGGCACCGTCCCGGAAGCCAGCACGACCTTCATCCGCTCGCCCTTCTTCAGCGTCACATTTTCCATGTCAAAAACGTACAAATCTTCCCGCTTGCCGCTCCCCTTCAGTTCGGGCCCCAGGTCCAATCCCTCCGCCTGATTCACATCGACCTGATTTTGCCAACGGGGCGCGGCCGCCTGACTCATGATCGCGTTCGAATAATAATTCATCGTCTGCGTCTGCGGCTGCTGCTGAAAATGCTGCGAGAGCTGCGCCACTGTTTCGCGAAGGGAAATCGGATCGACCGTGTCCTTGAAACGAAAATTCGGCACGCCCACCACCAGCCGCAGGTCCACGCCTTCCAGATCAACCAGTTCATTGATCAAGGTCGCCTGAAGCCGATATTCCACCTTACCGTCTTCGCGAATGTTGAGACGATAATCCGGAATCCAACGGATTCCCCGTTCCAGATAGGTCAGCGAGACATTGGCTTCTTTCGACGCCCGTCCGTTTTCCCATTTCATCGAGAGTTTCATCAGGTCGCGGAACTCTTCTGAACTATAAACCGTATCGGGTTCATCGATAAAAACGATATTCCGCACGTGGGCAAGATTAACCGTCCGCAAGCCCTGGCTGGTATTGGCCAGAAACATATTCCCGTATTGAGGCAGAGCAGGATCGCTACCGGGAGGATTCACGCGCTCCAATTCCCCACTCGAACGATGCAGTGCTTTTTCAATCCGGCACTGGTACTCGATCGGCATCAGCTCTTCCCCCACATTTTCCGTAATGATCATACGCTTACCGATATTCGCCCGAAGCAGTTCCCGCAACTCCAGCGCCGTTCGCTCCACAATCACCCGGCGCTTCCCCGTTACTACAGAAACCAACTCGGCATTTTCATCCAGGCTCTTCGCCCAAAAAGTTCCCATCACGGGCCGTGGCAGATAATCCAGTTGCACACTTCCGTCCGGCTGTGTCGGCATGGCTCCGGCGTGCGATATGAAGGCATGGCCATCCTTAAACACGGTGACTTCCTTGATGGGCATCTTTTCCAGCAATTGCAGCGGCACCGCCTGACTGGAATCACCGCTCTGCGCCCAGAGCGGATTCGAGGCGATAATCGCCAGAAACAACAAAAACACAGAAAAAGCGGAAAGTTGGTTGGGATACATGATGCATCTCCTTTCAATAAATGATTCTGCAGACTGCTGGAATACTTATGCCTCAATCCTCATATATAGTGGTCAATTCCAGGTAAAAGAAATGTAAAAGAATTGTCTTTGCATAAGAATGATTCCCAACCTGCCAAATTGCAAGTCGATTTTACTATCCACACCAAGCCAACAAACCTGTTATTATGGCTCAAGCTCCCGAAACGATGACCCGATATGTCTGGCATATTACTGGACCGGGATGCACGTATTGCATAGTGTCCATTGCTTTTGACAGAGTTGCACAGGTTCTGGGCACATTGCCTCTTTTAAGTGCAGCCCAAAAATCAGACGCATACCGATGGAAACAAATATATGAGAGCAAAGCACTCGCGCAAACTACTGAGGTATAAAGACATAATGCGAAATACCTCCTCTCTGGAAGGCTTTGGCATTCCCATTGCTATAGTTGATGCCGGAAGCAGCGGACTTCCCCGAAAGGAAAGGGCAAAACCATGATCCGAATATGGAAACGAAAATCCCTCCACAAGGCAGAAAGCGCCTTCACCCTCGTCGAAGCGGCAATATCCATGACGATTTTCGCCGTCCTGGCCGTGGCCTGTGTCCAGGCGGTCCAGATCGCGAATATGATTACCCGCCAGACCCAGGAGAACCAGGTCGCCGTTGCCTTTCTGGAGGACTACATGGAAAACGTCCTGGCCATGCGTTATCTGGACCTTATCCTTACCGAAGAGCGTCCCATCCGCCTCCTCGACGGTATTCGAAGCTTGCCTTCCAGCTACGCGGAAGACAGTTGGATAACGATTGACACGGATAGCGAATCCGACCCCAACGTACTGGCATATCCGGCCATCGTCCAACTCGCCAAGGGCGAGATAAAGCCCGAATACCAGGTGAATATTGAATCAATCAACGATTCGGCTACCGGCGAAGCAAACGCATATAAGGTGATTACCGTTCGCCTGCGCTGGCCCGGAGCACGCGCCATACGCGATTCCCAGGTACGCAGCGAAATGGAAGTCTCGGCACGCCGCTACATGAAAACCGATGTTGATTTTCTGCCGCGCTGATATCCGTACATGATCCCTCATTCAAAATAAGGAGACTGAACCGTGCTATTCACCAGAAACCACCAAACCGGAAAATCCCGGGGCTTTACCCTCGTAGAGGTGCTCTTCGCCGTCGTGATCAGCGCCCTTGTCGCCGGAGGACTCATGCTCCTCTTCATCAGCATGAGCCGCGTGAATCGCACCAACCAGGCGACCAGCCTCATGCGACAGGAAGCGCGCACCATTATGGACCGGATCATGTACCAGCTGCGCTCTGCGGCCCGCGACGGCAACGTCATGCTCATGGACGCGGAAAGCGCCACCGACTATGAAGGCAAAGTGATCCAGATACGTCATGAGGATATCGACACCGGCGCCATAACTGTTTCCGAAATCCGATTCACCAGCGAGGATAAGTTGGAACTCCAAACCGATATTGACGACTCCGCAACCATAGAAATCCTGTCCGAACCACCGGCCGATGGCGGGCATTCGATTCGTCCCAGTGTAGAAGATTGCACCTTTACGATTCTATCGGACAGCAATGATGGAAACAGGCCGGTATTTTCCGGTGTGCGCATTGAACTCCTGCTGTCTGACCGCGGCGATACCAGTATGTCGTGGCAGGATGGAGATGCGATCAACGAACTTCTCGTGACACGCTATATCACCCTGCGCGCCCCGTAAGATCTCAAGGCGAATGGCAGCAAGGGTTTCGAAAAAAGGGAGAGACATCATGATACTCACAAAGCACAGTAAACGGTTTCTGAAACGAGGCAGCCTCATGGCAGTGGTCTATTTTTCCACGGGCATCTGCGGGCTTATTGCCGGGATCACGGTGTCCACCGCTGTGTCGGCCATGCGACTCGAACAGCGCCACCAGCATCAGGTCCAGGCGCGCTATGCCGCCGAAGCCGCCTTACAGCAGGCCATGTTCCAGATTGGCCATGACAGCACTTTCGATGATGAACTCGATGACGCGGTAGAATGGACCCTTGAAAACAGCCAGCTCGAAAACATGCCCGGCGATGTCAGCGAATTAAGCGTAAGCGTTGATAACGCACCCTCGGGCGTGGAACGCAATTTCCAGATTCGGGCGGAAGCCAAAGTCGGCGACGTCACCCAGATCGTGTCCGCGCGCATCCGCAAGAATCCCCCGTCGAAAGTTTTCGACTACGAGTACTTCCTCAATAACTGGGGATGGTGGTGGGGAAACGGAATTACCGGCAACGGTAACCAGCGTACCAACGGACGCTTTGATTTTCGCTACAGCCCGACGGTAAACGGCCATGTGCGCTCTGCGGAGGGCATCTACCGCAATGGAAACGAATGGTATCCCGGAGAAGGCTTCGGCGTCCGAGGATTGGCAGGCGATGACCCCGATACCTACCTGCATCCCTACGGCGATCGCGTCGAAATGCCCAACCTGACCAGCCTCACTAAGTATGAGCAACTGGCTACCGAGAAAAACGGCACGCTCCAATACAAAGACAGCAACACCGACACTAACCAGACCATCAACGCTGTCCATAACGGAAGCCTCTATCTGGAAGGCACTTCAGATAATCCTATCATCATAGACGGCCCGGTAGTCATATCTGATAACCTGGCCATCAAGGGCGTGGTACAAGGCAAGGGTACCATCTATACCGGTCGCAATGTATATGTCCTGGGCGACCTTAAATACAAGAACGGTCCTTCGGGTTCTCTTACCGGCAATTCTCTGGTTGGCTGGGAGAATAAAGACAACTGGGTCTCTGAAAACCAGAACAAAGACCTGCTCGCCATTGCCGCACGGGAAAGCGTCTTATTGGGCGACATGGGAAACAGCAGCGTCTGGCGCAATCCCTGGAAAAACTCCAGCTACGGGATCAAATACAAAGGCGATGAGCACGTTGGTCCCGATGGCATCCCCGATACGGCCGACGACAACCAGGCCTTTGACCGTGATGGCGATGGCGATATCGACACCAACTGGTACGACGTGGACGGCGACGGCGTCGAAGACGGAAACTATACCTGGCGCGATGTGGTTCCCGGAAAAGACAGCACAGGCGGCTACGAAAGCACCGAATTCGATACGGGCGATTGCAGCTTCTACCAGAACTGGCCCCTGAACAAAGACGAAGACGGAAACCCCGATCCGGGCAATCCCAGGACATTCAGCGAAACCATCGAAACACCGAGGACCTTTGAAGGCATCTTCTACACCAACCACTGTTTTGCCGGCTACCTGAGCGGAAGCATGGAAATAAACGGATCCTTTATAACCAAGGACGAGGCTGTCGTGTTCAGCAACTCACTTACCATGAATTACGATTGGCGCATCCACAGCCGGTACAACGACGATCCCAACAAGTTCATCGACCTGGGCCTGCCCATCGCTAACCGTATCGGGATGCTCAGTTTCAAAGACGGCGAGTATGAAAGCGAAGACGATGAGGATAATTTTTGAAATCAGGGGTATCTGATTTCAAGCAGAAAAACCAATATAATGAAAAGGGGAAGCAACATGGGACGCGCGATAAAAGGCTTTATCAGAATCACATTTTCGGGAGCACTCATGCTTGCGTGTATATTGCCGGCCATGGACAGCGCTCTCGCCCAAAGTCCTCCCGCGCGTCCCACACCCCTGGAATTCGACGCCCCGGAAGTCTCCCGTCAGATAACACCGGAAATGGAGGAGAAATACCGGCAGAATCCTGCACTCGAAGAAGAACTCTGGAAACAGGATCGTGCGCTGAAGTCAAAAGTGGCCACATACGATGCCGCCACCAAGGCGTATAGCGCTCATTCCACCCGCGAGAAAATGAAAAGCCGCAGCGCCCAAATGGCCGAACGCTTTCGCAATTCGGGCCAGGCCATCAGCCTCAAATTGGCGACCGATCAGGAAACGGAAACTTCCCGACGAAATCCCATGAAGACAGCGATGGGAATAGGCGGCCTCATCCTCTTGATAGCCGCGGGCATCCTCATCTGGGCCTATGGTTTCAAGAGTAAAAAACAAGAGGCTTAATTGAAAACGGGGCAAGCCCGGCATCCCGTCGGTCTCTATTAAAAGTGACACGGCAGCAAATCAATTGTCCTGCCGTTCGACAAGTGGCTCTTCGCGGGCGATTGAGGGATATGTTTATGCTTATAGATACGCCCCCATGTCTTTCAGGGCTTTTCGCACTTCCTTGCCGTCGAGTTCGCCGGGAGCGATCCCACGTGTGGAAGCCATGGCGGCTCCCATCCCTGCAGCCTGGCCAACCGTGCAGGCCGGCGGCATGACGCGCATGCTGCTGTGCAGACCATGGTCCACCGAGATGGGCCGTCCGCCGATGGTCAGGTTATCCACGTCCTTCGCCACCACACAGCCATAGGGGATTTCATAAAAATCGCTCTTCGGTATTTCCTCATGCTCCGTATCGCCGCCACGGGGGCTGTGAATATCCACGCCGTAATTGCAACGACAGATGCCGTCCTCGAATTTTTCGCGGGCCGTGAAGGATTTCCGTTCGAGATAAGCCTGGCCCTTGATGCGACGTGATTCGCGCACCCCGATATGATGGGCCAGGGAATGAATCTGCGCGTTCTCAAAACCCGGCACATGCTTGCGGAAAAAAGCAAGATACTCCCGAAACTGCTTGCGGCCCTCTATTTCCGCGTCGGAAAGTTCCTCACCATTGGTGGCATCCTTGAGTTGCACACGCGTGGTGTTGAAATGCATGATGTCGTCATCATAGAAATTGAAACGCAGCACGTCACCGCGAGGACAGCTGATCTCGCCACGCTCCTGGGCTTCGCGGTACCGGGCATTGAGCCACTTGCCAAAATCCTCGGGAAAGGCGTCACGATTGATGTGAGAGAGTTTGAAGCAAAGCGTCATGGGCTGGCAGTCGCCATCGGCATTGCCCTGCTCATATTCACAGCCCGCCTTTACCGCCAGGTCGCCATCGCCGGTGCAGTCCACAAAATTCTTCCCGCGTATGCCCACATAGCCCGACTTCGACAGGAAAATCGCCGTGTCGATCTTGCGACCGTCCATGATAACATCGGCCAGCCAGTGGTGATATAGAAGATCGACACCTGCCTCCATAAGCAGATCCTCCGTCGCCAGCATGGCCGCGTCCTTGCCAATCGATCGCGCCAGGTGGGAGGTGATCTCCGTCGATTCGCGGGCTTCATTTCGTAAGTCTTCCGGCAGGTAATCCTGTATTCGCCGCGCCCATTCCATATAAACCGGCCTGTCCATGCAGACCTGGTCCTGATGATTGGGCATGAAGGGATGCACCTCACCTACCGACGCCATACCTCCGGGACAGCCGTATCGCTCGACGAGCAGAACCTTCGCGCCAGCGCGAGCCGCCATGACCGCCGCGCCCAAGCCACCGGGGCCGGACCCTACAACCACTACGTCGGCTTCGCGAATGACTGAAATGTCTTTGTCTATCTTGTAATGCACCTTGTCCATAATTGCTTCCTTGCCTTTCTCATTTTCCGAAACGAATCCACATGCTTGCATATTTCCAGAGATTTTCCCAGGTGGGCCGCTGGAACTCAGCGATTCGAAAACCGCCTCAGAATGCCCATGGCTTCTGATTCCGATTTGTCTTTTGTCATACTTCTCGCGATGAAGATAGAAGATAAAGCCGGGGATAGCAAGAAAAAGGGGAAAGAGAATTTTTTCTGACTAGTCCGACTGGTCGGACTAGTCAGACAGAAAAGAGGAAACTACTTCACATAAACAACTGTTTCATTCTGCAGCGACTCGATTGCCGCGGCCAGGACTTTCTGGGCAGCAAGGCCATCGGCTCCGCTGCCGTCGATTTCATCAGGCTTGGCGCCGTCGTTCAGCTGCTGGATGAAGGTGGTCAGGCGGTTGCGAAAGGTATCATCAAAACTCCCCATCCCGCCGAAGATTGGGTTCGTATAGACGCGCTTTTCCATATCGCCTGCAGGATAAAGCGTGGCTTCGCGAAACATGTCGTCGATCACGAAACGCCCCTTCAGTCCCGCCACTTCACAACGTTCCATGGGATGACCGCGCTCGATGTCGTAGCTGCCGCTGAGATGGCCGACGCATCCATTTTTGAAGCGCATATTGAACTGGGCGGTGGACCATATTTTGCGCCCCGGAGCCTTCTGAGCGAAGCACTGGACGGCCTCCACGTCGCCGCAGAAATGGCGCATGATATCGACCGTATGGGGGTGCAACGCCTTGATCTGAAACCAGGGCGATGTTTCGCGGGGATTCTTGATCCACATGCTCATGTTCATAAAAAGCAGGTGGCCGATACGTCCTTCGTCCTGCCACTTCTTCGCCAGACGCGCCGCAGGTGTGAAGCGATGGTTCAGGTTGATGCCATAGCAAAGGCCCTTTTCCTTCGCTTTGGCAACCATTTCCTCGGCCTTGTCGATCTCGTTGCTGATCGGTTTTTCGCCAAGAACATGGCATCCCGCTTCAAGCGCCTGGATCGTCGGTTCGTAATGATCGCTGCCGTATTCAGTTCCGCCTGTGGTAACGCTGACGCTGTCGGGCTTGTTATTCTCGAGCAGTTCGGGAACGGAATAATAAGCCGGTACGCCATACTTTTTCGAAGCGGCATCGGCACGTTCACGGTCAATGTCGCAAACCGCGATGAGTTCGGCTCCGTCCATTTCCTTATAGATGCCGGCATGTTTGTTTCCGATGGGACCAAGTCCGATGACGGCTACTTTTTGCATGATGTTCTCCTTGTATGTTTTCGTCTGACTAGTCTGACTAGTCAGACAGGTTCTTTATTTTCGCGCTTCGGCCTGCAGTTTGGCGGCCTGTTTCGGGTCGCCGATGTGGAGCGTCTTATAGGCTTCTTCGCTTGATTTGAAGTAATCGATCCCCTTGTGACCGTGCCACTCCGGCTGGTTCAACATGGGATTCTGATTGCCTGTTTTCTTTTCACGCTCGGCGATATAAGCATTCATGCGGCCCTGCAAGTACTCGACCACATCCGGATGCTTCTTTGCGACGTTTTTGTTTTCGTCGGGATCATCTACCATGTTGTAGAGTTCGATCTCGGGCTTGCCATGAAAGTCCGGCTCCAGCGCCTGGATCAGCTTCCACTGGGGCGTCCGCCAGCCATGCTTGCGCATCCAGGTGCATTCCGTGATATAAATCTCGCTCTCAAAGCTGGGCTTCTGCCCCTTGACCAATTTCATGAGCGACTCACCGTCAAACTTGATCCCCGGCTTGATTCCCGCCAGATCCATCAGCGTGGGAACCAGGTCCTTGTGCTGGTTATAACCGGATACGCGAATACCGGCCGGTACCTTCTTGGGATAGCGGATAATCAGTGGCACCTTCAGCGTCACGTCATAGATGCCATGGTGGTCGAAAAAGCACTCATGGTCATAGAGCGTTTCTCCGTGATCGCTGTTGATAACGACGATGGTGTCGTCGAGAATGCCCATGCTTTCGAGCTGCTGGAAAAGCACCTGAATGCAGGAGTCCATATAGGACACGGCGCCGTCGTACTGGGCAATAACATAATCCTTGTCCGTAACGCCCGGGGGCATCCACGACGCGAAGAAGTCGCGGAAGGGCTTGAAATCCATCACAGGTTTCATGGACTTGTTTTTCGGATCGGTTTCATTGCCGTGGTAAAACATGCGCTCGTACTGGCCCGGCGGCAGGTAAGGCGCGTGGGGATCCATGTGGCGCAGCATCAGAAAGAAGGGCTTGTCCGACTTGTTGAGCCGTTCGATTTCCGGCACGGTCACCTCGTTCAGGTTTTCCGCCTTGTGGCTGCGGCCTTCGTTCCAGCTACCCCATCCGGGATAGTCGATATACTTGTCAAAACCGCGTGAAGCCGGATTGCCGGTGAAGCCGACGCAGGTGGTGTTGTAACCTTCGTCGCGCAAAATTTCGGCAAGGGTCTTGACATTTTTCGTGAGGCCACCCTTGTGGCGCAGGGCTACGACCTCCATGCTGAAAATATCCATACCCGTAAACATGGCCGTGTAGGCCGGTGTGGTAGGGATGTTCGGTGAAAAGGTGTCCTCAAAAATCGCGCCGCCTTCGGCAAAGCGATCCATAAAGGGCGTGGTAAGATGCTTGTATCCATAACAACTCATGTGCTCGCGCTTAAGCGAGTCAATGCCCAGGAGCACAATATTGGGCTTTTTACTGCGTGATGTACTTTTTGCCATGATCTTTCCTTTCGATTTATACAAATAAACGTTTACCTTTTTCAGACGATTCATAACATGCCAGGATAAGCCGGAGGCATTCCCGACCTTCTTCCGCGGAAGCAATCGGCCCTCTTTTGCCGTTCAGGAAATCCCCCAGCGGGCCCGCCAGGCCGGCAAGGCGCTCGGAGTGTTCCCGGGGACTCGGAATATCGCTTCTCGTCCATTTTCCATCTTCCTGCCAATACCATCTTAGCCCTGATTGGCCGTCGGCACGTTCTGCCTTGCATGCGGGAACATCACCAAAGTCCTGGAGGATCGTGCCTTTTTCGGCAATGATCTCCGTCGTATTCTGATGGGCCACACAGGTGAAGGAACAGGAGATTTCTGCCAGGGGACCGTCTTCATAACCAAGCAGAACGATACCATTATCATTAGGCGTTTTCGGATCCAGCAGGGTTTCAAGTTCTGCCGTAAGCGACTTAGGCTTGCCCAGAAGCCAGAGCATGAAATCCATGGGGTGTGAGGCATCATCGGCAAAGATATCCCGATTGAGTTCGGGTTTGAAATGCCATGAGTCATGTCTCCAGGGCCAGAGATGGGTTGGCAGACCATGCCGTCGCCGCACCTGGAGAATCTTGCCGAATTTTCCGCTTTCCATGAGTTCCTTGATCTGGATATTCTGCGGATCGGTTCGCATCTGCCAGGCCATGGTAAAGGGGACGCCATTCTCCTCGACAGCCTTTACCATCCGGTCGGCCTCATCAATTTCAAGGGCCATGGGCTTTTGGAGGACAATTGCTTTTTTCGCTTCGGCCGCCTGCACAACCAGGTCAGCGTGCATGGATGTTTCAGCACCGATGACCACCGCTTCCACATCAGAATTCTCGAAGACTTTTTCCAGATCCGACTGAGCATCTATCTGGAAGGCCTCGGCGGATTCCTGGAGTCGTTTCAAATCATGGTCCCATCCGGAAACGAGTTCGACTCCCATTTCCGGATGATCGTTCCATTGTCGACAATAGATTCCCACATGGCCGTGGGCAAATCCGAGTATTGCGGTTCTGACAGCCATAGGTCAGTTCCTTTCTCACCGCGCCCCACAGGCCTGCAGGCAGGCTTGCATGTGGCCGCGGGCTTCCGCGGCGATGGTCACGCAGGCCGGGAGTTCATATTCCTTCGCACCGATCACTTCCAGGTCCAGGGGTCCGTCGTAGCCGTTTTCATGCAGCACGCGAACATAGCCCAGGAGGTCGATGTCGCCACGACCATTGGCCTGGTCTTCCGGCTTGCCGGGAGATTGCTGGCGTCCCTTGCAATCACGAATATGCACATGTTTGATACGATCGACCACGGCGGCAATGGCTTCCACCGGATTCTCGTCGGCACGCCAGATGTGGCTCGGATCCATGTCCAGGCCGAAGTGATCGGACTGGATGGCTTCGAGGCACTTGAGCGAGCTCGGCGTGTTGTAGATGGCCCGGCCCACATGGGCCTTCACGCAAAGAATCACGTCATTGTCCTCAGCCATTTTGGTCAGCTCCTTCAGCTCGTCAATCGTGCCCTGAAGAGTCGAAGGATCGGCGGTCTCACCACCGGGACCACAATTGATAATCGGACAATTGATCGCCTTGGCCGCTTGCATGGCCTTGTCCATCGTTTCTTTGTCACGCGAAGGCTGTTCCATGGCCAGGATGGGCAACTCGTATTTTTCGACGAGGGCCTTGATGGGTTCCACCAGTTCCTCCCACTTGTCCAGGACCAGGTGTTCACTCATCCCGCCGATGGCCGAAATCTCGATGCCGTCATATCCGGCAGCCTTGATCCATTTGAAGGCGGTGTCCATATCGTACCCGCCAAAGAGTACACTGTTTGCTCCTAATTGCATATCATCGCTCCTTTATCTGAATCGCACTCGCCACATACTTTTTAATCTGAGGCAAATTTCCGGCAAGATGCCGGCGGTACGATGCTGATGTTATTATGCCGGCAAGATGCCGGCGGTAC
>CAYWYC010000028.1:1347-9360 GCA_964462565.1 uncultured Candidatus Sumerlaeota bacterium | reverse complement strand
AAGATGCCGGCGGTACGATGCTGATGTTATTATGCCGGCAAGATGCCGGCGGTACGATGCTGATGTTATTATGCCGGCAAGATGCCGGCGGTACTATTTTTCAGTACTTCAGCGTCACCACAGTACCCTTGTCCCATGACTCGATGGCTGCTTCGATGACCATCTGGGCACGCAGGGCATCTTCACCCTTGCCGTCGATCTCGTCGGGCGGGGTGCCTTTGCGCAGGTCGTTGACCCATGCACCGATGCGCGATGCAAAGGTCTCACCAAAGTTGCGCATTCCACCCAGGCATTCGTAAGTTTCCGTCTCGAAAGACGTACGTGGTGTATAGGTGAGCTTTTCGCAGGCATCGAGCAGCATGAACTTCGCCTTGTCGCCCACCACTTCGCAGGACTCGAGCCCATAGGGACCACCGGGTCCGGTAGCGTCATAACTTCCGCGCAGGTGTCCGACAACACCGCTTTTGAAGAGCATGTTCACCTGTACGTTTGACCAGCACTTGCGGCCTTCGCCTTTTTTGAAAAAGGCATGAACCTTCTCGATATCGCCGCAGAAATAGCGCATCACATCGATGGAATGGGGATGAAGCGCCCGCATGTGAAAGTGAGGGGACGTATCATTCTTGTTATTGATCCACATGGTCATGTCGATCATATTGATATTGCCCAGACGGCCTTTGTCGAGCCACTGCCGCGCCTTGAGCGCTGCCGGAGTAAAGCGATGGTTCAGGTCGATGGCATAGGGAATATTCTTCTTCTTCGCAAGCGTAACCATCTTCTTTGCCTTGTCCACTTCATTCGAGATCGGCTTCTCGCCCAGCACCGGCAGGCCCGCTTCGAGCAGTTCCATCGTCGGCACGTAATGGTCGCCCCCGTTTTCCTTGCCCGCCGTACACATACTGCACGCGTCCAGTTTGATTCCGCTGTTCAGCATGTCCTGGACCGAATAAAAAGCCTTGGCGCCATAGGCCTCAGCGGCCTTGTCGGCGCGCTCCTTGATAATGTCGCACACGGCAACCACCTTGGTGTAGCGGTTATCCATATAGCACCGCGCGTGGTTGTTGCCGATTCCGCCCAATCCCACAATTCCGATATTCAACGCCATAATCTGTCTCCTTTTTTCTGAATTCTGCTTTGCCCGTAATTGGTCGCAAACGCTTTTTCCGGGAATATGGCGAGAATCATAGCGACCCCGATGCCGAATTGCCTTGACGATTCAGACAATAATTAGCACAATACCGCCATTATTGATAGGGAGCGAAATATTATGCCCCACCTCATGCGTACCGCAACATGGATGCCCCAGCAAGAATTTCCCCTGTCCGTAAGACGAATCGAAGAACACCGTCCCACCAGCGTCCATCAGCATGAATTCACCGAGCTGGTGCTGATTCTGTCGGGCAAGGGTGTGCATGTTGTAGGCAAAGAAAAGTACCACGTCGGCGAAGGCGATGTTTTCATCATCAACGGCGACCTCGGCCACGCCTATGAAGACACGCAAAAACTCCACCTCATCAATATCCTTTTTGAACTCGACCGCCTGCATATTCATCTTGACGATATCCGCACGCTTCCGGGTTATCATGTGCTTTTCGAACTGGAACCCCGCCACCGCAAGGAGCATCAGTTCAAGAGTCACTTGCACCTGCCCATGGAAGATATGAGCCGCATCGCGCAGATGGCCGCACGCATGGAGAAAGAGCTGGAAGATGAAAAACCGGGCTACCGATTTATCTCAACCGGCATCCTGATCGACATCATCGGCTTTCTCTGTCGCGCCTGCTCCCGGGCACGCACCAGCAACACGCGGCCCCTTTTGCGAATCGGCGATGTGATCGCCCATCTGGAAAAAAACTATCGCGAGCCTGTCAGCGTCGAAGAACTCGCGCGCATTTCCCATCTTTCCGAACGCAGCCTCTTGCGCGAGTTTCAGAAAGTCGTCGGGCACTCCCCTATTGACTACCTGATCCGCCTGCGCGTGCGTAACGCCGCCCGCCATATTCAGGCCGGCGCCGACAACATTACCAATGTCGCCTTCGAAAACGGCTTTTCCGACAGCAATTATTTTTCACGCCAGTTTCACAAAATCATGGGAATATCGCCAACAGCTTTTCGCAAAATGCCAACCCGCAAGCAAAACCGGCTCCTCCAGGCAATCCCCGTTCATGCCCATTCCTGACAGCGCTTGCGGTAGTGGAGGTAGTTCTCGTAGGAGACTTCTTCGGGCACCATGTGGTCGCAGGTCGGGATATAGCCGCCGCGCGCCTGCATGGCCGGCATGATCCGGTCCACCATCCGGTCGATATCGTCCTTCGTCTGCGCCAGCACCCGCTTGTCAATGCCACCCGACATGAAAAGATCCGTGCAGTCCCGCCCGATTTCCACTACGTCACACCCAGCAGCCACCTCGAAAGGCAGCATGGCATCCATGCCGATCTCGCGATACACGGGAATCGACGGGCGGGCGTCACCATCCGTATCAATCTGGATATACAAATGCCGGTCCTTGTCAATCTGGCGCGACCTGATATTGGTGATGAGCTGCTGGTAGTAAGGAAAAAGAAATTCCCGCATCATATCTGGCGATATAAGCAGGCCGTGGTTGTAGCAGATATCCTCCGCCAGAAAAAGCACATCGATCGTCACATGCTCCTGGTGCCGGGTGATCACCGCATCCATTACTTTCAGCCAGGTTTCCATGATGTCATGGATCAGATCGGCTTGCTCGTAAAAAAGATACATCACCTTTTCCGGCCCCGCCAGGCTCCGCAGGTACATGTATCCGCCGACGAGATTCTGAAAGATCATTTTGCCTGTTGCCGCTTCTTCGCGGGCTGTCTGCATGCGTTCCTCGAGATCAGCATAGCGCGATACCGTGCTCGGATCGAGCCGCCACTTGCAGTCTTCTTCCCAGGTCTTCCAATCCTTAACGGGATCATCCTCATAGGTCGGCATGAATCCGCTACGCCGGCCCTTGAAGCAAAGCACCCTGCGCCCGACAGAATCCTGAACCAGTTCATATTCGCCGCGATCCTCGAGAACCTTGTTTTCAAAGGCCGGATGAAAGGGCGACTCGCACCAGCCCAATTGCCCCAGGTTATAGCTGCCTGGCGGATCATATCCGAAAAGTTCGCTCATGGGCACATCCTCGGGCATACCTTCTTTTTTCCATCGATCGAGACAGCCGAACCCAAATTCCTTCTGGTAAATCGGTGCGCCAGCTTTGATGGCATAGGCATCCCGCATTCTGACGGCTCCCGGAACCATGTCTTCACGTCCAACCATATAATGCACGCCCGCAACCGTCCCCGCCTTTTTTTCTGCCATGTGATTCTGCTCCTCATTATATATATGGATATTTTGCTTACCTCCAAAACCCTAAACAATCCCTCAAACCAATACAAGATTATTTTAGCTCCGAATTTTCCCTTGCCATATAGGCCCGGATTCTTTAAGAAGAAAGCCGGAAACAGGAAGCCCCGCTTTTATCAAACTCTCGAAGAAAGGTTCCCGCCTGTTCTATTTATGATGTATTTGTCCGTAAAAATGCTTCTCATGCTGGCGCTGCTCCTTCTCTTCTGTGGATGCGGCACCGGCAAAGATAAATACGCGGAACCTTCCTGGCCCGCCCTTCGTGAAAATAAAAATTTGCCCTCGCGGAAGGCAATTAATCGTGCTCTTTTTCTCGATTCAAATAATTCTGAAATTGAGAAAACGGACGAAAGCACTGCTATCAAAGGCCATCCAAAGCCCCCTGCACAAAATAGAGAAAAAGAGTAGAAAACCGATTTAAAAAAAACTATATTGGCTGGCGAGAGATGGTCACGCAAGGAGTTGGCTTATTTGTAACTCAGCTTTAACCGGTTATTTCCTGGAAAAAGCGGAGTCTGCCCTTCTTGTTTTCTTTATATTTAAGGCCGAAAACGGCCACGACCATTTGGCAGAGAAAGCCATTTCCGCAACGAGCGGCAATTTTCTGGTAATACATATTCCGCTCCTTTTTCGGAAATCGCTATAATCCTATATCCAGGAGGAATGGAATATTATGTTGAAACACACCCTTTTCACGCCAGGGCCCACCAATGTACCCCCCGAGGTGCTTGCCGGGCTGGGCAAACCCATCGTGCATCACCGGGCTCCCGATTTCGATCCGATTTTCCAGTCGGCCCGGGAAGGTCTGCAGTATGTCTTCCGCACCAAAAATCCCGTCGTGCCCCTCACTTCCTCCGGAACAGGCGGCATGGAAGCGGCGGTGACGAGTTTGCTGGCGTGTGGTGATAAAGCAATTTCCATCGAAGGCGGCAAGTTCGGACAGCGCTGGGGCCAGATCTGCAAGGCCTATGGCATCGACTGCGTCATCGAAGAAATTGAATGGGGCACCGCCATCACGGCGGAACGCGTCGAAGAACTCCTGAAGGCCAATCCCGAAACCAAGGTCGTCTTCACGACCCACTGCGAAACCTCCACCGGCGCACTGACCGACATCGAAGCCATCGCCAAAGTCGTCGCCAAGACCAACGCCGTAATCGTGGTGGACGCGGTCAGCAGCCTTGGCGCCGAACCCCTCGAAACCGACGCCTGGGGTATCGACGTCGTCGTCACCGGTTCGCAAAAAGCGCTCATGCTGCCTCCGGGCATGGCCTTTGTCTCCATTAGCGAAAAGGCCCAGGCCATGATCAAGGCCAACGACAAGGCCACCAACTATTACTTCAGCCTGAAAAAGGCTCTGGCCTCCCTTGAAAAAAACACAACCCCCTACACCGGCCCCGTCTCGATGATCGTTGCGCTTAACGCCGCGGTGGACCTTCTGAAAAAAGAAGGCATCGAGAACATCTGGGCGCGCCACAAACGCTGCGCCACAGCCATCCGCAAAGGCTGCGAAGCCCTTGGCCTGAATATGTTCAGCAAATCACCCTCGAACGTAGTTATCTCCCTGACCGTGCCCGAAGGCGTGGACGCGGGCAAACTGACCAAGGCCATGCGCGACGACTTCGGCATGACCATCGCCGGCGGACAGGAACACCTGAAGGGCAAAATCATCCGCATCGCCGCCCTGGGTTATGTGGAAGAATTTGAAGTGCTTTCACTGATCGGCGCGCTGGAAATGGCGCTCGACCGTCAGGGCTACAAGTGCGACACGGGAGCCGGTGTCTCGGCGACCGTCAAGAGCCTGAACGAAAGCATGAAATAAGCAACATTAGCATCAGAAGGACCAATACACCAGGAGGTCATTTGAATGGCTAAGATACTTGTAAGCGACTCCCTTGCCCAGGAGGGATTGAATATCCTGGAAGACAACGGCGCGAACGAAGTCGTGTTCAAACCGGACATCACCCCCGAAGATTTGGTGAAGGAGATTGGCGAATACGAAGCCCTCGTCATCCGTTCCCGCACCCAGGTTCCGGAGGAGGTTCTCGAAGCCGGTAAAAAACTCAAAATCGTCGGACGCGCCGGGGTCGGCGTTGACAATGTCGATATCGCCGCCGCCACCGAGCGCGGAATCATTGTCGCCAACGCCCCCGAAGGCAACACCATGTCCACCTGTGAACACGCCATCAGCCTGATGATGTCGCTCGTTCGCAACATCCCCGAAGGCGACGCCACCATGAAGGCGGGAAAATGGGACAAGAAAAAACTGAAGGGCCGTGAACTTTTCGGCAAGACCCTGGGCATCATCGGCCTGGGCAAGATCGGCCGCGAAGTCGCCCAACGCATGAAGGCCTTTGGCATGGTCGTTTGGGGAGCCGATCCCTTTGTTTCCTCAGAAACGGCGGAAAAGATCGGCGTGGCGCTGAAGTCGGTTGATGAAATCATCGAGGGCGCCGACGTTATCACCATCCACACGCCCAAGACCCCCGAGACCAATAATCTGATCAACATGGACGCCCTCAAAAAGATGAAGAAGACGGCCTTCCTCATCAACTGCGCGCGCGGCGGAATCGTGAACGAAGAAGACCTGCCCAAGGCGCTCGAAGCCGGAGAAATCGCGGGCGCCGCCATCGACGTTTACACCACGGAACCCTTGGCCGATGATCATCCCCTGCGCCAGGCCCCCCACCTGGTGCTGACCCCGCACCTGGGCGCTTCCACTGCGGAAGCCCAGGAAAAAGTCGCCCTCCAGGTGGCCGAACAGGTCGTGAACTGCTGCAAAGGCGGCGAAGTCACCACGGCACTCAACGCACCGGCGCTCAACGCCGACCTTCTCAAGCAAATGAAAACCACTCTCAACCTCTCCGAAAAACTCGGTCGCTTTGTGGTGCAGATGCTCGATGGCCGCGTGACGAAGCTGGCCGTGGAAATTTCCGGCTCACTGCTTGACTTCCCCACCGAGCCCATTCGTCTTTCGGTCATGAAGGGCTTTCTGGAGCACACGACAGACAAACCTGTGAACTTTGTGAACGCCGAAGCCAAGATGAAGTCCCTGGGGATTGAAGTCATCGAGACCACATCAAAGAGCGCCAAGGACTACGTCAGTCTCCAGCGCGTGATGGCCACCACGGAAGACGGCAAGACTATCTCCGTTAGCGGGACCGTTTTCGAACCCAACCGCCCGCGCGTGGTATCCGTTAATGCCCTTCGATTTGAGATGGAGCCCAAGGGCAATATCATCATGCTCGAAAATGACGACGTCCCCGGCGTGGTCGGCGCTGTGACCACAGCCGTTGGCAATGCCAACCTGAATATCGGCGAAATCAGTTGGGGCCGTGACAAACAGGGCGGAACCGCCATGACGGCCATCTGCCTCGACTCCGAAGCACCCGCCGAAATCGTGGACCAAATCAAAAAACTCGATAACATCCGCTCCGCGCGAATTGTTAAATTGTAGTTAGATCATATATATAATTACGAAGGGCCTGTTCAACTAGTGACAGGTCCTTTCTTTTTACAGGGAGCATGACAAACATGCACAAATTACACCGCAGATCGTCTCAACCAGTTCACTCAGTACACCATGCACCAGGGAAACGTTTACGGCTCAAACGGTCACTGCACATCCCGCGCCTTCACCTGCATGGACCGGGAAACGGGGGATAAAAAGGGGGAAGCCGATTTTATGGCCAAAGATGCCAGAATACCGCTGGAACAATATGGTGTCTGGACTTACGAAATATTCAGGAATGACTACCAGTTAAGAAATCATAAGCTAGGTGAAAAAAAACCTTTGCCTTTATCGTCATTCGAGTTACAATACGTTCCGTTCAAGGTGGTTGAATTTTATCGCTAAAAAAAGGAGAAGACATGGCTGGAGCAAAGGAAAAAGCGATACGAGTAATGGTGGTGGACGATCATCCCATCGTGCGTGATGGCATCAAGGCCAATCTCGAAGACGCCGATATTATCACCGTGATCGCGGAAGCTTCCAACGGTGAAGAAGCATTGGCTCTGGCCGAAGAAACAAAACCTGATGTCATCGTCATGGACATGAAACTGCCGGACATGAATGGACTCGAAGCCACTGAGAAACTCAGAGAAAAACTCCCGAGTGCCAAAGTGGTTATCCTGAGCATGTATGACGATAAAAACTACGTCCTCCAAAGCGTCCGCCGAGGCGCAAGAGGCTATCTGCTTAAAGACAGTTCCGCAGAAGACCTGGTAAACGCCATAGCCCAGATCCACCGGGGAGGCGCTTTCTTTGACCCCGAAGTCACCGACTTCCTCTTGAACCCGGATGCCGATGATGATATTGAAAACGTAGAACTTTCATCCCGGGAACGCGAAGTCCTCACCCTCATCGCCGAAGGACTCAGCAATAAGGAAATTGCTTCGAAACTCTTCCTCAGCGTCCGCACCATCGAAGCCCACCGTGAAAATATCATGCGAAAACTCAGTATTCACGGAACCGCCGCCCTCACCAAGTACGCGATCGAGAATGGATATATCCAGGTGGATATTCACCCCGAAACACCCGATATATAGGATTTCCGTACCGCTAGCATATTGCCGGCACGCTTATCCCGTACCGCCGGCATCTTGCCGGCACACTTATCCCGTACCGCCGGCATCTTGCCGGCA
>CAYWYC010000028.1:0-1247 GCA_964462565.1 uncultured Candidatus Sumerlaeota bacterium | reverse complement strand
CTTATCCCGTACCGCCGGCATCTTGCCGGCAAAATTTTTCCGGACAGAATCACCATTAATATCAAGTTGTTTGTGCTTGCGCTTCTCGTAATATGCTCCACAGCCACCAGGATGGTGGCGATACGTAACCTCAATCGCAACCGCACCCCAAACTGCCCCCTCCGCAAATCTGCGGAGCCTCTCGCAATATTTTTCCGTGAGCCTGCCTATTTGAGCCCCCGCCTTTTTGTGTAATGATAGATACCAAAGGAGAGAAAGCCCATGGACCACCAACACGAAAAATGGAACAAACGCAAAGTCGTAATTGTAGGAGCCGGAGCAGTCGGCAGTTCTTATGCCTATGCCCAGATGCAGCACGGAGCCGCCGATGAAATCGTACTCATTGACAAAAACCAGGAACTCGTAGAAGGCCAGGCCCAGGACCTGTCTCATGGTCGCGCCCTGACTCCTCCGGTGGAAATCAACGCCGGTTCCGAAAAAGATTATGCCGACGCAAGCGTTATCGTCATGACAGCCGGGGCCAAGCAGAAGGAAGGCGAAAGCCGCCTCGATCTCCTCGGACGCAACATCCAGATCATGGAAGCCGTAGTGGATGATATTGTCCAGCAGGATTCCAAAGCAGTCATCGTAGTTGTCAGCAATCCCGTGGATATTCTGACCTATGCCGCTCTGGAAAAGTCAGGCTGGGATCGCCATCGCATTATCGGCTCGGGAACCGTACTCGACAGTATTCGATTCAAACATCTCCTCAGCCGCCATTGCGGGGTCGATATCCGAAACGTCCATGCCTACATTCTGGGGGAACACGGCGACAGCGAATTCGCCGCCTGGTCCATGGCCCATATCGCCGGGCTGCCCATGGAAGATTACTGCCGGGTTTGCGGCGCATGTGGAAACTGGCGCGAAGAACAGCAACAACTCGTCGATCGTGTACGCAAGGCCGCTTATCATATTATCGACTACAAGGGCGCCACCAACTGGGGCATCGGCCTCGCCCTCACCCGCATCGTCGGCACCATCCTGCGCAACGAAAACAGCGTGCTGCCCGTATCCGTGCGCCTCGAAGGCGAATACGACCAGAAAGAAGTCTGCCTGAGCGTGCCCTGTGTGATCTCGAACCGCGGAATCGAAAAAGTACTGATCGGCAATTTGTCAGAAAAAGAAAAAGAAGCCCTGAAAAACTCCGCCGATATCCTCCGGGAAAACTATCAAAAAGCCCGAAACAAAATGGACGCATAATTCTATGC
>CAYWYC010000027.1:7601-26749 GCA_964462565.1 uncultured Candidatus Sumerlaeota bacterium | reverse complement strand
TGGTGGGTGATAGAGGATTCGAACCTCTGACCCCCGGCATGTGAGGCCGGTACTCTAGCCAACTGAGCTAATCACCCATTTTGAGCGGCTTGCGGGGGTAAGACTGGCTTTCAGGCTTTCCCGTGCAGCTTAGACCGATACTTTTACCAAGCAAAGGAGGGCGGGTCAAGCTTTTTTGACTGTCTGGGTGCGCTTTTTGTCTGGAGGGGGCTTTGGGGTTCAATTGGGCCGGGGGGATGGATTCTTTTGCTTGCAAGCCGCAAGGGGCTCAGGCATTTTGAAGGTAGTTTGAGTTTGTAAAGGATGGTTGGCCATGGCTCGTCGGGAAGAACTTTTCTGGAAATGCGGCCAGCGCAGATTTGCCTGCGGGATGCATACGCTTGTGGCTGGAATCCTGAACGCGACGCCTGATTCTTTCAGCGATGGGGGTCGGTTTTTTGACCTGTCCGCGGCTTTGTCTCACGCGCGCGCCATGATTCATGAGGGCGCCGACATGATCGATATCGGCGGCGAGTCCAGTCGTCCCGGCTCCGAGCCGGTTACGCTGGAAGAGGAGCGGCGGCGTGTGATCCCGCTGATTGAGGCTATCCGCCGGGAAAGCGACATTCCCCTTTCCATCGATACGACCAAGGCGCCCATTGCGCGGGACGCGATTGAGGCGGGTGTGGATGTGGTGAATGACATCACGGGCCTGCGCGGTGATCCGGAGATGCTGGATGTTATTTCCGGCAGCGATTGCGGGCTGGTGATTATGCACATGCAGGGCAAGCCAAAAACCATGCAGCAAAATCCGCACTATGATGATGTGGTTGGTGATGTGGAGGCGTTTTTTCAGGAACGGATTGATTTTTGCCTGAGCCATGGCATTCGCGAGGAGCGTATTGCCGTGGATCCGGGGATTGGCTTTGGAAAAAAACTGGAGCACAATCTTCACCTCATCGCCCATGCCGGACGCTTTCGACGCCTGGGGGTTCCGGTTTATCTGGGTATCTCGCGCAAGTCCTTCATCGGGATGCTTTCCGATGCCGATGTGTCGGATCGTCTGCCGGGAAGCCTGGCGGGAGCGGCGGCGGGGATTCTGTCGGGCGGCGATATTGTTCGCGTGCATGATGTGGCCGAGACGCGTCAGCTGGCCAGTGTGATCGATGCCGTTAAATCTATTCGTGACATGGAAGAGGAAGTCTGAGGTTTTATGAGTCCTGGCGATAATCCGCAAGCCCCCGAGGAACAGCCGCTCTGGGAAACGCGCATTGCCCGTGTGCGTCTGCTCTGGCAGATTTGCCTGTTTTTGCCGTTTCTCTATCTGCTGCTGTGTCTGGGTATCGAAAACATTTGGAAGGGCAATCCGAAAAGCGGATTATGGCCGACGCTCAGCGAAGAGGCTTACCGGTCTATCCTGAGCGTGCTGGGTGGATTGTGTTTTGGCGCGGAGGTGGCGCTGCTGCTGATCCGCCAGCGGTTTGCCCTGATCATCGAGGCCAACAAAAGCGATCTCGATTCCATGGCGCGGGTTTACGGGCGACGCACTTTTTTGATGGCGGCATGTGCCGATTTTGTTAGTTTTATGGGACTGATCGCCTTTTTGCTGCGGGGGCATTGGATCGTCTTGAGCGTTTTTTGCGCGGCGTCTTATCTGCTCTACGCCCAGGCCTATCCGCGGGCGTCGAAGTTGGTGAACAGGGAATAACTAAAACAGGGCCCTACCTGGGTTTTTGGGGAAACATGAAGAGGTCGGAGGGCTTATTAATATCCGCGACATCCGTGCTATCCGCGGTTGATTAAAAAAGAAACGCGGGGACACGGAGACGCGGAGCATCGGAAGCGATTCTCCGATTTGAACCCGAAATGACTAAATATAGAAGGAGGGACAGAAGATGACAGAGAGCAAGATTAAGCTGGGAGTTTTTTCGGTAAGCATGCCGGATTATGAACCGATGGATGCGCTGGAGGTACTGGCTGAGCTGGGCTATGACGGGGTGGAATGGCGCGTGACGAATGATGAGGGCGACCGCGAGAATCCGTCCTTCTGGTCGGGCAACCGGACGTCGATGACGGCGGAAGAAGTGGTGGAGAGGGCGGACGCGCTGAAGACGAAGGCGTCGGAACTGGGCCTGGAGATGCCTTCGCTGGGGACTTATATCGGCTGCGAGGATTTGCAGGTGGTGGAAGGTCACATGATGGCGGCCAAGACCCTGGGCGCTAAAAGCCTGCGTATCGGCCCCGGCGGCTATGACAAGGAAAACGGCCATTACTGGGACGATATCAAGAAGGCGAAGGAGCAGTACGCCAAGGTGGCCGATCTGGCCGCAGAGCATGGCGTCCGCGCGCTGATCGAAACGCACATGAATCTGCTTTGCCCGTCGGTGAGTAAGACGATGCGGATTCTGGAAGGGCTGGATCCGAAGCACGTGGGCATCATGTGGGATCCCGGCAACCAGGTGAAGGAAGGGCTGGAGGTGTACAGCATGGCTCTGGACATGGCGGGGGAATACCTGGCCGAAGTCCACGTGAAAAACATGCGCTATGAGAAGGGCGAACGCGAGCGCGGCCAGCAACAGTGGTCGGATCATTGGTGTCGCATTCAGGACGGCATCGCCAACTGGCCGGCGATTATCGACGAATTGAAAAAGCGCGGCTACGAGGGCTGGATGATGTTCGAGGATTTTTCAACAGAAGTGCCGCTGAAAGACCGGCTGAAAAATAACGTGACTTGGTTTCGCGAATTGCTTGGATAAATTTGGCCGCGCGCCGGTCTTTGGAATTGTGATTTGAAAACGAAATGATATAGGCTAAGGCGCGTAGCAGCAGTGTCTCTGAATGGAAGCGCGTTTTCAGTTTTGCCGAAAGGATGATCCATGTCCCCTTCGAAAAAAGCCCCTCGCCATCAGCCGATGGATCTCGATGAACTTGCCGCCGGCCAACTCAAGGCCATGCGGGGCCAGCGCGTGCTGGTCCTGGGCGATTTGATGCTGGATCATTATATCTGGGGCAGCGTGGATCGCATCACGGCGGAAGCGCCGGTGCAGATTTTGAAAAAAGATCGCGAGACCCATGTGCTGGGGGGCGCGTCGAACGTGGCGCATAATATCCAGACCCTCGGCGGCGAGGCGGTGCTGATGGGGGTGATCGGCTCGGACGATGCGGGTCGTCAGTTTCAGGACTGCCTGGCGGAGACGGGGATTTCGTCGAAGTCGCTCGTGGTGCTGCCCGACCGCCCGACGACGATCAAGACGCGCGTCGTGAGCATGGGGCAGCAGCTGCTGCGGATCGACGCGGAAGATACGACACCGATTTCGGGCAAGGTTTTTCAGAAGTTGGTGAGCACTTTTCGCCGCGAAGTGAAGAATTGCAAGGCGGTGATCCTGAGCGACTATGCCAAGGGAGTACTGACGCGGGAACTGATCGGCGAACTGACGCCGATTGCCCGGGAAGCCGGTGTGCCTGTGCTGGTGGATCCGAAGGGTCAGGCCTATGAGAAATACCGGGGCGTGGATATCCTCACGCCGAACCAGAAGGAAGCATCGCTGGCGTCGGGCGTGGATATTCATAACGAGGATGACCTTCGCGAAGCCGGGCGTATCCTGATGCGGACCTGCAAACTGCAGGCGCTTCTGGTGACGCGCAGCGCGGAAGGCGTGGCCGTGATTCGCCCGCGTCGGCCGGTGCTTTCGCTTCCGGCCAAGGCGCGTGAAGTTTTTGACGTGGCAGGAGCGGGCGACAGTTTTATCGCGGGGCTTGCGATGGGCATCGCCTCGGGGCTTTCCATTGCAGACGCGGCGGCCCTGGCGAATCATTGTGGCGGCATTGTGGTGGCGAAGTTGGGTGTGGCGACGGTATCGCCCGATGAACTGCTGGCGGCGATTCGCGGGGGAGTCTTGTCGAACAAGGTGCGGCAGTTGGAAGAATTGCAGTTGGTCGTATCGAATCTTCAGGCGCGGGGTCGGCAGATTGTTTTTACGAATGGCTGTTTTGACCTGCTCCATCCGGGGCATATTCGATTTCTGCATGAAGCGCGTAGCCAGGGCGACCTGCTCGTGGTCGGGCTGAATACGGACGCTTCTGTTCGCGCGCTGAAGGGAGCCAACCGTCCGATCCTGAAGGCCGATGAGCGCGCGGCTATTTTGTCGGCGCTGGAAGTGGTGGATTATATTATTTTCTTTGACGAGCTCACGCCCGAAAACATCCTGCGCGCCCTGCGTCCGAACATCCTGGTCAAGGGCCAGAACATCGCGCCGGACCAGGTGGTGGGGCGGGAGATTGTGGAATCCTACGGAGGCAAAGTGCATCGCCTGCCGGTGCTGGAAGATGACACGGCCATGGACCTGGTCGATTCCATCCGCGGCGAGGCGGCGCGACAAAAAGCGTGACCGATTCCGAACCAATCCGCGTGTATTATGATGGTGAGTGTCCGGTATGCTCCGGGGCGGTGTGCAAGTATGCCGATCGCGACCGCGCCAAGCGTTTTGAATTCATCGATATCAACAGCGAAAATTTCGATCCCGAAAAGGAAGGCATCAGCCACGTGGCCGCGCAGAAGGAAATTCATGTGCGGCGGGGAGACCGGACCTGGCGTGGGCTGGATGGATTGATTGTGCTTTGGTCGGAGTTGCGGGGCTATGGCTGGCGGGCGCGGATTGCCTCACTGCCGATCATCCATTTCATCCTCGACAAGGTTTATCGCGTCTTCGCGGCGAACCGTCATCGAATCTGAGAATCTTCGGTGATCTTCAGTTCCAGATTTTCTTTCCAGTTTTCCACAATCTCGGGATATTTTTCGGCCAGGCGCCGGCGCAGGAAGAAGTGCATTTTTCCGGAAGCGCCGAAGTCGATGTGGGGGTAGTAGCCGAGATAGCGGTAGTCGGCCATGCGGGAATCCTGGTACACGCTTTTCGATATGTCGGGGAAAAGTTCGGCATTGTAGCGGGTGATTTCGCTCTTGCTTTTGGATGGCAAAATGAGCAGGTCGGGATCGCGATTAAAAACATGGTCCACCGAAAAGCCGTGATGCGCCACCTGGGCATCGACAAGCCCGACAGGATCAATGGAATCCCAGTGGGGCGCGAAAAACATGAGTTCGCCCATGTTGTGGTGGAAGAGCGTGAGAGGGGGGCCTTCGGCAAGTGCCATCTTGTCGATCTCGCGTCCGACCTTGCGATAGCCCTTACCGGAGATGGTATTGTGCCGGAGGATGCTGTAGAAGCCGTTGCTCTGGCGGGCGTTGTAATAAAGAAGGTTGCCGCCTTTGGTCCCGAAGGAATCGCGCCAGATGGATGCCATGGACAAGGTGCAGAGGACGAGAAAAACAGCCGCCGCCGCGAAGAAGCGGGCATGGCTTCGTCTATCCCAAACGAGCCGCAAGAGCAAGACGCCCGACGGCAAAACCAGCAGCAGCCAGAGGGTTTGGCCGTAGGGGTATAAAAAACGCCAGGCATAGCCCATGAGCATGTGAATGTGGGCAAAGAAGCCGATGCAGGCAAAGGATGCCGCGAGAAAAAAGAACCAGGGCAGGGCGGCCCGCAAGGAGGCGGAAATATTTTGCCGTCCGCGTCGCCAGAGCAGGATGAGGCCGACGGCCGCATAGAGCGACAAAAAAAGCGCCCAGTAGCGGCGGATGTATTTCAGGATATCATGGAGCGATGGCAGGATGCTGTGGAGGCGTCCGAGTTCGGAGGATCCGGCGCTTGCGGCTTTGGCGTGGAAGGTGCTGGGGAGCATGTTGCCGAAATAAATCCATCGGGCGATGAAGTATATGGCCCCCGGCAAAATAAGAGAAAGAAGCAGGGCGCGCAGAAAACGCATGCGCTCGGAAGGCCGCAATCCGATGAGCAGTCCCGCGATAATCAGCGCCGACCATAGCAGACTTTCGGGCCGGGTCATGCCGAGAAGCAAAAAGCCGATGCCCGGCGCGATATAGAGCCGCATCGGCAGGAGGGCGGTTTCTTCGGTTTCTTTTTGGCGTCGGAAAATATAAATCGCCAAGGCGGCGCAGGCCGTGAGGAGAAAGGCGTGGAGGGCGGTTTCCATACCGCTCATGGCGTGAATGCCGTTGAGGGGATTCATGAGCCAGAGCGCCCCCACAAAAAGCGGCAGGCCCAGGCGCAGGCCCTTGGGAAAATACAGTCGGCAAAACTGCCGACCACCCCAGACCGTCAACGCCGCACCGCCGAATATAAAGCCGATCCCCATATATTTCCAGGCCTCGATCGGGTCGATGCCCAGCCAGATAAAGGGCGCGCTCAGCAGGACAGAAAGGAAAGAGGTGTAGCCCTCGACCGGTGCTTCGAGCATGTTCCAGCGCAGGGTGGCCTGCTTGGCCAGGCGCCAGGCGAAGCGATAGGTGATATAGCTGTCGTCGATAGCCAGGTTTCGCAAAAGCCAGGCATTGCGAAAGAAAAGCATGGCCGAGGCATAGAAAAAAAGCAGACTCGCCAACCGCACAAAGAAAGACTGCGGCAGGCGATCTTCATCCGTTTCGGAAATTGGTACGTCGGCCTGGTTCATTTTTGCTCCGGTCAGAGGCCCGAAGTATCCGTTGTCTCGCTGTCTTCATCCACCGGCGCGGGCGTCGGTTTGGGATAGGGCGGTTCGATATCGATCACCTTCATATCCACCAGGTGGTTGCGAAAGAACAGGGAGGCCGGCAGGGTCTCCCAGAATTCCACCAGAATCGAATCGTAATAGCTGGGCCTTTCATCTTCTTCCAGGTAATATTGTTGGGAAAGGTCCATCGCCACCGCCTGGGAGCGTTCGATAATCTCATAATATTGGGGATTTTGCAGCAGGGTCTCCGTCGTCATTTGTTCATCGCATGAAAAGGCAAAGTAAAACTTTCTGCCGTCCACGAGTCCCTTCAGCACATCGGTCGTCAGGAGATCCTCTTCCGCGAGCCTGCGCTGCTGCTGTTCGCTCGCCAGGCGCTCATCAAAGAGTTGGGCCATTTGCTCCGACGGTCCCACCACATAAAAAAGTTTGAAGTCTTCCGTATCCAGTTTCTGGTGCGCGGCGTCCAGGGCCTCCAGGTTTGTCACGTCCCAGGGCACCGATCCGATCCAGGCATCGGCTTTCCAGCGCACCTGAAAGAAGAGCACCAGGATGATAAGAAACATGATCGCCGCGGGAATGCGGGCGTTTTTCAGGCGTGTCAAATCGGAGCTGGACCATTCGTTCATAAAAGCGACGCCTTCCTCGAGTTTCGCTTCCTTAACAACGAAAGAAGCGGGCACGAGGTCATGGACGGCGCGTTTCTTGGGATGGCCGGAGCAGAAAAGCGCCGTGCCCGCGGCGTAGGCCGCCGAGATATAGGCCAGGGAAAGCAGAACCACGCGATGCTCCAAGTCCCGCGGAAACATCATCATGTGGTTGGGCAGAATCCTGCGTCCCAGGATCACAATAATCGCGTAAACGATGGCGCAATCGAATATCGCGCGAATGGCGGCCTTGCCGGGGCTGAGGTATTGGCCGTCCAGAGTCACGAGGCGATATTTGAGAATATGGCGCGCCAAGGTCTTGCCCTTGGTGACCCCGGTGGCGCAGACCGCGAAATACACATAGACCAGCACCAGGACGATCCACTGCAGGGCCGCTCCCAGGGGATAAAGAACGGTATAAAAATACTTCGAAAAAAAATAGACCAGGAAAATCAGCAGGGCCGTATCCAGCGCAAAAATCAGCAGGCGTTTCCAGAATCCCGGCACGGGCAGGCTCTCGCGCGGGCTGCCGCCATCCTCATTGACTACCGGCCTCAGTTCGGGTTTAAAATCGTCGGGCATCATGTTTCCTTTCGCCACATATTCATACACAGCCCTCTACTTTTATATGCTGGAGGCATTAATCGCAAGGAAAAGCATTGCGGCCTGCCCGATCATCCGCTATAAAGTCGTCCAATCTGACCCGCGAGAAAGCAGGAGAAGTATGACCATGCATAACCGGAAGCACGCTTTTACCCTGATCGAACTCCTCATCGTTGTTGCCATTATTGCTATTCTGGCCGCCATTGCCGTGCCCAATTTTCTGGAAGCCCAGATGCGCGCCAAGGTGGCGGCCACGGAATCGGACATGCGTTCCATGGTCACGGCCATTGAGTCTTATACGGTGGACCATAACCGTTATCCCCCCGCGGCGAATGCCTTTATTCCGCCGCCTGAGCCTACGCAGACCTGGCGGCTGACCACGCCCATCGCCTATATCACCACTATCCCGAAGGACCGCTTCTTCAAGCCGCAGGCCTTTGGGACGCCGGGCGGACCATTCGGACCGGGCGGCGAATACATCCATTACATCGGCGACGATACCGTTACGCGCTACTGGCTGCTCTGGAGCTATGGCCCTGACCAGGATATGGAATTCCAGCGCGTCCTCTACGATCCCACGAACGGTACCATCAGCGATGGCGACATCTACCGATCCGGCAGCACAAGATAAACATACCAAGGAGAAAACACCACGGAGGCTCGGAGGGCGTGGAGAGATTCGGAGAAAGATTTTAGCAGAGCGCATAATCCCGGCATAAATAGAATATGACTCGGGCCTTCAGCCCTCCTTTTTATAATCCTTCCTGAACTTTACGTCAAATCAATTGAAGTACCGCCGGCATCTTGCCGGCAAAAGGGTTCCCGATAAAATTACCAATCCCGGCGGTCCCTTTTCTTTCTCCAGCCATCCTCATGGGCTTTTCCATATGAGGGCTGAAAGCCCGGCATCATCCCAGCCTGGGTGAAAGCCCAGGTTTTTCTGCCAGGATAATATTGTTTTAGTGCTGTAAGCACGGCTCAAATTGGGGCGCGCTTACAGCGCTTGCTTTTTTTTCGGCCCTGTTCCTGGGGTTCCGCTTCCTTCGGGCGCTCCACCCCAGGCTATGATGAATCGCGCTTTCAGCGCTGAAAACAATGATCAATGAACGTGTCTTTATTTATGTTACAGCCCCGATACGTAAGCGCTGGCGGCTGATAATGGTAAAAAAAAGTACCGCCGGCATCTTGCCGGCAAAAGGGTTCCCGATAAAATTACCAATACAAACTCACTCTTTTAATTCCACCGTTCACATCCCACTGCCACCAGGATGGTGGCGATACGTAAGCGTTGGCGGCTCTGCTCCGCCAGTCCTTTCGTGTGGTCCGTGGATCCTTAAAAAACGCCGACGCGTTCGGGCATGGGGTCGGCGGTGAAGGCCATGCGGGCGGCCATGCGTTGGAGCATCATGATCTTCACGTCCTTGTGTTGGGGATCGTCCCACAGGTTTTTGTGCTCCCAGGGATCGGCTTCCAGGTCGTAAAGTTCGCCTTCGAGCGTGTTGTGGACGGCAATCATCTTGTAGCGCTTTTCGCGGATCATGGTCAGCCACTTGGGCGGATTGTTCGGGTTGGAGTTGTAATACTCGCAATAGACATCGTCGCGGAAGTATCCGGCTTCGGCCTTGCCCGTCAGCAATTCCCAAAGCGAGCGGCCCTGCATGGACGGATCGGCCGGCATCTCGCAGGCGTCCAGAATGGTCGGGGCCAGGTCCGTCAGTTCCACCAGCGCATCGGAGCGGATGCCCTGCTCGATCTTGCCGGGCCATGAAATAATCAAGGGCACATGCACGGCTCCCTCGTAGAGATAGGGCCCTTTCCAGGTGCGGCCATGGTCGCCCAGGAGTTCGCCGTGATCGCTGGTGAAAATGATCATGGTATTCTCGCGCTGACCCGTTCGGTCGAGGGCGTCGAGCAATTTGCCGACATGGTAGTCGATATGATCGCAGCTTGCCCAGTAGGCGGCCCGCGCCAGGCGGCGTTCGCGATCGGTCCAGGTACGCGTGGCCTGCTTGCCGTTGGTTTCGTAAAATTCCTTCTGGTGCGAGGGTTTGTCGTCGAGTTCGCCTTCCTCGTAATGGGGCAGGGGAATGTCGTCGAGTTTTTCCAGATAGGGCTTCATGAATGCTTCGGGCGGATGAAAGTCCGGATGGGGATCGACGCCGTTGATGGAGAACATCCAGGGATGGGGGCAATCCGTTTCCTGGTGGACTTCGATGAACTCAATGGCCTTGTCGATGCAGAAAGCCGTATGGGTCTGGTCGCCGGGGCGTCCATAGCTGACGAGCGGGCCGAGCTTATTCGCTTCCAGATCCGGCTCCTGCTCCAGCCATCCATGCTGCTTGAGCCACTGGGTATAGGCCGAATGGGGAAAGATGCTGTTGCCGTGGGACCAGTGAAACACGCTGTATCCGTCATCCACCCGCTTTTCAAAAGGCACACGCCAATACTTCTGGTCCACCTTCCACCAATCCGGCCCGAAGGTAAGCCGCTGATCCACATTGCTCAGGTGCAGCTTGCCCGAAAGCCCGCAGATGAATCCGCTGTCGGAAAGCGTTTTCGAAATCGGCTTCAAATCCGGCGGCACAGTCTGGCCATTCTGGCGCAGGCGTGTGGTCACGGGATAGCGCCCCGTGAGGAATGATCCGCGACTGGGCGTGCAAAGGGGATTCTGGCAATAGGCGTTTTCAAAGAGTACGCCTTCCCGGGCCAGGCGGTCGATGTTGGGCGTGGTGACGAATTCGTTGCCATAACAGCCCAGGGTGTCCCAGCGTTGGGAATCGGTGCAGATCCAGAGAATATTCGGGCGATTTTCTGACAAAATAATGCTCCTTTATATAAAGAGATGGATGGATATAGTTTTCCAGAAATAAAGAGAAATGACGCTCAGCGCGCACCGCGCATGATGGCCGTGATGGTCCGCATGATGATGCGCATATCCAGCAGGATCGACCAGTTTTTGATATAAAACAGATCGAACTGAAGTTTCTTTTTGGCGTCTTTGACGCTGGCGCCATAACCCGCGCGAATCTGGGCCAGGCCGGTCAGACCCGGTCGCGCCCAGCAGCGAAAGGAAAAGAAAGGCACTTCCTTCTCGATTTCCTTCATCATTTCGGGGCGTTCGGGGCGTGGCCCGACGAATGACATATCACCCTTGAGGATATTGAAAAACTGGGGCACCTCATCCAGGCGGGTCTTGCGCAGGATGTAGCCGATATGCGTCACACGGGCATCGCCCTTGCTGGCCCACTTGGCGCCGTCTTTTTCGGCTTCGATGGTCATGGTGCGGAATTTGAAAATGCGAAAAGGCCGGCCATATTGCCCCAGGCGGGTCTGCGTATAAAATGCCGGTCCCGGCGAGGTGATTCGAATAAGCAGGTAAATCACGGGAATCACGGGCGCAAGCAGCACCAGCCCCAGGAGGCTCAGAAAAATATCCATTCCCCGTTTCAGCAGAGACTGAAAACGGCGGCTCAGGTGAATATTGGAGCGCAGAAACCACTCCTCATCGATCATGTCCACCGATACCTGCTCGAACATGCCCTCGTAAAAAGTGCAGGCATCGGAAAAGGTACAGCCTCCCTTGGACGCCTCAAAACAATTTTCCAGCAGGATCGAACTGTTCAGGGCCTTGCCGCACAAGACGATATGATCCACCCAGCGCTTGCTGCAGATGCTCGGAATATCGGTAATGCAGCCCAGAACCTCGGGGTCGGGCTGAATCTCATCGACACAGTAACCGATTATCTCGTACCGTCCCTTTTCCCTGCGGATTTTTCTGGCTATACGTCGCGTGGCATGAAATTCACCGGCGAGAAGAACGCGCACCGGATAGAGATGCTGGCAGGCATAAACCAGAAAGCGCGGCAGAAAGCCAAACAGGAAAAACAGGCCGATCCATATAACGAAAATATAGCGTGCCAGGGGGCGATACTGCTGGAAAGAAAGGGCGACGGAGACAAGTACGGGTGTCATAATTGCCGCGAAAAGCAGCGACATGGCCATGCGCGATCCCCGCAAAAACAATTGCTTTTCGTACATGCCCGCCACATTGGCGCAAAGCAGGGCGGCAATCACAAAATAGGTGGTTTCCTGCAGGGTCATCTCACCCAGGTGCGTCTTTGGCGAGATGATATAAGCCAGGCGCACGGCCAGCGCGGCCAAAATCGCGTCGTATATCATCCAGACCACGGGGTGGACATTGCTGCCGCGCTTTGACAAAAATGCCGCGCTGAAACGAATCCCCTCCAGGATCTTTCCCGGCAAGGAATGGTGCATATCGGAAGATTTCGAGGCAATAGCCCTGTTATTGGAAGAACTCATAGGGATGGCTCGCGAGACCCGAGAAATAAAATGCGCCCGTTTCAGGGTGGAAACATAAAAGTCGCCACTTCTTTCTCAGCCTATCGCACAACTCGATAAGTGTCAATCATCAAAAAGGCTCGGAAATAGTGGATTTCCGGTCAGTTTTTCCGCGAAAATAGAACGCTCTTCCCAGCGCGTTGTCCGCCAGCCGTATTTCCGGCGGAACTTTGTGAAACATGCAAGCCCCTTCTTTTCAATGGTTTTGCCTGCTCGAAAGCGGCCCAATCAAAATACAGCCGAAAAACAAGCAAAACACAGGGCAAATCAAGGGATTCAATCGCCTCTTTTGCGGTAGAACCGGCTCAGCCGATCGGGAGCACACACCCTTTCCGGCAGATCTCCAAGGAAGAAAGGTTTATGCAATGTCCATCAGCAAAATGAGCCGTGTCTGGAAAGTCGCGAAAGAACTGGATGTTTCCAAGAAAAGAATCTACCAGATGGTCCAGGAAGGCAAGCTCGACGCCGTGCGCCTGGGGCCGAGGAGTATGCGCATTACGCGCGAAAGCATCGACCGCTTTATCGAGGAAGGCCGCCGCCGAAACCGCAGCGAGCAGGGCCTGGACTTTCAGCGAAAAAAAGCCGGCAGCGCTTCTATTCGCTGAGCGTGCAGAACTATTGCTTTTGCTTGTCCTTTTTCTGCTTGATGTTTACGGGGCAGGCGGTCTGGCATTCATGGCAGACGATGCAGTCGTGGTGGCGGTTGGGTGATGTGCCGGCTCCCATGCGTTCCGATGGCTTGACATCGGTGGAGCAGACGCGGTCGCACTTTTTGCACGAGGGGCACTGTTCCGGGGCCTTCACCTTCCACAGGCTGATATGGTTGAAGGGCCCCATCATCGCGCCCACAGGACAGGCCACCTTGCAGAAGGAGCGGCTCGAGGCGATGGCCAGGATAATAACCGAGCCGAAAACGATAAAGCGGCTCGTTGTAAGCCAGCCGCTCCAGGCCGCGTTTTCGTTGGTCAGAAAATAGGGAATCGTTACCTGGATCGTGGACACGGGGCAAACGCGGCAGAACGAATAATAGGTCAGTTCGCCCAGATAATAGGGAATGATAACCACCAGCGCCGCCAGAAGCACATACTTGATGTAACCGGTCCAGGCGGGGAGGCGGAACTTGGGGCTGGGGATTTTGTAAAGCAGCATCTGGAGCGTACCAAAGGGACATATCCATCCGCAGAAGAGCCGGCCGATGAGCGCGCCGAAAAGGAGGATCAGGCCGATCAGATAAAAGGGAATAAGATGCCAGCCCGCGTAATGCATGAGTGCACCAACAGGGCAGATATTCCACGTGGCCACGCAGGCATGGCAGGAAAATACGGGAATGCATCGTGCTGCCGGGGTGAGTGCCGCGAGAAAGGGGATATGGAAAAGGGCCAGGGCCCCGAATTGAACCAGACGGCGTTTTTTAATCTTCATGCTTGCCTCGAAAGAGCGACCGACCCGGCCGCTTGAATGTGACTAAATTCAGGTGGGACAGGCGTCAAGACCGGTCAGGTGCAAAGTTTCCGAGGTCCGCGCCACTCCGCTTACGGTGGAATGATCCAACAGGTCGATGTCGTTTATTGTTTCCGACCGGGACTTGTCCGGCTGCCAGAGTTGATGATTCGACCCGGTGATAAAGCGGGTATCCTCGTCCCGGTCGCCGGGGGCTTCCGCCTTGAGGGGATCGACGAGGGGATCGGGAATCTGGGGCGCGGGCTGGGCGTAGAATACTTCCATCTTCATGCTCACGCCATAGGCCATCAGCCCGATGGCCGCCAGAAAAAGAATCGCTGCAATGGCGATGCGTCCTTTGTCTTTCATTGGGCTTACTCCTGGCGAAAATCCTACAGCAGGTTTTCGCGGTAGCGGTTGGTCAGCTTGCGCTGGTTTTCCTGGCGCAGGGTAATGCCTTTGCTGTCCAGAAAATCCAGAAAAGCCATCACATATTTGCGCGAAGAACCAACCATGGTCTTGAACTCGTTCGAGTCGAGCGCGCCTTTTTCCTGAATGGTCTTCACCACCAGGTCCTGGGCACGTTTGAAAGTATCATAATGGATGACGACATTTTTATCAAGCCGGATCAGCTCGCCTTCCTTAAAAAGCAGGTTCAGCATTTTGTCGATCTGCTGACGCGGTGCATGGACGCGCTTGGGCAGTTCGTCGGGCCGGGGCGAGTGAAAGCCGCTCTTGCGATAGACTTCCACGATTTCGTCGAGTACCTTGCGATCCTGGGCAGGCAGCTGATCAACGGCACCCTTGATGATGTAGGTATCGCCACGACGGCGGACCAGCCCCATCTGCTGGACGCGGTCGGCGATGTTCTGCCAGAGGGCGTTGGGCCAGTTTCCCAGGCCGCGCAAATCGGCCACGGTCAGGCTGAGGGCCTTTTTCGATTTGGCTTCTTCGATGCGGGCAACGACATTATCCAGCAACAGCCGATAGGCGTCGGGATGCATCAGGAGGTTCTCGCCGAGACTCAGGATGCTTTCGTCGGCGATGAGTTTTTCGACCAACAGGCGCAGGGCATTGCTATCGAGCAGCGTGGCCTGGGAAAGTTGTTCCATCGTTGCGCCACGGGGAAAATCCCAGCGCAGGCTATAAACAATCTTGCGCGCGCGTCCGGCATCGCTGTGGAGGTCCACGCCTTCCAGTTCGGCGCGATAGGACTGGAGGCGTTCGAGAATCTGGGACTTGCGCGGACGGCGGTCGCCTTCGGTAAGGGCGAGCACCTGGCCTCCGGCAACGGTGATGGCGGGCGATGCGCGACGGATGATGAAGCGGTCATGCATGGCAACGGCCACGGGATCGCTGAGCGCCACGGTGGCAAGGCAATCCTGGCCTTCCGTCAGCACCTTGTCCTCGAGGAGATAAATCTTGCCGGGGGCTTCGATGGTACCGCAGTGGAACTTGATGTTTTCGGCGTTCTTAAGCGGCTGTGCCAGGCCCGGCACGGCCTTCAGGTCCACGTGGATAAACTGCACGGGCCGCAGATAAGCGGGCGCGGCAAGCACCTGTCCCCGCTCGGGCGGGTTTTTGCTGAAGTCGGGAATATTGAGCGCCAGGCATTGGCCGAAGCGGCCTTCATCGGTATCGTGGCCGAAACACTGCATGGCGCGGACCCGTCCCTTTTGGCCGCCGGGGAGCAGTTCAAGGGTGTCGCCCACGCGAATGGTCCCGTCGATGGGGATGCCGGAAATCACCGAGCCGAAGCCTTCCTGGCGAAAGGTGCGTTCCACGGGCATGCGGAAAATACCGGCGCGGCGACGGGTCGAGGCCTTTTCGATCTGGGCGACGAGGGTGTTGTAGAATTCGGGATAGCCCTCAAAGGTCTCGGACGAAACGGGGCAGATGGGGCAGTCCTGGAGCCAGGTACCGTCGAGCCAGGTGGCGATTTCGGCGACACGCTCTTCCACCTGCTCCGGGCTCACGAGGTCGGTCTTGGTAAGGGCCACCATGCCATGGCGCACGCCCAGCAGGTCCATGATCTGGAAATGCTCGATGGTCTGGGGCATGATGCCGTCGTCGGCGGCGATCACCAGCAGCGTCATGCCGATGCCCGAAACCCCGGCCACCATGTTCTTGATAAATTTTTCATGGCCGGGAACATCGACGATGCCCACGGAAAGATTGTTGCCCAGAAAGCAGGGCGCGAAGCCGAGTTCGATGGTCAGGCCGCGGTCGCGTTCTTCTTTGAGACGGTCGGTCATGCAACCGGTCAGCAGACGCACGAGGGCCGTCTTGCCATGATCCACATGCCCGGCGGTGCATATCATCATCAAAACCTCAGGCACGGCATTTTTCGGAATCTGTCCCGGCGGAATCTGCGGCATCTTAAAACCTTTCTCCTTCTAATCGGTTCGCAATCGCAATCGGATTTTACAATTTATGCGGCGGGACCACCTTCCCCGTTTCGCGGGCGGCGATGTTTTTGAAACGCACGGGACCACTGCAAGCGTCGCCCCGGCCTGTGGCGAAGAGCGACAGCATAACGCCGGTGAATCCGCCGGCCACGCTGCGGGTAATCAGGTGGGCCTGCATCTTGGCAAAGAGATTTTTCTCGCCACCGTCAAAGCCCACGAAGAACTCATAGGCCCAAGGGTTCACGCGCACTTCCACATCGACCCATTCACCCTCGACCGGCATGCTCTCCTGAATATAGTCAATGTCCGACACCTGCCGACGCGCCACCAGAACGGGCTGACCAGCCTCGCGAGAAATCAGCAGGTCGTAATGATAATCCGGATTCATAAAGCAGCTGATGCCAGCTTCTTCATTCTCCTGCTGCGGGTCAAATTGCATCGACACTTGCCATACACCTTCGTTAAAGGCCTGCCGCACCGCGCACCAGGTCGCGCCCGGTTTTTGCTGCCACAGGTCGGCGGCATTCCCGGTCAGGCGGATTTCTCGGGCATCGGTGTCACGCTCAAATTGCGGGACTTCGGGCGGCTGGCGAAAGAGCCATTCCAGCGGCCAGTCCGGCACGCTCAGATCATCCTCAAAGGCCCAAGGCAGTTGCTCGGGGATTTCGCGATCAAGCTCATACCGCGCGGGCAATCTTCCATCATCGCCCACAATGGGCCAGTCGTCCTGCCACTCCACAGGCGCGATGCAGGCTTCGCGTCCCGCCGTATCGGCCAGCCCCTCGTAGCCACCCACGTTGCGCGTGGCGTGGAAAATAAACCACCAGTGGCCCACGGCATCGCGCACAAAATCGCCATGGCCCAGGCTCTGAAACAGGCGCTGCCGTTCGTTGAAATTGGTAAAGACGGGATTGTGCGGCGCCGACTCATAAGGGCCGAAACGCTCGCGACTGCGCGCGACAAGGGCCGCATGATTCGTGTTGCCACCAGCCGCCGCCAGCAGAAAATAATAATCGCCGAAGGGATACACATGAGGTCCCTCGATGCCGAACATGCCTGTGCCACGCCATATTTCCCGAGGCTCACTGAGCAGGCGACCGTTAGTCGCGTCAATCTCGGCCATGAGGATCGCGTTGTCGCCCGTGCCCAGAGCATAGGTGATGTAGCAGCGCCCATCCTCAAAATCCAGGCTCGGGTCATAAACCTTGCCCGCCTCGTCAATCTTCTCCACAAAAATCGGCTCCGACCAGGGACCTGCGGGATCATCAGCCGTGCAGAAAAAGGTTCGGGCCACACTCACATTGGAAACGACGATATAAAAACGCGCGCCGTCGTAGCGGATGGTCGTTGCCCAGTTTCCGGCGTTATAGGCCGCGTCCTCGATCTGTGCCGCCGAAGGAGTTGTCAGCACATGGCCGATAATTTTCCAGTTGAACAGGTCCTCCGATTCCAAAACCGGAATACCCGGAAAAAAACTGAACGTACTCGTCACCATATAATACCGCCCCCGCGCCGCACAAACCGACGGATCACAATGCGATCCCTGGACAATGGGATTGGTCAGTTGATTTTGCATAAATTCACATCACCCTCTTAAATTCTTTACAAGCGTTTTTCAGAGACTCCGGCGAATCCTGGGGCGGATTCTGCCATATTTCCAGCATCCGGTTCACCTGTTCCTTGCATTTTCTTTGTCTGTCCTTATGTCGATAATCGGTTTCTTCATCGACATCATCGCCCGATAAATATTTGAGCCAGGTTTCGACATTGCGCTTTGGAACAATGTTGGCGATTTTCTCATCGTCCTGCCGAACTTCCAAATTATTTTCTTTGAGCGCATTATCCAAATGCTCAAGCCGTTGCTTCACTGAATGCGTATCGGCATCGATCACCGCGACCAAAGCCAGGTTTTTCTGATAGGAACGCCGGCGTTGGGAATCCACCTCTTTCGGATATTGCTCGCGCACATATTGCTCGCCGCTGCCCTTGGCTTTTGGCGATTGCATCATCCGGATTCTGCGATTGTCAAACCCCAGCCCTTGCAAAAAACGACGCACAAAAGCCCCCTGCTGTCGATCTTCACAGACGATGGTGCATCGCACGTTTCTACTCATTTTCCCAACCCCGCGCCACGAGTTCCGATGCGCTTAAATTATCTTTCAGCGTATTCTCGAAGCGCTTGGTCCGGACGGGGCCATTGTTCTCGCGGTAAAAATAAATCCCGCAATCCACCGCCAGCCGGTCGATCAACTCCGGATGATGCGAGATAATCAAGCACTGCGCGCCCGTATCGTCCACCTTGTCTTCCAGAGCATGCAGCCAGGGCTCGATTTCCTGAAGCGAAATATAATTGTCCGGCTCGTCAATGCAGAGAATCGATTGATCATTCAAGTTATGAAGCAAGGTGTAGAGAACGACCAGCATCTTCTGACCGTCCGATAATTCAGTGAAAAGAAAATCAGATACAGTTTTGCCTTGTTCAGCAAGCATCTGCATTTTGACTTTCAATTGTCGGAAGTCTTCAATCCCCGGCATGGCAAGAGATTGGAATCCGGGAAGTACTGCTTTCAAAGAGGCAAGCAATTCTGAAATAATCTCCGGTTTTTCCTGAAGCAAATGGCTATACCAGGAAGCAAAATCCGACATGTTTATCGAGGCCTTCGAAACGCTGTCCCGGCTTTCTGCCAAAATAATTGCAGGTGTAATTCTTGCACAAATTATGTCGCGAAAATACGACTCTGCCAGAAATTGATCGCGAAGAATATCGAGAGATCTGGGATTTGTAAATATTGAATACTTATCTGAGATAAGGGAAGAGACATGAGGGTTACCATTGGTATCAGAATAAAAGTGAGCGCTTCCTCCTGATATTTCGAAAATGGTTAACTCACCAACTTGCAGTTTTTCTTTTTCAATACGAATCTTGTCCTGGGAAGAATCATTTCGAATCCATAGCGTATAGATATATGTTCCCAAAGGTACGGAAAATTCCAGTTCGAAGCGCTGGGTCTCCTTGTTAGCCCATCGAGTACGACTTTTGCAGGAAATCGCTTTGGAAACATCCTCACCATCTGAAGAAGCAATCCTGCTGATCATATCGAGCACCTCCAACACCGTGCTCTTCCCCGAGGCATTTGCGCCCAGGAGGAGG
>CAYWYC010000027.1:0-7501 GCA_964462565.1 uncultured Candidatus Sumerlaeota bacterium | reverse complement strand
ATCGAGCACCTCCAACACCGTGCTCTTCCCCGAGGCATTTGCGCCCAGGAGGAGGTTGATGTTGGAGAATTCGACTTCGAAGTTTTCGAAGCATTTGTAGTTGTCGATGTAGAGCCGTTTCAGCATGGTTGCGCTTCTCGCTTTCTTGCGGTCAATGGCAATGCTATCCCAAGAGTTCCTTGCGGATGGGGTTGTAGAACATCATGGCGGGGCTTCCGCAGAAGGAAATGGCGAGCCAGGCGGCTTCGTCGATTTCGTTCTTGGTGATGCCCATTTTGATTGCGCCCTGGATGTGGATGCGCAGGCAGGGCTCGCATTTTTCGGCGATGCTCAGGGCGATGGCCATGAGTTTTTTGGCGCGTTCGTCGATGAAGCCGGGCTTGTTGGCCTCGCGCAGGAATCCCATGAAGGCCTGGGGCGCTTGCGTGGGAGCCGCTTCGGCAGCTGGGGCCGAACAGCCGCAGTCCGACGAATCGCCCTCGGGCGCGGAACAGCAGCACGAACCGTCCGACGCTTCCGAAGCCGGTGTGCAGCAGTTCGAATCTGCATCGTCCGACGAGCAGCAGCAGGAGCCTTCTTCCTCGTCGTCAAAACTCGGCGGATTGGCGCAGCAGGCTGTCTCTTCTTCTTCCGCATTATTCGACGCGACCTTGTCAGTCGGCTTCAGCTCGTTTTTCTTGCTCATGTCTATGCTACCTTCTCGCTCGCCCAGGATGTTTTCCAGAGCGGCGTTGATAATCGTGACTTCACCGTCGCGCGCGCCTTCGGGCTTTTCCACCATGCGCCCGATGATGGCTGCGGCGGCATGTCCGCGTTTTTGCAGCTCTTCCACAAGCCGCTCCGCCTTTTCCGGCGGCAGGGAAATCAGCAAACCACCCGATGTCTGCGGATCGTAAATAACGGGCAGGTTCGCATCGTTAGCCTCATCCAGGTTGCGCACCCAGGCCATGGAATATTCCATGTTGCGCTCGATGGCCCCGCCCATGAGGCTGTTTTCGATACAGTCGATCACCGGCGCGAAAACGGGCATCTTCGACAGGTCGATTTCCGCCGCAACGCCGCTCTTGCGCGCCATCTCGACCAGGTGACCCGCCAGGGCATAGCCCGTCACGTCGGTGCATGCGTTGGCTTCGTATTCCACCATCAGTTCGGCGGCATCCTTGTTCAGCGTCGCCATGGAGGCGCCGATCTGCGCCAGGGCCGCATCGCTCGCCACACCCAGCTGCGCCGCAAAGGAAACCATTCCCGTGCCAATCGGCTTCGTCAGTACCAGGGCGTCACCGGCGCGGGCGCGGTTGCGCTCGATGGCGCGGCCCGTCTGGATGAGGCCGGTAATGGCAAAGCCGCACTTCACTTCTTCGTCATTCACGCTATGCCCGCCGATCAGGCTGCATTCCGCTTCCTCGAGTTTTTCGATGCCGCCGCGCAGCATTTCCTCCATCACTTCGCCGTCGAGCGTGTCGATGGGAAAGCAGACGACCGACAGGGCCGTCAGGGGCTTCGCGCCCATGGCATAACAGTCGCTCACGGAATTGGCCGCGGCGATCTGGCCGAAGAGATAGGCGTCGTCCACGCAGGGCGTAAAAACATCCACCGTCTGGACCAGGGCGTTTTGCTCGTCGATCTTGTACACGCCCGCGTCATCGCCGGCCGCCGTGCCTACCAGAATGTTCGGATGATTCACGGGCGGAAGATTACCCAATATGCGCAGCAGATCGGCCTGGCCGATCTTGGACGCGCAGCCTGCCTTACGCACGTATTGCGTCAGTTTCACGGGCCCCGTCTTTTTCGGCATTTTTTCCCCGGCACAGCTGCACACGTTGTATTCCTGAAACTCCGGGCAGGGGCAGGGCTTTTTCGGATTGCATACGCAATGTCCCAACTTGATTGACCGGGCCATCACCTTTCGACGTCTTTCCAGATTTATTGCCATCATTCTTTCCTGTTCTAATCTGTTATATAATCGACAGCGCTTCGATGACATCTTTGTCCTCGCCCTTGAGGATCGTTCGCATGTCGAGGAGGACTTCTTCGTTGGCGATGCGGGCGATGACGGGCTTGGGGCATTGGCGGAGGCGCAGGGCCAGTTTGTCTGCCGACATGCCGTCGCTCTTCACCGCCAGCAGCCAGGTCGGGATGGCTGTGGCCGGGAGGCTTCCACCGCCCGTGGTGCTGGCGCCTTCCATCATTCGGATGCTTAATTTCTGATTTTGTTCCGATACTTTTTTCATGATGCGGCGCGCCTTGGCCTTCAGGCCGTCCACCGATGCCGACAGCATGGCATGGGTCGGATTGGTCTCGACCAGTTTTTCCGGCTCCAGAAAAAGGCGCAGCGTATGTTCCAGCGTGATGTCCGTCAATTTGCCGACCCGCAACATGCGCGTCAGGGGATGCTTCTTGATTTTCGCGATCAGGTCCTTGCGCCCGACGATGATGCCCGCCTGGGGTCCGCCGATCAGTTTGTCTCCGCTGAAGCAGGCAATGTCGGCTCCGGCGGCGATGCTGTCCTGGACGGTGGGTTCCTTGGGCAGGCCATAGTTTGATAAATCCACCAGCGCCCCGCAGCCCAGGTCATCCACCACAACCAGGTCGGGGCGTTCGCGCTTGAGCGTCACCAGGTCCGCCGTGGGCACCACCTTGCTGAATCCGACGATGCGGTAGTTGCTGGGGTTGCATTTCAGGATGAGCCCCGTCTCTTCGGTGATGGCGTTCTCATAGTCGCGCAGGTGGGTCTTGTTGGTCGTGCCGATCTCGACCATCTTCGCGCCGCTCTGGTGGATGCAATCGGGCAGACGAAAGGAGCCGCCGATTTCGATCAGTTGTCCGCGCGAGATGATCACTTCCCGTCCGCTGGCCAGGGCCGTCAGGATCAGGAGCGTGGCGGCGGCATTGTTGGTCACCACCATGGCCGCCTCGGCTCCCGTGAGTTTGCAGAGCAGGCGTTCCGTCATATAGTTTCGCTTGCCGCGCTCGCCGCTTTCCATGTCGATCTGCAGGTTGCAGCACTGAAAGGTATCAGCCAGGGCATCCACGGCGGCCCTCGGTAATACGGCACGGCCCAGGTTCGTATGCAGGATAACCCCGGTGGCGTTGATCACGGGACGCAGGCGGTCCTTCTGGCTGTCGAGGAGCGCTTCTTCCACGCGCGCGGCTACGGCATCCAAGTTCAGGTCGTCGCTTTCGGTCACATTCTTGCGCAGCAGGTCCAGGCATTCATGGATCGCGTCCATCACGAGTGAGCGGGTCCACTTTTCGATAAGGTCCTGAATACGCGCGTGTTCCAGCAGGTCCGACACAGCCGGAATGCGGCTGCGGGGATCGGGCTGGCTTTGCTTTTTTGTTTTGGACATGGGAGGCATCCCTCGGGCACAAAATTGGCGGAGGCAAATGGGAGTCGAACCCACCCAACGCCGTGAAGCGTCACAACGGTTTTGAAGACCGCGGGAGCCACCGGGCCCCCTTTGCCTCCGCTCTTGGATACGCCGTTTTTATCCTATAGCCTTTTGCCGTTTTCGTAAAGGCAAAAACCGCTGTTTGAATCATTTTTCCCGGCGTCCCACTCGCAATCGGAATCAGAAAGTCCGGGTGGGCCGTGTTTGAAGTGAGGGACGTGAGTCGCGTGACTTTTCTGCGCACATGAATTTTACGCGACTCACGTCGCTTACTACAAGCCGGGCCCGGGGTATTTATGATACCAGAATGGACAGTGGCAAACCGCGCTTTAAGCAGATACCCGCAAACCCCCGACGGACTTGCGGCCATCGGGGGCGGATAGATAATGGACCTTTTTTGCGTTCAAGCAAGGACGCAAGTCATCGCCGGCTGACACGAATGATGTCGCCTTCGGACCAGGCGCCGTCGCGGGGAGAATATTCCTTCTTGCCCTTGTCGTCCTCCTGATCGGGACCGATGCTCCAGAGTTTCCATTTTTTGTCGGAGGGTTCATACTGATAAATCTCGCCATCCTTGGCAAAGGGATCGGACGGCAGCGAGCGGATGTAAGAAATCGGACTCGTCAGGCTGTGCAAGTTTTCCGGATACTTGTTGTAGTCAATATTATGCGCTTCCAGGGCTGTTGCGATGGCGCGCATATCGGCCTGGGCCCGATTGACGCCTGCACGAACCGATGCTTCCGATTCGATATCGATAGGCCGTTCGTCAAATCGCGGGGCTCCGTGCGATTGGTCCTGGTCCGGCGTGAATGCCTGGACGATATGCTCCTTCTTTGCTTCCAGAGTTCCAAAAAGGTCGCCCGTATCGTATTGGGCAATGATTTCCAGCGTGTCACCTTCCTTCACTGTTGAGGGAATACTCACCGAGTATTCGCAGGCGCCACCTCAGCCATACTCCATGACGCCTTCGGCAATCTGTTTCTTTTCTCCGTCCTTGAGGTGAAAGATTTTGGCCTTGGGCGGCGGGGTCATTTCAAAGCCGCCGTTTTCGTCAAGTATCACAAACTGCGCATAGGCCACATCGCCGCCGGAAACCTCGCCCTTGTCCACAGACAGCTTGCTTCCGTTCTGCCGCACCAGAAGGGAAAATTCTTTCGGCTTGCCCAGCTTCAGGGTCAGTGTTTTGTCGGGCTCTACCTGCTTGGCGATCGTTTTTTTCGGTTCGAAGAGAACGACGCCGCGCGGCTTGCCATCTTCTATTTTGGACACATAGATCATCATCTGGTCGTAATAGGCGGCAGGGACTTCGAAGGCCGTTGTGGCATCACAGACCCCGGCGTTGACCTGGATGGGTTTGCCGATGATCGGCAGCGACTTGGTAACCAGCATGGTCATGATGGGACCGCTTTTCCATGCATCGTCCCATTCATCAGCCTGAATCTGGACCTTGCCCTTGGGATTTTCATAGGGTTTCAGCGCCAGGGCCGGGCCGTTTTCGCCGTTGGAATTGAAATCGGGTGTCCAGAGTTTTGCCCCCAGCAGCATAGGCTTGCTCAGGTGGCTGTAGCAGCCGTAGATGGGAATCTGGCCTTCGTTCAGAAACTGACCGTCGCCGTCCATGTCGCCGATCAGCACGTCCGGGCTGTCGCCACCGGCAATGACCCCGTTGAGGTCGGTGTCGATAATGATGGCGGGGATTTTGGCGCCATCGATTTCGATCTCGCCCTTGAGCCATTCCGCCGGTTTGATTTCAAAATTGATGAAACTCGCCTCGGCATGGATCAATTTCAAGACTGCCGCAATGGACTTCTTGTTTTCCGATGATTCAATTGGCATGTCGAAGGAAAGCATTTTGCCATCTTCCAACTCAAAGGTCTCATCGTCCGAGGCATCACCGTTTCGGTTCAAATCCAACACCAGCCGGTCGGGCTTTCCGTTTTGCGTCGTGGAATAGGCGACGAAATTAAAGGGATGCTGCCCGAAAACCTTCGTGCCGCTCGATTTGATATCGGCCCCGTACGTTCCGCTCGGGTTGTAGCCAAAGCCATACATTTGCGACATGACACTATCCAACTTTTCTTCGGGGATTTTTTCCCACTTGAAATCCCCTGCTCGCGCGAGCGAAGCGGTCAACAACAGCATCACCGCCAGCAAGCCCCACCATTTTCTTTTCATGACGGACTCCTTTAATGGTTTCTTACTGCCAAATCATTGCGCTCAGGATAGCAGAGCCTTTGCGAAAAGCAAGAGCAGAGAATGGGGAAGCAATAAAGATTCGCCGAAAGCCCCTGCGGTTCTTGCTTCCCTATTCGGGCGTTCCATGTTAGGCTTTTCCCCGCTATGGATCGACGCCTGAATATTCTCCGTGTGATTACCTGGTTGCCCGTGGGCGGCATCGAACGCAAGATTCTGGCCGTGCTGCCACGGCTCGATCGCGAGCGCTTCAATGTGCGCCTCGTCTGCATCCGCGAAGAAGGCGTCCTGGCCGATCAACTTCGCCGGGAAGGCATCCCCGTCGATGTGGTTCCCATGCGGACACGCCTCTCACCTTCCGGATTGCTGCGGCTATCCAAATACCTGGGACACCACAAAATCGATATTGTTCATTCTCATATGTACAGGTCGAACGTTCCGGCAACGATTTCTGCGCGCATGGCTGGCATAAAAGGAGTTATCTGCCAGGTGCATAATGTGGACACCTGGGAAAGTCGCCGCCAGCGCATCATGGATCGCTTCCTGTGCCGGTGGCGGTCGGTCATGGTTGGCGTCAGCGAACGGGTGCGCCGCGATATGATCGAGACCCTGGGTATCCCCGAATCCATGACCCGGGTCATCTACAACGGCGCGGAAATAGGCCGCTTTCAGGATCGAAGCCGACGCGAGCAAACGCGCCGTGAACTGGGTATCGATCCCGACTGCCTTGTTGTCATATATCATGGGCGATTGGTGCGGCAGAAAAATCCCGATGTGCTGGTGCGCATTGCCGATGAGATCATCAAGCCACGCCAAAAGGCGCTGATGCTGGTGGTGGGTGATGGCGGATGCCGCGAACAGATGGAAGCCACCGCCCGCGAAAAGAAGCTGGGCAACTTTATCCGCTTCACGGGCAAGCGCGACGATATCCCCGACCTCCTGAACGCCGCCGACATGGCCGTGCTGCCGTCTTACAAGGAGGGCTTCAGCAATTCGCTCGTGGAATCGCTGGCCGCCGGACTGCCCACCGTGGCCACCGACGTGGGCGGCAATGCCGAAGCCATCGAGGACGGACGCAGCGGCATCATCGTGCCGCCGCATGAGGACGATCTTCTGCTGGAAAAACTGGGCTGGCTGGCCGACCATCCCGACGTCCGCCGCAAAATGGGCCGTGCCGCCGCCGAACGGGCCGAACGATTCAGCTTGCGTCGCATGGTCGAGGCCGTGGAAAATCTATATATCGAAGTGGCAAAAGAAAATGGAATTCTGCCTGAAGGAGGCAAAAATGGAATTCAGTGAACTGGTACGAAAAAGAAAATCTGTGCGGCAATTCGCGCCCACGGAAATCAGCGATGAGACCTTGCTGGAAATCTGCGAGGCGGGACGTTTGGCCCCCAGCGGCTGTAACAAGCAGAACCGCGAGTTCATCATTATCCGCGACCGCGTCATGCTGGACGAGCTCGGCCAAAAGGTTCAGCCCGGCTTCAGCAACGCCGCCGCGGCCATCGCCATTGTCATGAACCCTGAACCCACGCGCTACGGCTCCTATTGGATCGAGGACGCCTCCGCCGCCTGCCAGAACATGCTGCTGGCCATCGTCGATGCGGGCTATGATTCCGTATGGGTCGAAGGTACGCTTCTGATGAGCGAGGAATACTTCAAGGAAAAGCTCGGCATCCCCGACGAAAAGCGCCTCTACATCATGCTGCCCATCGGCAAGGCCAAAGAAAAGGTAAGCGGCCCGAAAAAAGACGCGCTCGAAGATATTGTCTATTTTGAAAAGTTCGGGCAGAGGAAATAAGGCGACGGACAGAATGGAGCCTTTTGTGAAAGGCTTCTGGTAGTGCTCTCGTTTGTAGTGAGGCCCGTAAGGGCCGTCATCCGGAGCAGAATTTTCCAGGATGATGCATGGATTG
>CAYWYC010000026.1:0-26750 GCA_964462565.1 uncultured Candidatus Sumerlaeota bacterium | reverse complement strand
ATTCCATTCAACCCGACGCCCCTCACGGGGCTGACTACGAACATGCAAGCCTTTCTGAAATTCCGACAAATTGGGTTGGGGCAAAGCCCACCTTCGGAATTTATTGCGTCAGAATCTGACATCATCCAGCAATTGCAGAACCGGGCTTTTCCGTTGACTGTGCAGGGATTTATGCCATACTCGTTAATGCCCCCTTTGGCTGGCTTTACGATATATTTTTTCGATTGCCGGGGCAAGGAAAATCCCCGAAAGGCTGCATTGTGTCAGAACCCGAACCATCCCAGAGCCTCTCTCCCATGATGCCCGAAAAAGGCCGCCTGGTGCAGGTGGGCGTGGTGCTCTTTTTGCTTGGCCTTTTCTTTTTCATTCTGGGCAACGGACGCCACAGCTTGTGGGACCGCGACGAAACGCGCAACGCCGAAGCCGCACGGTTCATGGTGGAGTCGGGTGATTATATCGTCCCTTACCTGAACGGCGAAATCCGCAACGACAAGCCGATTCTGGCCTACTGGGCCATGAGCGCGTCGATCCGGCTCTTCGGGGCCAATGCCTTTGCCGTGCGGCTCCATTCGGCCCTGGGTGGCGCGATTACGGTATTGCTGCTTTATATATTTGCCCTACGCATGGGTGCGTCCTTTGCGGGAGCCATACTAACGGCCCTGGGCGCGATCTACAGCGTCCTCTTTTTTATTATCTTCAAGGCATCGACCCATGACGCGCTGCTGGTCATGTCGCTGGTGGCGGCCATGCTCTTTTATTGGGAAAACCGAAGCCGTCCCTTTTCATGGGGCAAGCATATCGGCTTCTGGATGGCGCTGGGGCTTGTGGGTCTGGCTAAGGGACCTGTCGGCCTGGCCGTGGCGGCGATGGCGATATGGACAGAACAGATATGGACCCATTTCGCCGAAAGACGCTTGCGCCTGCTCAAGGACCGGCCCGAATTTCCTCCGCAACAAGCAGGTAAAAGCCAGCTTGCCTTGCGGTGGGCGGTGGGCCTGGTGGTATTTCTGGCGGTGGCAATGCCATGGACCTGGATGGTCTGGCAACGGACGGATGGGGCATTCATCATGGATTCCATCAACGAGCATGTCATCCAGCGCGCCCAGACGGGCCTGGAGGGTCATGGCAGCGATAAGAAGGATCCCTTGATCATTGTCATACTTTATTTCTTCTATTATATTCCGGTATTGCCAATGATGCTTATGCCGATGACGGCTTTTTTGCTGGTGGCTGCGCGGTGGGCATGCACCTTGCACACTCGTCCGAAAATCCGTTTTCTGATCAGCTGGATCGTGCCGGGTTTTATTATGTTTTCCCTGGTCCAGACAAAGTTACCTCATTATATGGCAACCTTGCTGCCGCCGTTTTTTCTGATCCTGGGGCTCTGGTGGACGGATGAGGAAATCCGTGCGAGCCGTTCGGCTCCCGAGCTTATCGGGGGTCCCTCGACGGTCTGGTGGCGCGTGGGTGCGGTATTCATGGCGGTAGTCGGCGCTGCGGCGCTGCTCGCGATTCCGGTGGCATTCATTTTTGAACGCGTCTATCTGGCCAATGAAAACATCCCCGGCGGCGCCCTCTGGTCGCTGAGTTGTGTACTGCTGGCGATGGGTGGCGGCTTTCTGGCAGGGGCACATTTCTGGTGGCGGCTGCGGCCCTTGCCGGCAGTCAAGTGGACCCTGGCGGGCATGACAATTGCCTGTCTGGTGCTCGCTTCCTGGAGCCTGCCGGCCCTCGAACCGTTGCGACCCGGCAAGAGCACGGGCGAATGGCTGCGCCTGGCGGCTCCGCCCGAGACCCGGCAGATGGGCCTTATCTATAAGGAGCCATCGCTCATTTTTTACAGCCGAAAGGGCCTGGAAGAAATGCCGCGCGAAGGATGGAACATCGGCCTGGAGCGCCTGTCCAACAAGAACGAGCCCTGGGCGCTGATCGCCATCGAAGAAAACTGGAAGGACTGGAAAAAAGGCTACGGCGAAGAACGCATCCCCGATTATATAACGGTGCGATACCGCCAGCGCTTTTACGATTTTCAAAAGGGAGGCTGGAAAGACCTGGTAGTGGTGGGTAACTGGGAAGAGCGTCCCTAAAACATAGCAGCAGGGAGGCACGAATGCGATACCCGATTCTGGCGGCGCGGTTTGTGCTCGCGGCAGGCGTCATGATGCTCGCGGCATGCAGTGGAAACCTTTTGCAGGTCGATGTATTTGTGGTGGGCGAACGAAGCTCGCTCGAAAAGCAGGTGCTCGGAACTTATCGATCTCTGGGCGATGACTTCCAGGCCTATGGTTCCGTGCGCGGCGTGGATGAAGACGGGCAGATTCGCGTGCCGCCGCCCATTACTGAAAGCAAACAGGTCGCCATCCGCGCCATGCAGAACCGCGCCTACAATCGTGACGATGTTTCCGAGTTTCTGAGCCGCGGCCTGGTGGGCGAAAACCGCGACGGCATGCTGGAAATATTCGAGGAACGCCTCGCGAATCAGCCGGGCGTGTCGGCGGATTTTTTGAGGCTGGTGGTGCGCGAGGAAAATCAGAATCGCCAGACCATTCTCGAGCGCCTCATCCAGACAAGCCCCGGCGTCGAAGCGGGACAGGACGAAAAAATCCGCTCGATCTTTGCCAGCCTGAATCGTGATGCCGCGCCCCAGGGCGCTCGCGTCCAGATGGAGGACGGCTCATGGATAGTCAAATGAGGACGCCTCTTATCGGCTGGATGCTTTGCCTGGTTTGCCTGCTTGCCGCCGGAGCATGCCGGATGCCCGCGCAAATGGGCGAAGCCGATCCCGTGCGCCAGAGCCTGGTTCCACGCACCGCCTGGACCACCGACGACAGCGCGACCACCACCACCTTTAACCAATGGCTGCGCGCCCTGAATCAGCATCGCCGGTGGACCGCCGAACCTTCCCGGGAAAACCAGGTCGATATCGCGCCCGATTCGCGATTCCTGATCTATGTTTCCGACCAGCCCGGCAGTCGCGACATCTTCCGGCTCGAATTACCTCCCGCCCGACCCCGTCCGCCACAGGCCATGATCACGACCCAGGCCGAAGACTATGCCCCGCGCATTTCGCCTGACGGCAAGCGGATCGTTTACGTTTCGACAATAGACGACGCTCTGGGCGATATCTGGATGGCGCGCGTCGATGGCGGAAATCCCGTGCGTCTGACCGACCGCGCCACGCGCGACATGGACCCTACCTGGTTGCCCGATGGTGAGTCGATTCTTTTTGTCTCGCAGGTGGACAATGGCGCGCATCGTATGGAACGGCTTGATCTGGCCACGCAAAAACGGGAGGTGCTCGAAGGCACGGAAGGACGGATGCCTTGCGTGAGTAGTGATGGCCGATGGCTGGCCTTTGTCGATGCCCAAAGCCGACGGCTTGTGCTGCATGAACTGCAATCGGGCGAACGGAATTTCATCACCGACGCGAACCGTCCCGTTGCCAATCCGCGTTTTTCCGAAGATGGCGCACTGATCTTTTCCATGGCTGCCGACGACACCAACACCGATGGCCGCTATGGCGAAGGCGACCGCTGGACGATCTGGAGGGCGGAATGGTCCGGCCCAATCAGCCCCAAAATGAAACCCACGATTTTTCCGCTGACCACGACGGACTGGCACAGTGCGTCGCCCGCGCCCTTTGCGCAGGGCTTCTTTTTCGCGGCACGAACGGATAGAGGATCGATGGATATTTTTTCGTCGTCACAATCGGGGGCGTATCCTTTGCCCCGGGGACTGGTGCAAGGCTCCGACGAACTGGCCGGCTTGGTCCGGCGCATTGAGACGGAACGCCCGAACCGGCCCGAGTTGGCTATCGGCGCGTGGCGGCAGATCGAAAGCGGCCGTTTTTTTCAGGCGCTTGCAAGCTCGGATTCCGGTTCGCAAAAGTTGAAAGATGTACGCAACGAAGCCTGCCTGGAAGAAGTGCGTCTTCTGCAGGCGGAAGGCCGGCTCGATCAGGCTTTGGACAAGGCGCAGAATCTGAAGCAAGGGCTGGACGCGGATGATCCTTTCTTCGCCCTGGCCACGCTGGAAATCGCGCGAACCAAGACCGCCCTGGTGGAGCGTTCGACCAACAATCCCAAGGCCCTCCTGGACGCCCGCGAAAAAGCGCTCCAGACGATTCTCGGGCTGTCCAGGGAATACGGCGACCCGCGGGTGGATTCGGAAGCCACCCTCGAAGCGGCGCGGCTTTTTGGTCGTCTGGGAAAACTTCAGGAAGCCATCCGCGAGACGGACCGCCTCCTTCAGAAATACGTGGACCGCCCCGACGTGATGGCTCAAAGTTTGCTCCTGCGTGGGAGCCTGCAAGAGCAGATCGAATTTTCAACGGGTATTCCGGCGGCCTATGGGCGTATCCTGCGCGACTATTCGGGGCAGCGCCGTGAGACTATCCAGGCGGCGTCGCGCATTGTGAATCTGCGAATCGCCCCTATCGATGCCCCCGAAGCGAAACGTCGCGCGCTCTACGAGCTGATCAGCGATCCCGAAACCCTCGCGCTGCTGGCGGCCATTGCTCAGAATCGCGTCGGCGACCTCTGGGCCGAAGAAGAACGGCTGGCCGATGCCCTCGATGCCTACCAGCGCACCATCGAAGAATACAGCGACCAGACCGAAGCGGTGGCGGCGGCGCGATTCGCCCAATCACGGCTGTATTTTGAGCAGGGACGCTATGGCGAAAGCGTGGAAGCCTATGAAAGCATCGAGCGCCGTCTGCGGCCACGGGATGATGTCTGGTACGACCGCGCGCGTCGCGGCTTTATCCGCCAGACACTGCTCAAAGCGGAGGCCGAATATCGCGACAACGATCCGGCTTTGGCAAGGGCGACCTTTGCATCACTCCTCGACTACGACCCCGGGATCTACGAAGCCTGGCGGGGTATTCTGCGCAGCGATAACGCCCTCGGCCGCATTCCCGAAAGCATTTACGAGATCAACCGGCGGCTTGAGGACCGGCCCGATTTTGCCACCCTGCGATACGCGCGGGGACTGGCGCTCAGCTATGTGGATGGACAGCGCGACGCGTCGGTGCGCGAACTGGAATCGGCCATGCTGCTCGATCCGGCGTCGCCCTATCCGCACCAGACGCTGGGCTATCTTTTTGAGCAGGAAATGATCCGGACGGAAGACAGCGAGGCAGGATCGCGGGCGCTTTACGAATACCAGCTGGCCCTGGCGCTGCTGGATCGCGAACTGGTGCCTTATAATTACGCGGCGCTGCTTTCGAACACGGGCAACGCCAGCCGCCTGCTAAGGCTGTGGGGATTAGCTCAGCGATATTACACGGAACGCGCTCGGCTGGCCGAAGACGCTGAAGCGGGCCAGGCCTTTGAAGATCCGCGCACGGCTTATCTTTTCTGGCGTCATGCCGGAGAAGCGGCATTCAAGGCAGGTGACACACGGTCGGCGGAAAACTTTTACGCTCAGGCCTTGAAGGTGCTGCCCGAGGCGAAGGAAAAAGACACGACCCAGGATTGGGACGCGCAGCAGACGGAACTGCTCGACCGGCGCGCCCTGGCCCTGCAGGAACTCGGACGCTACGAAAAAGCAGCGAACCTCTTTGCCCGCGTGGCCGAGAGCAGCGGCGATCCCCGCGCCGAAGCCCTCGCCACGCGCAACCAGGCGGTGAACCTTTACCTGCTGGCGGAAGAGCAAAGCGGTGAAACCCGTACCGATCTTCTGCGCGAATCGTGGGAGGCATTCCGTCAGGCGGAAAACGTGGTTCGCCGGGAAGGCGTGATCGACCCGAAGGACCGCCAGGATCGCAAAAAGCGCGGCTGGTTCGGGCTGGCGATGGTGGTGGGTCTGGCCGGAGGCGAAGGTACTGCGGCGGGACAGGGCTTTGACAAACGCGGCGAGCTGCGCCTGATTCAGGGCTTCATGGGATGGATTTCCGAAAGCGCCGGCAAGCTGGAAGACGCGCGCAAGTCGCTGAAAATGCAGATCGATCAGCTGCCGAAAATCACCGATTCCAATCGGGCATACGTGCTTACGGAAAGGGCGATTCTGCTGAGTCGCCTGGCACAATTGCACGAGGCCCTGGGAGACTATGCCGCCGCGGGACAGGCCACGCTCGATTCGCTCGAAGCCTGCCGCTGGATGACCGGCGACGCTCCTTCGACCAACACGCGCGGCGCCGCCATGGCGGCCATGAACCTGGCACGACTCTGGGCAAGCCACCCCGAGGCCCTGCCAAGGGAAACGCAGGATTGCTGGCTGGCACGATTTCCGTCCGACGAGTCAGACAAGTCGGACAGGTCAGACAGGTCAGACTCAGGTTCTGCCCTCATCAAAATCCTCCAAAACGCCCGACGCCTCATGGACGCTTCGCCTACTCCTCCGGCGGCGGTGCTCTTGCCTGATCTGATCTATCACCAGGCGCTGGTGGAATGGCGCATTGCCAATGATGCTCGCTATGCCCTTTCCGATTCCGACGACCCCGTCGCCATGCTGCATCAGTCGGCGGCATTCATTCGTCATGCCTTGCACGCGCAACGCTTGCTGGGGCGTGATTTCCGAAACGTGCTCGACGCTTCGGACCCGACGGCGATTCCGCTGGACGACATGGCGGGTGCGCAGGATCGCGAGCGCTGGCGGCGGCTGGACGTGGCCGCGCGTTTGCAGGAGGCGCGCATTCTTGGCGAGCTCGGCCGTATTGAAGATGCCGACCGCCTTTCATCGCAGGCTGTCTCGCTGGCCGCGTCCTGGCGTTATGACGACCTGCTCTTTGCCCATTTTTTTGAAAGCGGTCTCAATTCCGAAAGCCGTCTGGAACTTTGGCGACAGGCGGCTGAAGTCGCCAATCGCTCCCTTGCCGGACAGCGCTCGGGCGACCGCATTATCCGCGCCATGCGCGCCACCATCGGATCGGCCCTGGCGCGGGATGCCGCCGAGTCAGGCGATGCCGAATCCGCCTGGACCTGGTCGGAATGGGCGCTCATGCAGGATCAGGCCGCCGCCATGGAAGGCCTTTCGCCCGAGTTTCCCGATGCCGAAAGTCGCGAGATTTTTGACATGTATCGCGAACTCCGCAATGAAACCCGCCGGACGCTGGCGCGTTGGCGACGGTCCATGCGCAAGACCAATCCCGCACCGCCTGAGATGATCGCCGAACTCGAGGCCCTCCAGGAGCGTCGCGATGCCTGGCAGGAGGATGCTTCGGCGCTGAAACCCGAACTGGCGCTGCTTTTTTCGGGACGGGCCTTTGCGCTTGGGAATGTGATCGACTTTGTGGATCCCGAAGGCGCGCTCATCCGCACGGCCATGCTCGATGGTCGGCCCTGGATGGCCGTGCTGACGCTGGACGGTATCGAAAGCTTCTGGCTCGACATCGCGCCGGATGCGCCTGCGGAAGAACTCGCGCGCGCCGCCCTGCTGCCGATACGCGACAAGCTGCCCGACCTGAAAACCATGGAATGGATGCCCGACGTGGCCTTCATGGACGTACCCATCGAAGCGGCCCTCCTGCGTGAAGCCGACGGAGCACCTCTTGCTCATCGCCTGAGTTTCTGCCTGTCCACGGCCCAGCGCTACCTGGCCCAGATGCAACTCGCTCCCTGGCGCGACCGGCTCGTGACCGCGGCCATCGACAATGACGGCATGACGACGAACCCCTATTCCTGGACCCAGCGTCTGGGCGCGTCGGCATCGTCCGACAAGGTCGTCCGCAGCTTGCGCCTGGCCGATGTGGCGCGCGTGGGATGGCCCTTGAGTCTCAATCCTCGTGATCCCGCCGAATCCGAATTTCTGCCGTCCTACGAAGCGACCACGGCGGAGGGCTTGCGTCCGCCGGGTGGTTCCATCGAAGTGTCAGGCCTCTTTTCGGCAGGCTGGTCGCTCTCCTGTATCGGGCTCGAGGAAGCGGCATATTCCCGCGCCGCCCATTCAGCCGACCGCGGGGCGGCTTTGCATTTTTTCCTGAACGCCATGGCCTGGGGCGGTGCGCCATCGGTTTTTGCCGGACCCTTCGATGCGGATCAAAATGACGCCATGTCCGATGAAATTGCCCGGGCCATTGCCGCGCGATTCTGGCTGATGGCTGCCGATCATGCCCCGGCCGAAGCATTGCGCCAGGCCATCAACGAAACAGCCCGTTCCCGAATCGCGCCTGCGCGTCTCGCCGGTTTCCGCGTCTGGGGGCATCCGGGATTGACGGCAGAGGCGGCGGAAATTTTCGCTGTTGATGAATTCGAGTCCCGCCTGGGCAAGGCCGTGAACGCCCACAAGAGCGGCGACTGGTCCGAAGCCGCACGCTACTTTCGCCAGTCGCTGATCTTGATCCAGATGATCGAACCGGAAGACTCGCGCATTCCCCAAATCGCAAAACTGGCCGCTTCCGACGCCGACAAGGCCGAACTCTACGCCCTGGGCGTTCAGGCTTCCGACGCCTTGCTCAGTTTTTATCGTCGCACAGCTGCATCGGAGCTTGACCAGGCCGCCGCCCATCGCCTGCGCGGGATTCTGCTCTCCAAGGAGCAACGCTTCGACGAAGCCACCGCCGCCCTTGGCCAGGCGGTGCGTCTCTTCCGAAAGAATGAAGATTATGCCGCCCTGCTCGACGCCACCACCCAACTGGGCGTGGTGCTGGAAAATGCCGGACGCTACGAGCAGGCTCTCGAACAGTATCGCCGCGCGCAGACGCTTTGCAACGAGCTCGGCGCGCCGGAAGAAGAAGCATCACAATGGCAGCGCATCGCGAAAATCCAGATGCTGCGTTTGGGCCGCTACGACAAGGCCGCCACCGCCGCCGAAAAGGCCCTCGAAATTTACACGGCCCTCGAAGCCCCCGCGGGTCGCGCCGAAAGTCTGCTCGATCTGGGTACTATCCGCGAGCGCCAGGCGCGTTTTGACGAAGCACTCGACCTTTACGAGCGCGCCGGAAAAATCGCGGAGGACTTGGGCGACACGCCACTTCTCGCGCGCACCGCTCTCAACCAGGCCAACACGTACTGGCTTACGGGCAACTATCTGAACTGCCTGAAGCGCCAGAATCACGCCATGGACCTGGTCGAAAAAGCGCTCGACCAAAACGAACTTTCACGGTCCCAACGCGAAAGCCTCCTGGGTATCCGCCTGGCCGCATTCAACACCGCCGGCCTGCTCTATTGGGCGCTCAACGATTACGACCGCGCCATGGTGGAGTTTGACGAGGCCCTGCGTCTGAGCCGCCAGCTCGAAAACCCCGCCGAAGAAGCATCGACCCTCAACAACATGGGACTGGTCTGGCGGTCGCGCGAAAAATACGACCGCGCCATCGAGACCTTTCGTTCGGCCCTGCGCATTGACCTGGAGCGCCGCGACCGCTGGGGCCAAGGCTACGATCATCGCAATATCGGCATGACCCAACTCCGCGCGGGACAGCCCGACCGCGCGCGCGAAAGCCTGCTTGCCGCCAGCGCCATTTCCGAAAAACTCGGCGACTGGACCAACTATTCCAAGGCCGTGCTGTCGCTGGGCGATACGGAACTGGAACTCGAGGATATCGAGGCGGCCCGCAGCCATCACACCGAAGCCCTGCGCATTTCGCGCGAACGCAGCCTCCCCGAAGTCGAGTGGCGGGCACTGCGCGGACTGTCACGGGACAATCTGGCCCAGGGCGACCGCGGAATGGCCATCGAGGAAATGGACAAGGCCGTCGAAGTGGTCGAATCCATGCGCGCTTCCATTCGTGTGGAACAGCTGCAGGACGGCTTTCTCGCCGACAAGCAGGAACTCTACGAAGAGATGGTCATCATGCTGCTCGATGAGGGACGCAGCGAAGACGCCTTCAACTACAGCGAACGCGCCCGCGGACGCAACTTCATCGACCTTCTCGGCAACCAGCAACTCGAGCTGCAAAACCGGGCCGACCAGGAATTGCTCGACCGCAACCGTGAACTGCACGAACGCCTCCAGGCCCTCCAACGCGAGCTGGCCGACGTGGAAAGCGATGACCAACGCACCAGCATCACCCGCGCCATCGAAGCCACCCAGCGGGAAATGAACGACCTCCTCGTCCGCATCCAGGCGGAGAATCCGGCGCTTTCCTCCTTTGTGCGCGTAGAGCCGCTTACGCTGGAAGAACTCCAGAAGCTGCTCGATGGCGACAGCTGTCTGGTCGAATATTTTCTCACCGAAAAGGAAACCATTATCTGGGTGCTGGGCAACGACCGCATCGACGTGGTGCGCCAGCCGGAAAATCGCGACGACTTGCAGGAAAAAGTCATGGAATACCGCCGAAAAATCCAGTCCATCGAACCCGTGCGCGACCTCTCCCTCGAGCTGCACCGCCGCCTGGTCGATCCCATCGAGTCCCTCATCGCCGACCGCGATCAGCTCGGAATCGTGCCCCATCGTTTTCTGCACTACCTGTCTTTCGCGTCGCTGTCCAGCGACTACGGCCAACTTATCGACCGCCACGCGCTCTTCTATCTGCCCAGCGCCAGCGTCTTTCGCTACACCCACAGTCGCCGACGCGATACCGATGGACCGGCTTCACCTTCCGACATGCGCGTTCTCGCCATTGGCAATCCCGACCTGCAAAACCCGTTGCTCGAATTGCCCTTTGCCGAGAAAGAAGCCGAACGCCTCGTCTGGCAATTTCCAAGGGTCGATATCCTTACCGGTGACCGCGCCACAGAAGCATCGGTGCGGGAAAGTATCGCCCAATACGACGTGATCCATATCGCCTCCCACGGAGAATTCGACAGCGCCAATCCGCTTTTTTCCTCGATCCTGCTGGCTTCGGGTGATGAAGCCGATGGCGCGCTGACAGTGCGCGAAGTTTTTGCCCTGAGCATCAATGCCGACCTGGTTACGCTCAGCGCCTGCCAGACGGGCCTGGCCAAGGTCAACAACGGCGATGACCTGGTCGGCCTGAACCGCGCCTTTGTCTATGCCGGAACCCACGCCCTTCTCTCGACGCTCTGGCGTGTGGACGACGTGGCCACGGCCATTCTGGTCAAGCATTTTTATCGCAACTACGGCCGCGCCGAAAAGGCCGAGGCCCTGCGTCGCGCCCAGGTCCAGGTCCGCAGCGAACGCCCCCATCCCGCCTACTGGGCCGGCATGGTCCTGACGGGCGATTGGCGTTAGCCGGTATGTTTCTGCCGATAGCGTTCGGGAGAATCGCCGTAATGCGCGTGGAACTGGCGGATGAAGTGGGCCACGTTGGAATAGGATCCATGAAATAATGTCGCGCTTGTTAATGCCCGTTTTTGGATAAAGGTATATATTTGGCTTGTCAAAAGATTTCAATAATTTTATAAAGCAAAGTATCAGCATTCATCGTTCCCGATTTTTTGCTGAAGAACCGGAGAAATGCTGTTTCTTTGATAAATTTACGCCATTTCTGAAATTTTTATGGCTGGATGGATATCAAAAAGAAACCGATCTTATAAAATCGGTGATTTTCAATTGACTAGTGGTATGATGAGTGCTAATTGTATATGAGGTAGAGGGATACCATACCGTCTGGGGAAAAATTATGGAAATTGTAAAACGCGTCTCAACATCGGAAGCAATCGTGGAACACCTGGTCAATCGGATTCGGCGGGGGGATTATGCTCCCGGCGAACAGCTGCCCAGCGAACGCCTCATGCAGGCGGAATTGGGCGTGGGTCGCCTGAGCCTGCGGGAAGGTCTGGCCCGCCTGAGTGCTCTGGGTATTATCCGCGTGGACCATGGCAAGGGGGCCTTTGTTCAGGAACATCTCAACAGCGAAATCCTCGGACATGCTTTGGTGCCCATGTTTCCTGATCGCGACAGCAAACGTTTGCAGGACCTGGTGGACGCCCGGAGCCTGATCGAAGGGGAACTGGCCGCCCAGGCCGCTAAACGGCGTACCGATGATGATATTGTCAAACTCCGCGAAATCCTGGAAGTAACGCCCGAGTCGGTGGAAGACGACCGCAGCCTGGCCGAACTGGATTTCAGCTTTCATCGTGAAGTGGCCCGAATCGCCGATAACGCCTTTCTCATGGTCATGCTTGAAGCCCTGTCCAACCATATCCGCTCTTTCCTGATGGAATACGCCCGCTCCCAGGGCAACCGCAAAAGCGCCATCGAGCGCCACCGTCCCATCATGGATGCCATTATCAATCAGGATCCTGACGCGGCGCGGGACGCCGCGCGTATGCATATAGATGTATGCAAAAGCAGCCTGGACAACTATATTGAAAAAAGGAAAAAGCAACAATCGTGAGTGAACTATTGACTTCGAGCCTGCTGAACAAAGTACGTGAAACCATGCTGATGGGTCCGGGGCCATCCTGTGTGCCTCCGGAAATCTATGACGCCATCTCGCGTCCCACCATCGGCCATCTTGATCCGACCTTTATCGAGATCATGGACCAAATCAAGGTTTTGCAGCAAAAAGTGATGCAAACAAGCAACCATCTGACCATCCCCATGAGCGGAACCGGTTCCGCCGGTATGGAAACCTGCTTCGTGAACCTGGTGGAGCCCGGTGATTCGGTGCTGGTGCTGATCAATGGTGTTTTCGGCCAGCGCATGACCGACGTGGCCACACGTCTGCGCGCCGATGTGGACACGCTGGAATTCGAATGGGGCACACCCGTCGAAATGGACCAGGTGAAGGCGAAACTGGCAGAAAAAGATTACAAAATCCTGGCCGTGGTCCATGCCGAAACTTCAACCGGCGTGGCCAACCCCGTCGCCGAAATCGGCGAACTGGTCAAGGACAAGGATACGCTTTATCTCGTGGATACGGTAACGAGCCTGGGCGGCATGGAAGTGAAGACGGACGAATGGGGCATGGATGCCGTTTACAGCGGTACGCAAAAATGTCTGTCCTGCCCGCCGGGCCTGGCTCCGATCAGTTTTTCGCAAGCCGCCATCAACAAACTCAAGGGCCGTCAGGAGAAGGTGCCCAACTGGTATCTGGACCTGACGATGATTATCAATTACTGGGAAGGCGCGAAGCGTGCCTACCACCATACGGCCCCGATCAACATGCTCTATGCTTTTTACCAGGCGCTGGCGCTGATTGTGGACGAAGGTCTGGACAAGGTTTTCGCGCGGCATCAGGCCGCCCACGAGCAGCTGGTTGCCGGGCTCGGTGAGATGGGTCTGAGCCTGCTGGTGCAGCCGAAATATCGTCTGCCCATGCTGAACGCCGTCACCATTCCCGACGGGGTGGACGAAGCGGCGGTGCGCAAAACGCTGCTTGTCGATCATGCTATCGAGATCGGCGCGGGGCTTGGTCCGCTGGCCGGAAAAATCTGGCGCATCGGCCTTATGGGCCACACGGCACGGCCCGAAAATGTGGACCGCCTGCTGAAGGCTCTGAAATCGTTATTGTAATCGCCCTTGCTTTTGTGATATTATTATGCTAATCCTCGAAAAGATAAAGGGGGTTCTCGCACTGCATTAGCCGGTTGCCTGCTGTTTTTGCGAGGATATTATTCACAAAGGAGATTTAAGATGCGACGTCTTATAGGGTTTTTCCTGCTTGGAATGTTTAGTCTTTTTAGTCTTTGCGGTGGAGTTGCTTTTGCCGCGGACAGCGATTACCTGTCCCCCTCGGCCATGGTTGCCGATTCTTCGGGCCAGGTAATCTATATTGCGGAAAATACTGCTAACCAGATAGCGGTCCTTGATGTGGCCTCCAAGAAGACCACCAAGGAGATCGCCCTGAAGGCCGCGCCGAACGGTCTGGCGCTGAGTGCTGATGGCAAAACACTCTACGCGACCTGCGGCGGCAGCGACGATGGCATGGTCGCCATGATCGACACGGCTTCCGGCAATGTTACCGGAACCGTTGAAACCGGTCATACCCCCATGGCTCCCGTCCTTTCGCCCGACGGCAAGACCCTTTATGTCTGCTATCGTTTCGATAATGTGGTGGCGATGATTGACCTCGGCTCGAAAAAAGAGACGGGCCAGGTCGAGATGGATCGCGAACCGGTGGCCGCCGCCATTACGCCCGATGGCAAGTTTTTGGCCGTGGCCAACCACCTGCCCAGCGATCCGGCCAACGCCAGTTATGTCAGTTCCACTGTCCAGATCATTGATACGGCTGCCGGGAAGTCGGTGGCCCACGCCAAACTGCCCGACGGCAGCACCGGCCTGCGCGGAATCACCATGTCTCCCGATGGTAAGTATGCCGTGGTCACCCATATTCTGGGCCGCTATCAGCTGCCCACGACCCAGCTGGAACGCGGCTGGATGAATACGAACGCCTTTACCATTATTGATATGTCCTCGAAAGAGCCCTACAATACGGTGCTCCTGGACAACGTCGATCGCGGCGCCGCCAACCCCTGGGGCGTGACCATGAGCGATGACGGCAAGTTCCTTTGCGTGACCCATGCCGGTTCGCATGAAGTCAGCGTGATTGACTGGGACGCCTTGATGCAGCGCCTGGCCGATGCCGACGCCGGCAAGAAAGTGACCGAAGTCACCTCTTCCGCCGAAGACGTGCGCAACGACCTGGCCTTCCTCGTCGGCGTACGTAATCGCGTTCAACTGGCCGGTAACGGTCCCCGCGATGTCAAGGTGGTGGGTGATATGGTTTTTGCCACGGAATATTTCTCCGACTCGATCAGCTGGTTCAAACTGGGCGTGGATATTTTCCATGACGTGCAACAGTTGAAGATGAATCCGGACACGCCAATCACGGACGCCCGCCTGGGACAAACTTTCTTCAACGATGGCGCCTTCTGCTTTCAGCAGTGGCAAAGCTGCGCGTCCTGCCATCCCGACGATCGTGTCGATGGCCTGAACTGGGACCTGCTGAACGACGGTATCGGCAACCCGAAAAACACCAAGAGCATGCTCTTGAGCCACAAGACGCCGCCCGTGATGATGACGGGTGTGCGCGCCAGCGCCGAAGTGGCCGTTCGCGCCGGTATCAAGTTCATCCAGTTTGCCGTGCGCCCTGAAGAAGATGCCGAGAAGATCGATACCTATTTGAAATCGCTTGAGCCCGTTCCCAGTCCCTGGTTGGTAAACGGCAAGTTGAGCGAATCGGCGGAACGCGGCAAGAAAATTTTCGACAGCGCCGGGTGCAACCATTGCCATCCCGCGCCCCTCTACACCAACATGGAAAAATATGACGTGGGCACGGGCACCGGTCGCGAAGAAGGCATGGAATTCGACACGCCCACACTGGTCGAAGTCTGGCGCACGGGTCCCTATCTTTATGACGGACGCGCTGCCACAATGAAAGACGTGCTGACTACCTATAACAAGGATGACGAGCACGGACAGACATCGGACCTCAGTGAACAGGAACTGAATGACCTGATCGAATATGTGATGTCGCTCTAGAAGCCGTACATAGTAGTCGAAACAACGCAAGGCGGAATCAGTCTCAAAAAATGATTCCGCCTTTTTCTTTGCTTGAAACTTGCCCGGAGAATATGGACACTCTGATTATATCTAAAGCCGTTCTGGAATGTTTTTTAATTTGACGCCAGATCGGATATCGGTAATCAGCGCTTATGCAGGAGCGCCAAAGGCGCGAAATATACCAGCCCAGACTGCAAGGTCTGGGTTCAGGAAGGATTTAATAAAGAGGGCTGAAGGCCCGACACCATGAAGTCCGGACAAGAATTTGCTGGATTTAAAAAATATATCGGGCTTTCAGCCCTTGTCCTTATTTCCTCGCATCAACCCAGACCTGCGGTCTGGGCTGGTATTTTGCGGGCCTTTGGCCCTTTTGCCTCGACATAAAAGTAAGAGAGGGCTGTGGGCTTGAGCCATTTTCCGAACAGTAAAAAGATTTTTGAGTGCAGCTATCGAAAGAGAGAACACCCATGGAATACGTAACGCTGGGCAATACCGGACGCAAAGTCAGCCGGCTGGGTTTTGGGGGAGCAACGGCGGGCCTGAAGAATTATCTGGGTGATTTTGATGCTGACAACGCATCGGATCGCGACAAAATAATCACGTCGATCCATCACGCTCTGGAAAAGGGCATAACCTATTTCGACACCGCTCCGGGCTATGGCGACGGCGCCAGTGAGAGCATTTTCGGCGAAGCCCTCGAGGGACGCGACGATATTTTTCTGGCGACGAAGCACGCGCCCTGGAGTCCCAAGCCGGTGCGGCCTTTTATCGAAGCAAGCCTCAAGCGCCTGCGCCGCGACTGCATCGACCTGGTCCAGATCCACGGAACCACCTACCACATCGACTCCCTGGGCAACATCCTCGACAAGGGTGGCATCCTGGATCAACTCGAAGAACTGCGAGACGAGGGGCTGGTTCGCCACATCGGCCTGACCAGCGAAGACCAGAACGACGGCCTCTACAAACTGCTTAAAACCGGACGCTTTGAAGTCATCCAGATGCTTTACAATTTCTGCTTTAACCATCCCTACGATCCCGTGCGCAAGTCGGGCGCCATTTTCCTGGCCGAAGAACTCGGCATGGGTATCGCCACCATGCGCACGACCACGTCCGGAAACTTTCAAAAATTCATGAAGGCCGTCCGGCCCGACGACGACTTCAACTACACCAACGCCCTCATTCAGTTTGTCCTGTCGAATCCGCTGGTGGACGTGGCGCTGGTGGGGATGCGCAGTCCGGCGGAAGTGGACATGAACGTGGCCCTGGTGGAGGACACGTCGGGCCGCCTGGATATTGACGAATTGCACAACCGCTATACAAAATAAATAGAAGCCAAACAAGGGAGCGAAAGCATGACTGAGAAAATCATTGACGCATACGCACATATCGGGGTCCCGCGATTCGGGTCGGCCTCGGACGTTCTGGGCGTTTTCGATCGATGGAATATCGAAAAGGGCGTCCTCGTCTTGGGGCCGGGGATTCCGGACCTGAAGAGCCTGGAGACGGCCCGCGACATGGCGGGCGACCGTATTCGTTACATGGGTATTCCCTTTGGCGAAAGCGATGACCAGCGCCGGGAACTCTGCGACATCCAGATCAAGATGGGCATCAGCGGGATGCGGCTCATGCCTTTTGAAATTCATCCCAATCCCTATATCATGGACTGTCTGGGCGAGGCAGGGCTGTGGCTCTTTGCCATCAATCCCTATGGCGACATGAAGATGACCCGCGTTCTTCTCGACTGGTTGGAAAAATATCCGGGGGGTAAAATCGCCTCGCCTCACTTCCTGATTCCCGAAACCATCGACCAGCGCACCGATGATCCGGCGCTTTTCCGCGAATTGCTGAGCCATCCCCGCTTCCATGCAATCCTGTCCCGTCACGGTGGCGTGGGGAGCCAGCAGGATTATCCGCACCTGGACCTGAAGCCCTGGGTCGAGGAGATTGCCGAAATCATGAGCTGGGATCGTCTCATGTGGGGCAGCGAATTTCCTGTCATGTATTGGCGCAACGAACAGATCGACACCTGCCGCGATTGGATCAGCAATCTTGGCGTGGAGATGAGTGAGGAAGACCGGGCGAAATATCTCGGTGGAAACGCCCAGCGCCTCTTTTTCGATGCTCCCGCGCCCGCCCATGAGCCTGTGACCATTCCCCTTTGGGTGGCCAATCAATATCATTTTGAGGGCAGCATTCCCATGTTCCCGGCGCGGCAGAAACTGCCCCTGCCCATGAAGGCCCATGAGAAAATCTTAACGGCTTATCTCAAGGCCAACGAAGAAGACCGCTCCCTGAACTTCGCCGATTTTATGGCGAAACTGCTTTCTGAAAAGGCGGAGGAACTCTGAGCGGAAATGGCGCAACGCGAAAAATATGCTCTCCTGGCCGATGACCTGAGCGGCGCGCTTGAGGTGGGCGCGGCTTTTTATTCCATCGGACTGCGCACGAGGGTGGTCTTGCAGGCTGCGGACGGAAGCTTCAATACTGCCGATTCCGGTTTTGATTGCCTCGTCTATGACACCGAGTCCCGCCACAAGCCCGAGGCCGAGGCCCTCAATCGCGTGGAAAAGGCACTCCAGGCGATAGACAATGCCGGACGCAAGCTGATCTACAAAAAAATCGACTCCACCCTGCGTGGCCACCTGGCGGCGGAACTGCTCCTCCTGCAGAAGCATCGGCCCGAGCAGGTCATCATCGTGAATCCCGCCAACCCCAAGGCCGGGCGCACGGTCCAGGGCGGTGTGCTTTACGTGCATGGCAAGGCGGTGGCCGAAACCGACTTTGCCCATGATCCCATGTGCCCGATTAATGAAAGCCGTATCGATCGGATTTTGCGCCATGGCGGATTCCATTCGATGACGGCCCTCGACCTGCGCCTGATTCGCAGCGGCCAGGAACGTTTGACTCGTTTTGTCGAGCATGCTGCTGACGATGGTATGCAACTGGCCCTGGCCGATTGCGTGCGCGAAGCCGACATGCATATCGTTGCCCGCGCAGCCGGTGCATTGAAGCAGGATGCCATTCTAGTTGGATCGGGCGGCATGGCCCACGCCTTGGCGGCGACGTTTGCGGCCACGGAGAAACCGAAGTTGCCGACGTCGAAAACAGCATCGACGCCACCTCTTTACATCATTGGCAGCCCCCAGAAAAACAACCGCGAGCAGGCCCGCGAACTGGCCAAGACATATGGCCTGCCGATTTGCCCGGTAAAGGTGGGGGAGGATCTCCGCGCCGATTCGGATGATGCTGAAGTGGGTTTGGCAAAGGCAGAAGAAATTTCCGCCGCTCTCACATCTTCCAAAGAAGGCGCGATCTTTATACTGGACCAGGCAGGTTCGGAAAAACTCGACGCAACGCGCCTTATCCGGTTTCTGGGCGAGCTGGTGCAGACGGTTCATGAGAAATGCGGGCTTTCGCGACTCTTTCTCACAGGGGGCGAGACCGCGCGTGAAGTGCTGGAGCGCTTTCAAATCAGCCGCCTGGAGATCGCCGAAGAAATCGAGGAAGGGATTGTCGGGGCGATGGCCAGTGGCGATGATTGCGGCTTGCGCGTCGTCATCAAGCCCGGCGGTTTCGGAAGTGCGTCATCACTCTTGCGGGTCCATGCTTGGTTATGGCACAATATGGACCACCAGACGGAAAGAAGGGGAACATGAGCAAGGTAATACTGGCAATCACGATGGGAGATCCGGCAGGCATCGGCCCTGAGATCACAATCAAGGCGCTGCAAAACGACGTCCTGCGCGAGCGTTACAATCCCGTGCTGGTGGGTTCGGCTCGTGTCTTTGAGCAGGCCAACGCCTTTCTTGGTGCGCCCTTTGAGATCAAGTCTGTCGATCTTGGCGAGGATTTTGAAAACTTTCCGGCCAAGACGATTCCGGTGGTAGAGCCGGAAGGTCTGGCCGGATGCGAATATCCGCGCGGCGTGATTCGCGCCGAATGCGGGGATGCGGCCTTCAAGAGCATCCGCACCTCCATCGACATGGCCCTTGACAAAAAAGTCCATGCCGTCGTGACCAACCCGATTCACAAAAAGGCGCTTAACGAAGCGGGGCACCACTACAGCGGCCACACGGAAATGTTCCGCGATTTTACCGAAGCCAAACGCTCGGCCATGATGCTCGTTTCCGACGGCCTGCGCGTGAGTCATGTAACCACCCATTGCGCCATGCGTCAGGCCGTGGACCAGATCAAGAAGGAGCGCATTCTCGACGTTATCAAGATGACGACCGACGCCATGAAGGCCCTGGGAATCGGTCAGCCGCGCATCGGCGTGGCGGCGCTGAATCCGCACGCCAGCGACGAGGGGCTTTTTGGCACGGAAGAGCGCGATGAAATTATTCCGGCCGTCATGGAAGCACGGCAGGCGGGCATCGACGTTTCCGACCCCTTGCCTTCCGATACGATTTTTCCCCTGGCAAACGGCGGGCGTTTTGATGCGGTCGTTGCCATGTACCACGACCAGGGGCATATCCCGGTGAAGATGCTGGGATTCAAATACGACGACAAGCAGGGCCAATGGACCGATGTGTCCGGCATCAATGTGACGCTGGGGCTACCGATCCTGCGGGTCTCGGTGGATCATGGGACGGCCTTTGATCAGGCTTGGAAGGGACAGGCCAGTTCGGCCAGCCTGGAAAACGCGATCGACTTTGCCATCCGCATGACCAGCGACGAAAAACCATCCGAAGAGAGCTTTGTGGACGAAGGTTAGGGAAGCCGGACACCACAACAGCCAGGAAAGACCGGCCCGCGACGGGGCACATGGAGCCGGCTCCCTTTCCGAAAATAAGCAGACACCCGAAACGCCAACCCTTAGAAAGGTTGATGGAAATGATTATTGCCATCGGCAACGTTGGGAGTACATCTCTCAAGAGCAAGATTCTCGACATCGACGAGAAGAACCGTATTCGCCTGCTGGGTGAGGCCAACCTGGACCGCATCAAGTCGCCGGGGCTTTCGAATTTTGCCCATCGCGTGGGCGATGCTCCGCGCGAGAAGGAAGAGATCGAGATAGTCGGTTTCGAGGCGGGTATTCGGCATATTCTGGACTGGTACGTGGCGAATGGTGTGATTTCCAGGCCGGAAGATATCGAGGCCATGGGCTTCAAGACCGTTATGGGCGTGACCAACGGGGCCAATCTTTTGACGCCGGAAATCCTGGAGGAAATGCGGAAGTTCATCTTCGTCGCGCCTGTCCATAACGCGCCCTATATCGAGACCATCGCCGAATTCCGCAAGGTCATCGATATCCCCATGGTCGGCGTTTTCGAGCCGTCCTTTCATTATTCGCTACCCGAATACAAGCGCTATTTCGGCCTGCCCTGGGAATGGCACGAGGCCGGTATCAAGCGCCTGGGTTTTCATGGGGCATCGCACCGGTATTTGTCGGTGCGCGCGCGGCAGTTGTTGGGTGAAAAGGCACAGCGCATGATCACGGTGCACCTGGGCGGTAGCAGCTCGCTCTGTGCTATTGTCGATGGCAAGTCTGTCGATATCTCCACCTGCTTTTCGCCCAACTCCGGCGTACCCCAGGGGACACGCCCGGGCGATGTGGACGCGGCGGCATTGCTTTATGTGCAGAAAGTTTTCGGCCTCAGTCCCGACGAAGTGCAGGAGCATGTCTCGCTTGAAGGCGGCATGAAGGGCCTGGCCGGGATCGGCACGGAGGATATGCGCGCCATCGAAGACGCCGCCGAGGCCGGGAACCACCGTGCCCGGATGGCGATGGATTTTTTTATCGACAGCGTGCGCAAGACCATCGCCGGATTTGCCTCGACTATGGGCGGTGTGGACGCGGTGATCTTCAGCGGCGGCGTTGGTGAAAATGGTGCTGAGGTGCGTGAGAAAATTATCGCCAACATGGAATTCATGGGGCTGAAACTCGACCCCGAGCGTAATCGCGAATGCAACCGATCAGAAGGCAAAATCTCAGCCGACGACTCGAAGGCGGAGATTTATATTATTCCGACGAATGAAGAGATGGTCGTGGCGTCCTTCGCCAAGAAGGTGGTGGAACTGGGCCGCGACCTGCTGCCGGAAGAAATGATTTTTGAAATGGACGCGGATTGATGATCCAGGGAAAGGCGACAGAACAGGAGAGGCGCAAGCGACTGCCCGTGGTCCGCGTGGGGAGTTTTATGCGTGAGTGCCTGCGGGATGGTGCGCTGGAAGGACGGGTGCATAGTGTTTTCGCGCGGACGCTGAATTGGGAGGATGAAGCCGGACGTTTTTTTTGCGTGACCAGTCGCAGGCAGGGAGCCGCTCCTTTTGGAATGGCGGCGGAATTTCCGGAAGGTTTTTTTCTGGATCAAGCGGATATTGCCGCGGGCGCCCGGGTGAGGGTCCGGGAGGGTATTCTTGAAGTGGATGGTTTGGATGTGGTTTTCTGTTTTGAGTCGGACGAGTCGGACCTTTCAGACAAGTCCGACGAGTCAGACAAATCCTTATGTGATAATTCTGACCCGTCCGACCCGTCTGACCCGTCTGACCCGTCTGACCTGTCTGACAAATGCACCTTGATCGCCTCCTTCCTCCAAAACCGCAATCTCCGGGAAGGTCTGCTGCCCCTGGTTTTTCAGATGGAAGCACTTCTCTCGGAAGAGGCCCCGCCGGCACAGGCGGACCCCTATCTCAATCGAGCCGCGCAGGCGGTGTCGGGTTTGGCATCGGCCATCAGAAAGGGCGATCTCGATCTGGCTTTTCAATGCGCGCGACGCCTGGTCGGGCTGGGCATCGGCCTGACCCCTTCGGGCGATGACCTGCTGACGGGCATGATGGCTGTCTGGCTGCACTTTTCCAATCCGGTCCAGCGATCCTGGTTCCGTGAACTGGCGGGACGGATTGCCGATTATGTCCCCGGAAAGACTACCCGCATCGCCCAGGCCTATCTCCAGTTTGCCGCGCAGGGCCGACTCAATGAAAACGTGGCCGAACTTCTCGAAGCCATCCGTGGCTCCGAACCCGTCGAAATTATCTCCCGAGCGGAAACGCTTTGCGCCATGGGCGAAACCTCGGGCTCCGAAACGTTGCTCGGAATCATCATCGGCATGATCACCATGCCCATGCTTCATATTGAAAAGGAAAACGCGAATGCCTAAAAAACTGATTGTTCGAAAAAACGAATACCACGACTCCATCCAACTCATGCGCGTGTCCCAAAGCCTCCGCGAAATGGACGGCATCAAGCAGGCCCTCGTATCCATGGGTACGGACACGAACAAGGAAATCCTGACCGACCTGGGCATGCTGAACGAAGAGGGCAAGGCCGCGGGAATCCATGACCTGCTCATCGGAATCGATGGAGAAAATGACGCTGCCATCGACGCCGCTGTGGCCGAGATGGATCGTCTCTTCAAGACCAAGGCCAGTGCCGCTGGAGCCGAACGTTCGTTTCGGACTTTTGAAACGGCCCATGCCGCTATGCCCGACGCCAATCTCTGCCTGATCACTGTACCCGGTCAGTATGCCGCCGCCGAAGCCCGCAAGGCGCTCGAAGCCGGAATGCATGTACACATCTACAGCGACAACGTGCCCATCGAGGAAGAAAAGGAACTCAAGGAACTGGCGCGATCCAAGGGCCTGCTCTGCATGGGGCCGGAATGTGGCGTGGCCAATATCAACGGCTATGCCCTGGGTACAGCCAGCGCCGCCCGCAAGGGACCCATCGGTATCGCCGGCGCTTCCGGCAGTGGTACCCAGGAAATCGCCGTGCTGGTGGAGCGTCTCGGTCTCGGAGTGTCGCAGGCTATCGGTCTTGGTGGCAAGGATCTGAAAGACGAAATCGGCGGCATCACCATGCTCATGGCGATTGACGCGCTTGAGGAAGATCCCGAAACCAAAGTCCTCGTCCTGGTGTCGCGTCCGCCCGGAGCCGGAACCATGCCCGCCGTTCTGAGTCGCGTGAAGGCCTGTGCCAAGCCTGTGGTGGCTTACTTCATCGGCGGCGATCCCGCGCAGGTCGAAGCCGCCGGAGCCCATGCCGCCGCCGACCTGGAAGACGCGGCCCGCAAGGCTGTGGCTTTGGCGAATGGAACCGAAGCCGAATCTTCCGAATTTTCCAAGAGCGATGATGAGATCGAGAAACTGGTCCAGGCAGAAGTCGCGAAGTTCGCGGCTGAACAGAAAAACCTGCGCGGTCTATTTTGCGGCGGAACCTTTTGTGAGGAGTCGCTCAAGTTGCTCCAGAAATATATCGGTGACTGCTGGTCCAACGCGCCGCTCAGTCCGGAATACGCACTCGAAAATCCGCGCGAACCGAAGGGGCATTCCATCATCGACTTGGGTGAGGAAGACTTCACCAAGGGCCGGCCCCATCCCGTGATCGATCCCGAACCGATCCGCCAGGCCATCCTGCGCGAAGGCGGTCGGCCCGACACGGCGGTGATCCTCATGGACGTGATCCTGAGTCCCGCGATCCATCCCGATCCGGTGGGAGCCATTGCCGAGGAGATCGCGAAGGTCAAGGCCGACCGCGAAAAATCGGGCGGACATATTTGCTTCATCACAGCCGTATGTGGCGGTGAAAACGATCCGCAGGACCGGGAGGCCCAGGAAAAGCACCTGCGCGAGCTCGGCGTTATCTGCATGTCGTCAAATGCCCAGGCTGCGCGCCTGACCGGAAAAATTATCCAGGCTATTCATGCATAATGCAGGTTATATAAAGGAGACTGAACCATGTCGGAAAAGACCAAAGAATTATTCGCGGGCGAACTCAAGGTGATTTGCGTGGGGTTGGACCACTTTGCCGAATCGCTGCGCAAGCAGGATGTCCAGGTCAAACACGTGGACTGGCGACCCATGGCCGGAGGCGACGAACGCCTGGCCGCCATGCTTCGCAAGATGGGCATGAAATAATTTCACTAAAATATATCCCGGAAAGGAAAATAAAATCGTGACTTCGGAATTGGAAAACAAAATAGAAGAGGCGAATGCCAGGGCGCTCGACATTATCATCAACGGCCAACCCACCTGGAAGGACGTGAAGCCGGCAGGCGAGCACATCAAGACGCTCCAGGAAAACATGGTCCTCCACGCGGGACCGCCCATGGAGCCGCAAAACGCGTCGCAGCCTTTTCGCACGGCGGTGTCGGGTGCGGCGGTTCATGAGGGTCTGGCCAAGACGCCCGAGGAAGCCTGGAAGATGGTCGAAGCCGGAGAGATAATTCTGGGCAGCCAACTCGACCACGGTGGAGCCAGCGGGGCCGTTAATTGTGTCACACGCTCGACACCCATAATGATCGTCGAAAACACGGAACAGGGGACGACCGGTTTCTGCACTTTTCACGAAGGCCCCTCCAAGAGCCTGCTGCGCTGGGGCGTTTATAACCAGGAAGTGGAAGACCGTCTGACCTTTTTCGGCGACGTCCTGGGACCGGCTCTGAGCCAGGCGGTGCGTTCGATCGACGGCATCAACCTGCGCAATATCGCGGCCCGCGCCGAGGCCATGGGCGATGAAAACCATAGCCGCCAGCTGGCGTCCACGGCGCTGCTTTATGAGCAACTTATGCCGGCCATCATGGATATCGATATCGACCATGCCACGCGCAAGCAGGTCGTCAATTTTCTTTGCACGGGCGAGCGGTTTTTTCTGCATGCCTTTATTGCCGGAGCGGTAAGCGTTCTGGCCGGAGTCAAGGGCATGGAATATTGCACGCTTATGGTCCACCAGGGTGGCAACGGTTATGAGTTTGGGACGAAGTTTGCCTTTTCCGGTGACGACTGGTACACCGCTTCATGCCCGATCTGCACGGGGCCTTACCTGAATCCCGAATGGGATGCGTCTGTGGCCGTGGGTTATCTGGGTGACAGCTGTTGCGTCGAAACCTACGGCTTCGGCGGCAACTCGGCGGCGGCGGGACCGATGGTGGTGCATCTGACGGGCGGCGATTTTCAGGACGCCCTCGCCCGCACGGCCAGCGCCCGTGAAATCTGCATTGGCAGCCTGGACTGGGCCCCCATCCCCTGCCTGAACTTTCAGGGGCCGCCCGTCGGTTTCGACCTGCGCAAGGTAGTGGCCACAGGCATCACCCCGGTCTGCCACGGTGGCATGCACCACATCAAGGGCGGTCAGGCGGGCGCGGGATATATGAACGTACCCCTCGAATGTTTCGTCCAGGCGCTGGAAAAGTTCGCGGAGAAATATAACGTGATGTAGGAGTTCTCGATTGCGATTACGATCTGATTGGTCGAACAAGTTGGGCTGAATAAATATAGAAAGGGCGGGATTATGCGAACGATACAGTTTCAGATGTGCGGGAGATTGATATTCGGAAGTGGCGCCCTGGCCGAGCTGCCCGGGGCTATGGAGAAGTTGGGTGCGCAAAAGGCGCTCATCGTCACGGACCCGGGGCTGGTGAAGGCGGGAGTTTGTGCGCTGATCCAGCAGACGCTCGATGAGGCCAAAATCTCCCACGCGCTCTTTGACGGCGTGGAACCCGATCCGCGGATCGAAATCGTTCAGGCCTGCGCCGATGCCGTTCGTGAGTCGGGGGCCGATGTCCTGATCGGCCTGGGTGGCGGCAGCTCGCTCGATATTGCCAAGATGGCCTCCATGGTCATAACGAACGAAGGCGACGTGCTCGACTTTGTGGGCATCGGCAATATTCCCAAACCCGGCATGAAGAAAATCCTGATTCCGACCACCTCTGGCACGGGAAGCGAAGTCACGCCCATCGCCGTTCTTTCTGACAAGGCAGCTCATCTGAAGAAGGGCGTTGTCAGCGATTATCTCTATCCCGACGTGGCGCTGGTCGATCCGGACCTGACCATCGGCCTGCCACCGGCGGTGACGGCCTTTACGGGCATGGACGCCATGACCCATGCCGTCGAAGCCTACACGAACAAAAATGCCCATCCCTTTATCGACACTTTTGCCCTGGAGGCGGTGCGGCTGATCGGGCAATTCCTGCCGCGGGCCGTGGCCGACGGCAAGGATATCGAGGCGCGATCGAATATGTCGCTTGCGAGCCTTTACGGCGGCATGTGCCTGGGGCCGGTGAACACGGCGGCGGTCCACGCGCTGGCCTATCCCCTGGGCGGAACTTTTGACGTGGCTCATGGCGTGGCGAATTCGCTGCTGCTGCCCCATGTGATGCGTTTCAACGCACCCAGCTGTCCCGAAAAATACGCACGCATCGCCGAGGCCCTGGGCCGTGAAGCCACCGCCGACGAGGCCGTTGCCGGGATCGAGGCCTTGTCCAAAAAAGCGGGTATTGTGTCGCAGATGCGGGAACTGGATATTCCGCGGGACGCCATCGGCGAAATGGCGAAAGCGGCCATGCAGGTCACGCGCCTGTTGAACAACAACCCCCGTGAATTGACGGAAGAAGACGCAAAGCAAATTTACGAAGCGGCCTGGTAAGCAATTCCGTGCCTGTTCGTTTGACGAGTCGGATGCGTGGTTTTTATCCACAGATTACGCAGATTCACGCAGATTTTAAAAGCACCTAAGGCGTGTC
>CAYWYC010000025.1:12980-28007 GCA_964462565.1 uncultured Candidatus Sumerlaeota bacterium | reverse complement strand
CCCCTATTTATGTCGTACACCCTTCTTCCCAGCCGGTCTTTTTTGTTTTGATGATTCTTCATCAATCCAATATATTGTTGAGCGCTGCCTCAATAAACTTGCGTAAAGGAGAGCACCATGGATGTGATAGACAAAGCCGCTGAACGATTTGCATCAGGATACAATTGCGCCCAGTCGGTATTTTCCGCCTTTGCCGAAGAAATGGGAATGGATGTGGAAGAGAGCCTGAAAGTGGCCTCGGGATTTGGTGGAGGGATGGGGCACCTGGGCGAGGTGTGCGGCGCGCTCACGGGGGCCTTTATGGCGCTTGGCCTGGCCCGGTTCGATCCCCGGGCCGACGTCCGTGGCGAAAAAAACGCCATGAACATTATCATTGCCGAAGCCGCCGAACGTTTTAGTCGCCGCAATAACAACTGCATCCTCTGCCGGGAAATTCTGGGCTACGATATTTCCACCGAAGAAGGCATGCAGCAGGCCCAAAGCAACAACGTCTTCAAGGATGTCTGCCCCAACGCCGTTCGCGATGCGACCGAGGTCGTTCGTGAAATGCTCGCGGAAAGATAATCCCTTTTCATGCCTATCCTGAACGCCCTCATCCCGGTATTTCTCATCATCGCTTTGGGGGCTGTCCTCCGCCGCACCGGTTTTCTCCATCGCGAAATGGTGCAGGGCGCCAACGCCCTGGCCTACTGGGTAGGTCTGCCCAGCCTGCTTTTTCAGAAGGTGAGTAAGGGCGGTCTGAGCCTGGGCTCTCATCTGGACGCCCTGATCGTTCTGCTGTCGGGGCTTGCCTTGGCGATTGCTTTGGGTTATGGGCTTGCCTGGATTTTTCGTTCCGACCGCCGGAGCCGGGGCGCTGTGGTGCAGGCCTGTTTCCGCGCCAACATTGCCTTTATCGGCCTGGCCATTCTTATGTATATGCACTCGGGCACGGATGCGGAGGACCAGGTCATGCCCGTTGCCGTTATCCTGCTGGCCTTTCTCGCGCCGCTTTTCAATGTGGCGGCTGTTCTGGTGCTGACGGTGGGCCGCAAGCCGATTACGCGAAAGGCGCTTCTGGGCATCGGGTTCAAAATCCTCACTAATCCCCTCGTCTTTTCCTGCGCACTGGGCGGAATCTACGCCCTGCTTTTTCCGCCGCTGCCCATGCCGATAGATCGCGCCTTGGGCGCGTTAGGCAAAATGGCCCTGCCCCTGGCCCTGCTCGGAATCGGAGCCACCCTCAACCTGCGTCATTTGCACGGCAACATGAAACTTCTCTGGGCCGCCTGCGGGATTAAACTGCTTATCGTGCCGGTTTTCATTTTCTTTCTGGCTCGGGCGATGCAACTGTCCTCGATTGAAACACAGATCGTCCTCGTTTTTATGGCATGTCCCACCGCCGCGGCATCCTATATCCTGGCAGACCAGCTCGACAGCGACGCCGAATTTGCCGCCAGTTCCATCGTCATGACCACCCTTCTGTCTTTCTTCTCCCTTTACGCCGCTCTTTGGGTTGCTGGTTTTTAATCGGTACCCGTTTTTGTGGCCAGGCCATGCACCCGCCCGATGAGGGTGCACGACGCAAATTGGGGGGAAGAGTTGTTTTGTCATAGGATTTCTCGATAAACGGGAATTCTGATTTGCTCAAGAAGCCCACCCTCTTTTGAGCGCCAAAGGTGCGAAATATACCAGCCCAGACCGCAGGTCTGGGTTTAGGATAGATTTAATTCTGAGGGCTGAAGGCCCGACACAAAGAATTCTGATCAAAAAATGGCTGGCTTGAGAAAAATATGTATCGGGCCTTCAGCCCTTATCTTCGTTTGTCGCATCTACCCAGACGTGCCGTCTGGGCTGGTATATCCCGGGCCTTTGGCCCTTATGTCTCGATTGAGAGATCGATAGCAATTTCGAAAAACAAAAATCTTTTTGCGATCTCAATCGTACACCTGCCCGATAAGGAAATGCGTTTTTCTATTGACTTCGCCAGCCATGGCCTTTATTTTTGAAGGCCCTGATGCGGGTGTAACTCAATTGGTAGAGTACCAGCCTTCCAAGCTGGATGTTGCGGGTTCAAATCCCGTCGCCCGCTCCATTCGAGGTATCGCCTTTCTCTTTTCTGCCAGCCAATACTTGAAGAATTCCGGCCTTGCTGCTACCTTGTATCTATATGCTCGATTGATGGGATTGCCGCCCTTGGGCGACTGGAGACCCGCGGAGCGTATTTGGAAAGAATAATTATGCCCAAAGCAAAAGTGGCAATTCTGAAAACCAGCCCCGAATCGGTGCGCAGCGATTATCATGAACTTATGAACCTGGCCGGATATCAGGATGTGATCGCCAAGGATGCCGATACGGCCCTGAAGATCAATATTTCCTGGCACTTCTTTTTCCCGGCCGCGTCGACCACCCCCTGGCAACTGGATGGCGTGATCAAAACCATGCTGGACGATGGATACAGCAAGGACCTGATCCATGGCTGCCATAACCGGACCGTGGTTATCGACGCGCATTTGGGCGAACGCGAGAACAAGCAGATCGATGTGACCGATAAATATGACCTGGCGAATGTTCACCTTTACGAGGGCGAGGAATGGATCGATATTCGTGACGCCGTGGGTGACCTGACGCAGAAATTTCTCTGCCTGAATGAGGTTTATCCAAAGGGTTTTTCGATCCCGAAGCGCTTTATCGGCGAGAACATCATTCACCTGCCCACCGTAAAGACCCATGTCTTCACGACGACGACGGGCGCGATGAAAAATGCCTTTGGCGGCTTGCTCAATGAACACCGCCACTGGACCCATCCCGTGATTCACGAGACGCTGGTGGACCTGCTGATGATCCAGAAGAAAATCCACCGCGGCGTCTTTGCCGTGATGGACGGCACCTTTGCCGGCGACGGGCCGGGCCCGCGATGCATGACGCCCTATACGAAAAACGTGATTCTGGCTTCGGCCGACCAGACGGCCATCGACGCGGTGGCGGCGAAACTGATGGGCATGAATCCCCTGACGGACTGCAAGTATATCCGGCTGGCCCATGAGGCGGGTCTGGGTTGCGGCGATGTGCGCGATATCGAAATCGTCGGCGATAGCTCGGCCCTGGACGAAAACTGGAACTTTGTAGGCCCCTTTAAAAAGATGACCTTTGCCAGCAAGATGCAGCACAAGATTTACTGGGGACCGCTCAAGGGGCCGATCGAATGGTCGCTGAAAACCTGGCTCGCGCCTTGGGCCTATATGGCGAGCGTGCTTTATCACGACTTTTTCTGGTACCCCTTCAAGAGCAAGGGCCCCATGACCGAATGCCTGAAAAGCGAATGGGGACGGCTCTTCCAGAATTGGGGCGAAGTGCCCGAGACGGACGCGGGATTTCCCGAAGTGGGCAAGGCGTCGGCCAAGTTTCATCGCAATGTTTCCGCCATGCTCGGCCAGTCCATGCGTGTGCTGAACAAGTGCTTCTGGGAAGCGCCGGAGATCAACGCCCACAAAAAGGCAAAGATCCCCCACTCCGAAAAATAAGGAGAATACCATGGCTCATCGCGACGAGATCATCCAATACCTGGACGCATACATGAATGCCGCCGAATTCACGGACTACCTGCCCGTTGGCCTGCTGGTGGAAGGGCGTACGACGGTGCACAAGGTGGCGGCGGCGGTGAGTGCGTCGCGTGAGATTTTCGAGCAGGCGGCCGAATGGGGCGCGGACATGCTGCTGGTACATCACGGGATTTTCTGGGATGGCGAAAGCCCTGTGCTCAAGGGATTCAAGAAGGACCGCGTCAAGATGCTGCTCGACAGCGAAATCACCCTGATCGGCTATCACCTGCCCCTGGACGCGCATCCCGAAGTGGGGAATAACATCCTCTTTGCGCAGGCCATGGGGTGGAAAAATATCGAAGCCTTTGGCAGCTACAAGGGCAAAAAAATCGGCTTCAAGGGTGAGTGTGAAAAACAGTCGGCCCAGGATTTTCTCAAGGACGCCCAGGCATTTTACGGAACAGAACCCACGGCTTTTCTCGACGGCCCGGCGGAAATCCGAAGCGCGGCGGTCATCTCCGGCGGCGCCTGGGATCACATTCAGGAAGCAGCCGAGGAAGGGATCGACTGCTTTGTCACCGGCAACAGCGACGAACCCGTGTACAACATGGCCCGCGAGATGAAAATTCACTTTCTTGCCTTCGGCCACTACGCCACCGAACGCGTCGGCATCCGCAAACTGGCCGAACACATCGGTGAAAAATTTCAACTGACCACGCGTTTTTTCGACGTGGACAACCCGCTATAAGCGGACAAGTTCCAGATCAAGGCTTTGGCGGGGTGAATTCGCTTATTCAACGACAACGCGGGTGACGTAGTATTTACCGTCTTCCTGCCCGGTGGTTACAGTCATTTGAACCATTCCGCCGCCTTCGTCTGTGTCCGTCGGGATAAGGCGCAAGGACTGGCCGTCCCCCATGCTCATATAGGTATAGTCATCGAATTGCACCCCCAAGCGCTTTTCATTTTCTTGAATGCTTTTCAAAATACTCGCATTCTGATTGTCAACCCTGTCGATCGTGATCTTATTCATGTCTTCCACACGATCTTCCAGCAGCGCCTGGGCGTAGTATTTTACAGCACTTGTCGGGTATTTATGGGCATCTTCCAGCGATACGGATTTATCCGGCTCCTGCAAAATAAATACCCACCAGGCCACAGCCAAACCACACAGAATAAGGACCCACATAAATGCCTTCATGCTCTACCTCCCCCGTAATGGTATATAGTTGTTCCCAAAAGCCTTTCTACGAATTTTGACCATGGATCGGGCCTTCAGCCCTCTGTTCATGATTGCCCCGAAACCAGGGGATCAAACCCCTGGCTATTATGGGACGCGCCTCTGTCGCTTTACCATCTGCGTAATCTGCGCAATCCGCGGATAAAATGCCAAATATCCGAGTCGGCCTTAACATGAAAGACTTAAGAGAATCACTTTGAAATACAAACAGATAATTACTGCCATCTATAAGGCTATGACAGCAGATTGAGAGAAATGTTGCAAGAGGATAAAAGTATTCTTAAATGCCAAAATCGTCGTACATGATGTCGCGTTTTTTGACGCCCTTGGTGCGCAGAACGTTGGTGGCGGCTTCGACCATCATGGGCGGACCACAGAGGAAGGTCTGGCGTTTGGCGCCTTCGTCGAGGCGTTTGTCGATGTGGAGGTGGATAAAGCCCGTGGGCCCGTCCCATTCGTCACCTTCATCCAAGGCGCTCAGGGCATAGACAAAATCGAAGTTCGGATGCTTCTCCTTCAATTTTTCAAACATGTCCATGTAGAAGATGTCCTTGACGGCGCGACAGCCGAAGAAGAGCTGAATCGGGCGTTCGGGTTCTTTTTCCAGCTGAGACAGGATGATGCTCTTCATGGGAGCCATGCCGGAACCACCACCCACGCAGATGATTTCCACGCTGGGATCTTCGGTGATGGTGAATTCGCCGAAGGGACCGTTGAACTCGACGATGTCGCCGGGCTGGATGGTTTGGGTCAGATAGGTGGAACAGATGCCGTTGGGGATGTGGCGCACGATGAGTTCGAGAGCATGATCGTCGCTTTCGGCATTGCTCATGGAATAGGCGCGGAAGATCGGCTCGCCGCCCTTGGGGTTCGGCGCCTTCATCTGGATGTATTGGCTCTGACGGAAGTCGATGGTTTCGGGTTCGATCAGCTTGAAGCGGCACTCGTAAATATCGACGGTGAGCTGCTTCACATGGACGACTTCAGCCTTGTATTCCTGGACCTTCAGATAGTCCTCGGGGATGCGGATTTTGAGATCCTGCTTGACCTTGACCTGACAGGACAGGCGCACCTGATCGCGCAGTTCCTGGCGTGTCATGAAGGGGGTTTCCGTGGGCAGGATGGGCCCGCCGCCATCGAGTACGCGCAGTTTGCAATAGGAGCAGGTGCCCTGGCCGCCGCAGGCCGAGGGGATGAAAATCTTGTTCGCCGTCAGCACGGAAAGCAGGGTCGCCCCGCCCTCGACGCTCAGCGTTTCTTCGCCATCATTGATGTCAATCTGGCAGGTGCCGTAGTCCTGGAGTTTCGACGCGGCCAGGTTCAGCAGCATGGACAGGCCGACGACGACGGCGGTAAAGGTAAGGACGGCAAAAATAAAGGTGAGCACGATCGCATTCTCTCCCTGTAATGCTTATTGAATCGGGGCCATGCCGCCGAATCCGGCAAAGGCCATGGCCATGACGCCGGTAAGGATCATGGTGATAGCGATGCCTTCGAGCGGTTTGGGCACATTGGAAAATCGAAGCCGCTGCCGCAGACCGGCCATGGCGATAATCGCCAACGACCAGCCAAGTCCCGAGCCGAAGCCATAGGCCACGGACTGGGCAAAGGAATAATTGCGGATGACCATGAAGAGCGCCACGCCCAGAATCGCGCAGTTCACCGTAATCAGCGGCAGGAAAATACCCAGCGCGTAATAAAGCACCGGCGAATAACGCTCGATCACCATCTCCACCAGCTGCACAAAGGCCGCAATCACAGCGATGGCAACGATGTAGTACAGAAATTCCAGGTTGATATCGGCGGCGCGTTCGGCCCCGAGCAACCAGTCCAGCGCGCCCTGCTTCAGAAAGAAGTGATAAAGCAGCCAGTTCAGCGGAGCCGTGAAGGTCAGCACGAAGGTCACGGCGCAGGACAGGCCGAATGCCGTGCTGATCGTACGCGAGCAGCCGATAAAAGAACAAAGGCCCAGGAAGTTCACGAGCAGAATATTGCTCGTCAGGATCGAGGCCATGAATATCAGATAAAGCGGAATGTCAGGATGCCCGGAAGCCATGGGCGCACCTCCTTATTCTTCGTCGGGTACAAAAGATTTCATAATCCAGACAATGGTCCCCAGGACAAAAAAGGCCCCGGCGGACATGACCATCACCTGACAGCTTTGAAAGTCGTCGGACATAATCTGCTTGCCCATCAGTTTGCCGCTGCCGAGCAACTCGCGCACCACGGCCACGGCGATAAGGATAATCGAATAGCCGACGGCGTTGGCGATGCCGTCGAAAAAGGCCTTGATGGGCCGGTTGCTCAGGGCGCAGGCCTCGGCGCGGCCCAGCACAATGCAGTTCGTAATAATCAGGCCCACATAAGGCCCCAGGTCCTTGCTCATCTCATAATGAAAAGCCTTCAGGAATTGGTCGAAGACAATCACAAGCGACGAGATAATCGCCATCTCGGCAATGATGCGAACCTTGCGCGGTGTCTGCTTGCGCAGAAAAGAAATCAAAACGTTGCTGGCCGTCAGCACAAAGAACAATGCCCCGCACATGACGAGCGTGTTGTTGACCATGGTGGTCACGGCCAGGGCCGAGCAGATGCCCAGGCACTGCTTGCTGATAGGGTTTTCCTTCAGCGTGCCTTCAAGTAGCGTGTCCCTGGCGTCGCGCGAGGTAAACGCGGGTTCCTCATCGTCGGAGGGTTCCGGCGCTTCTTCGAAGGGCTTTGCCTTTGCCTGTTCTTCTTCTTTTTTTTCTTCGTCGGACATGAAGCTGTCCTTTCCTCTTCCTTATTGCTGCATGGCCATATCGGCACTGAAATTTTCAAGAAAGACGCGGATTTCGCGCTGCATCATCTCATTGACCCCGTTGCCCGTCAGGGTGGCTCCGGAGATGCCGTCGATTTCATCGGGTTCATCCGCCTGGTTCGGCCCCACTATGTGGATGGTCACCTTGCCTTCTTCGTTGACGGCGGGCTTGCCTTCCCATTGCTCCTGGAACCAGTCCTGCGAGATTTCCGCACCCAAACCGGGCGTTTCGGAGTGGTCGAAAAAGCGCACGCCGCGGATCGTCTTCAGGTCGCTGTTGAGCGCGGCCATGCCTCGGATCGTGCCCCAGAGTCCCTTGCCCACGACAGGAAAGGCCACCCCTTCAAACTCGCCCGATTCCTTGTCCACATAAAGAAAGGCCCGCGTGATTTCTTCGCCGGCGTCATTGGTCACCGTCGTTTCGCGCACGTTGTTGCTGTATAACTCATTGATCTTTTCGACGGGCGTGCTCCCGTCCACATCCATGCCCAACACGCTCAGGGTCTTGGTCTTGGTCTCCAGAATCTGGTTCTGCTTATAGCGCGGCTGGCAGATAGCGCTGACCACGGCCAGCAGGCTGGAACAGACCAGGCTGAGTATAAGGGCAAAGACGAAAGTTTTCATTGAATCCGACATTGCTTAAGCCTCCGAAAACGCCACGCCCAGACTCCCTGGTCCAGGAGCGGCGCGAACAGGTTCATCAGTAAGACGGCAAAGGTAATCCAGCCCGGAAAAGGCCCGAAGGCCCTACCCACCACGATCAACGCGCCTGCCATGAAGCCATACACATAACGCGCCGGATTCGTTGCCGGGCCGGAAACGGGGTCGGTGATCATGTAAACGGCGCAGAAGAGCAATCCGCCGTCGAGCGCCCCGAACCATCCGGGAACAAGGGTTTGCGGGCCATAGATGCGATAGAGAATCGCACCCATGAGCCAGGCCCCGACAACCAGCGATACGGTGTTGCGCCAGTTCGACACGCGCGTGAACATCAGGTAGAAGCCGCCCAGCAGAATCGCGATCTTGGACGTTTCACCCACACTGCCGGAAACGTTGCCAATCATCAGGGGCCAGAATCCGACCTGGTTCTGCAGGCTGTCGCCCGAGGGGCTCACGGAATAAGGGGTGGCTTCCGTCACAGCGTTAAGCGCCGCCTCACTCACCACGCGGCCTTCCCCGATCATCCATTTGTAAGGCTGAATAATCCACTCGAAAAAGTTCTCGAAAATATAACTCAGGCTCACCTGGTCCAGTTTCAGCCAACCCATGGGATCGATATAGGCGTAGGGATGGAGCCAGGTGGTCCAGTTGACCTCTTGCGCCCAGGCAAAGGGTTCGACCCAGGCGGCGGGCGAAACGTGCTTCGGCCAGGCCAGAAAGATGAAGCAGCGTCCCACCAGCGCGGGATTCAAGGGGTTGTGGCCCGTGCCGCCGAAAACTTCCTTGCCAAAGAGCACACCGAATGCCATACCGATGCCCACGACCCATAACGGCGTCGAGACCGGCAGGATCAGCGGCAAAAGCATACCCGACACCAGAAAACCTTCATTGATCTCATGCTTGCGAACGATCGCGAATATCACCTCGACCAATCCGCCGCAAATATAGGAAACCAGGATCATGGAAAGCACATAAGGTCCGAAGAAAAGGAAGGAGCAAAAGATCGCCGGAACCAGCGCCAGGATCACCGTGATCATGTAGCGCTTCATGTCCACGCCGTCGCGGATAAAGGGGGCTTCGGTGTTTTGCTTTTTAACGGAAAAGAAGAAGGTATCCGTCGCCTCAAAGAGCGTCTTGAAGGGCCGCAGGAACTTGTTCTTTTCAAAATACGGGGCCAGGTCGTCGAAGAGCACCCGCAGGGGATTACGGATCATCTCAATCTTCCTCCATCTCTTCCATCTCCTCGATTATCAGGCGCTTGCCCTTTTTGATTTCCTCCAGCAGGGGAATCTTGGACGGGCAGGCATAGGAGCAGCAGCCGCACTCGATGCAATTCCAGATACCCGCCGCTTCCATTTCGTCGATCAGTTCGAGCGGCAGAAAGCGATGATACAGATAGGGCATCAGGTAGGGCACGGGGCAGACGTCTTCGCATTTATTGCACTGGATACAGGCGCGCAGTTCGCCGTTTTTGCGGGTGCTCAGGCGTTTTTCCAGCAGCGGAAAATAATCCGCCACAAAGGTGCGCGTCATCGAATGGTCATGAAAACCGGGCCGCATAAAGCCAAGGAACTGCTGATAATCCCCCTTGCGGATTACGGTGATCGCGTCGTCCTCCAGGTTCAGGCTGTCCACCTCGGGATCGAGTTCCTCGCCCGTAAAAACGCCGCCACGAAAAAAGCGGTACTTGTCCGGAGCACCTTCCGCCATGCGGCCTTCGAGCAACTCCCGGACCGGCGTGCCGGGATAGACGCGGATGTGGGTGGGTTCGGCAATTCCCGGACCACCCAGCGAAATCACGCGGCTCAACACGGGCCGGTTCGTCACCAGAATCCGATGCATGGCCAGGACCGCTTCGGGGCACATGGCCCAATAGGGGTGGCTCTTGCGGACTTTGGCCTCGGCCATGTTCAGCAGAATCGCGCCCGGATGCCCGTAGGGATAAACTTTATTCACGCTCTTGATATCGAGCCAGGCATAACCCCGGCAGCGCTCCAGCAGGCTTTCGCTAAACGTGCGGTCCCGTTCGTGTGACACAATCAGGTTGATCTTCTGGTAGCCCGTAAACATGGACTGGAGGGCTTCGAGTCCCAACGCGAACTCGGCCAGGCGCTGGTCGTCGATCAGCACATGACCATGGGGCCGAAAAGGCTCGTAACGCGCCCAGCTGATCACCACGCCGTCGAGTTGGGCTTCCGGATCGGGCGGGCCCATCTCGGGAAAAGTATGGAGCAGGGGCCAGCCGCCGCCTTCCAGAAAACGCTTGCGCAGCTCGATATGCTGCGTACCCGTTTCGGCATGGGCCGGTGGCTCGGGACTCAGATCGCGCTCGCGTTCGCGCTGGTTGAGTTCATCCACCCGAATAGCGGTAACCTTGCCGTCCTCGTCTTTTTCGGTGGTAACGGTTCCGCCAAGCGGAGCCAAAAGGGGAATGTCAAATTGCTTTTCGGCGCGGGCCAGAACATGCCCCGCTTCCACCTGGTCGCCGTCCTGGACCAATATCTTGTCAAAACGAATCCGACGCGATGCCAGAGGCAGCCGAAGGTGGGTGGGGGTAAAAATATCGGCAATGCGGGCGGCGGGCTTTCCTTCCCAGTTCGTGGCAATTCCGCCCTTGATCTTCAGTTTTTCCATAAGGTCGCCTTGCGATTAAGCTGACACGGTCTCGAAAGACGGCGTGGTACGTCGAAAACTATCGACTCGTCGTAAATTCCAAATATGCTTCGGCCCAATTTTCCTTGTTAAATTGGGAAAAGTCAAGTTTTCCTGACCCCATTTGATTATTTTGCCCACCGCCCGCGCTTCGCGTGGCCACTGCCTGGCCCAGACCGCGCATCAGCGCCACCGTCTGGCCGGCTTGTTTCGCCGTATCAAAGCGGGAAACGGCGGTCGCCACTTCCGTCAGCGGTTCCGGCGTCAGGAAGGCCTTGATCACTTCCTTCCCCACGGGTTCCTGGATTTCCAGATAGTATTCCTTGCCCGAAGGAATCCGCAGCACTTCGCCGCCGCGCACCTTGCCCGTAGGATTCTCGCGCATGGTGGAGTTGGGATAGATCACCGCCACTCCTCCCTGGCTGTCGATGTTGATCAGTGTGAGATAGCCATCGTGGCTGGGACGAATAAGGAAAGCAACCTTCTCACCAACCTTGAAGCGCGACCGTTTGTGGCTGACCATCATGCCCCGCGTGCCGACTTCGGTGGACGTATCCTTGTCGCCTACCTCAAGGCTCAGCCGCACCGCGCTGTTGATCGGCTGGCGGATGCGCATCAGGTTCGTGGCGATCCAGCTGCGGCGCAGCTCGCCCATTAGGTCCGAAGCCAGCGACCGGGGCGATCCGCCGGAACGGTCAAAGGCCACTTGCAGGTTGCGGTCGATCAGCAAGGCGCGATAATCCGTAACGGGGCCTTTCTTTTCCGCGCCATAAACGATGAGATGGTTGTAGTTTTCGGTCTGCGGAACGATGCTTATCATGTCCGCCATGCCGGCCAGCTGAGATTCCAGCTCCGCCATCATGAGATTGGCCGAAGCCTCGTCAAAATTCCGGGACGTTCTGTTCTGATCCATGAAATAATCATAACGCTTGAAGGCCACGCGGATGGGACGGATGACTTCTTCCGGTTCCGTGGCCTGGATAATCGGAGAGATCTTCTGGGGGTTTTCGGTCTTGGGCCTCGGTGTCGGTTTTGTTTCGCCCGGTGTCGGGCTCGGGGCGGGCGTCTTTTCCGGTTCCACCTCCACGCCACCCAGGAAGGAGCGCGCCAGGATGTCGGCGTGGGTCACTTCCACCTGAGGATGCTGGATGTTGGAGCCCTGCTCGATGGGGCGGTCCAGAAAATCGCGCAGATCGGCATATCGGATGGACTCGGGATCATCATGTTTCTGCAGGTAGCGGCAGACTTCAAGGGTCAGGATTCCATGTACCTCGGGTTTGGCGCCGGGTTTGGGACGAAAGACGCTTTCGGCAGCCAGTTCATTGGCCCGGGCCGCGGCGATCAGGACGGCTCCGGCGGGGGCGGTCTTGCCTGTAGCTACCTGAGTACCGGAATCCGTATTGCCGCCCAGTTCTTCCGTCAAACGCCGCGTCTGCACAAAGTCCTCGGGCGTGACATCGGCATCGCTTTCGGCCGGGGGAATATATTTCTTGCCGAAAATCCCCCGCGTATTGGTCTGCGAAAAATCATCGGCATCAACCAGTTCCGGCGGACAATGCAGATAACGCACGCGTCGCTTCGGCTGGGCATAAAGTGAACGCAGGCCCGTGCCCGAATGGCAGCAATCATAGATCGCCACAAACTCGCGATCCTTGAACTTGCTGTTGATAATTTCATTCAGTTCGTCATCAACGATACCATTCTGGCCGCGACGCCCCTTGAGAAACTTGAAGTCATAGGAGCATAGCACCTCGTCCAGGCCGTCTTCCTCGTCGCCGTTTTCGTCCTTGACCTGGGAGCCATGGCCGGAATAGTAGAACATGAGGGAATCGCCGGGCTTGCTCACTTTTCCCAACCAGTCCAGACCGTCCAGGATTCCCTTGCGTTTGGCCTTGCGTCCCAGAACCATGCGAATATTTTTTTCCGGAATGCCCATGCTCTTTATCAGCGTTTCCTGAAGAAGCCGGGCGTCCGATTCGCAGCCGCTTAATTGATGTTCCGGTGGAAAGTTCGGATAGCTGTTGTTGCCTACGATGAGCACATAGCGGTCGGCGAAGGCGTTGTCCAGCAGGACAGTCGAAAAAAGCAAGGCACAAGCCAGGACCACAAGACGATGCAGGCGATTTTCTATCAGATAGAACACGGAAGATTTCATGATTCCGCTCCTTTAAGAAGCACGGCTTTATTTGAGAATCAATGCTAACACGAGCACGGGGGCTTGTCGATTCAATTATCGCTCTCCCTCGCGTTCTTATTTCATCATTATCGCCGTCTGTGCCGCGATTTTCAGCCCTGACTCACCCGTTCCGGCTTGGCCTCGCGGTGCATCAGGTCATAAACCGCCTGGCGGGGATCCTTCGACTCGTAGATTACCGCGTACACTTCCTGCACAATCGGCATTTCCACGCCATGTTTTTGAGCCAAGGCCCGGGCCGACCGCGCCGTGCGCATGCCTTCCACCACCATGCCGATTTCTTCAAGCGCCTGGTCCGGAGTGCGGCCCTTCGCCAGCAATTCGCCAAAACTATGATTCCGGCTCAAAGGCCCGCAGCAGGTCAGGATCAGGTCGCCCATACCGGCAAGTCCGGCAAAAGTCTCCACCCGCGCGCCCATGGCGCCACCCAGGCGAATCATTTCGGCAAGACCCCGCGTAATGAGCGCCGCACGCGAATTGTCGCCCAGGGAAAGCCCGTCGCAAACCCCTGCCGCAATGGCCACCACGTTCTTCAGCGAACCGCCCAATTCCACGCCCAGCACGTCGTCCTGCGTATAAACGCGCAAGGTATCGCTCATGAAAAGCGCCTGCACATACTTGGCCAATTCCGGATTCCAGGCGGCGGCGCAAACGGTGGTCGGCTTGGACTGGGCCACTTCGGCGGCAAAACTCGGCCCCGAAAAGGCCGCGATGCGATCATGCGATTCCGGCCCCAGGACCGACTCCACCCGTTCGGCCATGGTCTCCAGCGTCTCCTCGTCAATCCCTTTGGAGCAGACGACCCAGGGGGCGTTGAGACCCTCATGTTCAGCCTGGAGGAACTTCCAATTTGCGGCGAGTGCGCCCACCCCATGGCTCGGAACCACCACCACCACAGCGTCGGGAAAGGGACGCTCATTCGTCGAGTCGTCGGAAAAATCAATCGCTTTTTCCAGTTCGCCGCTCAGGCGTACCTCGGCGGGAACTTCGAAACCCGGCAGTTTGGGATGGCGGCGCGTACAGGCCAGCTTTGCCACCACCTCTTCCATCAGATCCCAGCAGATCACACGGTGGCCCTGTCGCGACAGGTGGGCCGCCAGGACGATCCCCCACGCGCCCGCGCCGAGCACGGTGACATTTTGGGGATGGAGGTTGATTTCTTCCAGTTTGGGCATGGACTTGTATTCCAGAATATAATGGGTTCAGGCGGATTTGTTTTCCTGGCCTTTGAGCAGGCGCTGGATATTGCCGCGATGCCGATACACTACAAGCGCCCCCAGCAGAATGGTGGCTCCGAAGAGGAAATAGTTGGGTTGGCGGCTTTCCAGGAGAAAATCAAAAATGATCAACATGATGGGCAGCAGGATGGCCCCGGTGATGGAGGCGATGGAAACAATCCGCGTGATCAGAATAATCAGAATGCAGATCACCGCCGTCAGCAAGGTGGCCTGGGGCGCGAGAACCAGATAAACGCCCAGGGCCGTAGCCACGCCCTTACCGCCCTTGAACCTGAGAAAGGGACTGAAGCAATGCCCCAGAAATGCGGCCAGACCAAAACAAAGCCCCACTCCGCGAATGCCCAGTTCATCCCAGATGGGGCTGGGCAGGCCGATCATGGAATAAACCCAGGGCAGCACGTATGCCGCAAAAGAGCCCTTCAGCAGATCCAGCACCAGAATAAAAATCCCCATGGGCTTGCCCAGGACGCGCGAGGCATTGGTCGCGCCCGAATTGCCGCTCCCCACGGTGCGAATATCGATGCCCTTCATCTTCTTCACAAAAATGAAAGCAAAGGGAATGGCTCCGATGAGAAAACCCACCACCAGCAATATAATGAAAGCGATAACAGGCATTGCATTTTCCTCCAAAATCGCCATATATTAACCACTGCCGGGAAGAAATGCAATCGGCATTTCTGCGGGATTTGGAACAAACTAGCGCCCGATCCTGTCGGCCAAAA
>CAYWYC010000025.1:0-12880 GCA_964462565.1 uncultured Candidatus Sumerlaeota bacterium | reverse complement strand
TTTTTTATGAAACATTTTGGCATTCCTGACACTCTATTTGCTTAGAAGATGAAACGCGCTGTATTTGCATAAAAAAAGAATATGAGGGGGAGAATCATGCGACTTACCAAACCACTTATTGCTGTTTTGTGCCTGCTTATGGCGATATCCGCCACGCAAGCCCAGGATGTGGAGGCTAATTTCAAAAAGGCGGCCCAATATCTGGATCCCGGCGGAGATATTTATGTGTATATGGATATGTCAGGTAACCTCGAAAAAGGGGTGAAGGCCGCTCGGGAAAGTTTTGTCAACGACGAGACACCTTTCTCGGTTGTTCGAGTCTTCAATATCGCCGACCAGATGCTGCGGGAACTAGGGCTGTACAATCTCGAAACAGTCGGCGCATCGGCGATTATGGAAGGCGATTTTGTAATCGAAAAAAGCTTTCTGGGCATTTCCGATAACTATCCCGGCATCTGGAAAATCGGCGGAGACAAGGCCGAAGCGCCCGACGGCATTCGATACGCGCCGCCCAGCACGGGAGCGTTTATTTACGCCACTTTTGATCTGCCTTATCTGATGCAAATGATTCCCGACGTGCTGAACAAGAGCAACTTTGCCGAAGCGGCGGGTGTCTGGCCCATCGGATTGGTCATGGCGAATGACAAACTGATCCAGTTCTGCGGACCCGAATTCACCACCGACGCCCTGCTCAAGAGCCTGGGCAAGGAATGGGTGGTGTTCACCGATGTGGACCGTGATAATCTGGTCTCCATAAAAGAGATCGACGGAGATATGCGCTTCTCCGCGCCCATGATGAACGCCATGTTCATGATCGAGGCCGGCGACGCCATGCTCTATCAGGCCATTGTCAACGCCCTGACCCGCTTCAACATGCCGATTACCCCCAGGGAATACGAAGGCGCGCAGGTCATGGCCTTTCCCACGCTGCCCGCAAGCGGCAAGGAAGATGGCATGGAATTTTCCATCCAGAAAGCCCTGACGCCCGTGCTCGCTTATAATGGGGAGTTCGTGATGATCGCCAGCGACCTGAGCCTGCTGGACAAGGCCCTGGCCACGAAAAAGAGCGGCAAGGATGTGACTGGCACCGTGGCTTATCAGAATATTACCAAGGGTTTCCCCATGGAAAATAATTCGCTCATCTACATGGGCGAACCCATGATGCAGACCTATATCCCGATCTTTGACGAACTTCTCGCGCAGATACCGGATGCCCAAGGCTTTGACCTGATGAATTATATGGAAGAAACCGGTTTTAATAAGGGATTCGCCTATGTAAGCGTTGCCGGCCCGGATGGTATATATGATATCGAACGCACGCCTATGGCCTTTGCCTCGGATTCGGCGCGGTCGAGCCGCCTGACCAAATTCGCGGGCTTCATGCCGCCCGGTTTCAAGGACATGCCCGTCGGCGCGAATCCGTTTTTTTATGAAACCGCAAGCAAGGTGGATACCCCGGCGGACTTTTTCCTGTACACGAACCTGGAAGATCTGCGGGTGCGTGTTCGGCAGGCGATCCAGATGCCCGGCATGGATACGCAGGAGATTGACTGGGATGCGGTGGACCGCTCGATCGAGATTATCGGCTTCGATGCTTTCAAGGACGTCAGTATCAGCGCGCGGGAAAACGGATCGCTCTATCAGGTGAAGAGTTGGGTGGCCGGCGACATGAACCGCCCCGGCGCGATGACTCTTTTCGGCACGAAACCCCATGCCTTCAAGTCGCTGGAATTTGCTCCGGCCGACACACTGGCCTTTTTCCAGACGGATTTTGATGTAGAAGTTCTTTATGGCATTCTTGAGAATCTGGCCCAGGCGAATGTTCTTCCTGAGTTCACTGAAGGATATGGTGAATTCAAGAAAGGATGCCGGGAAGAGCTGGGCATATCGGCCCAGGAAGGCGCGCGCATGGTCGGAAAAGATTTTACCGCCTTCTTCCGCTACGTGCCCAATAACGAATCGGTGCTAAGCGGCATCGATCTGTCTTTTGTGCTGAACACCAAAGACAAGTCCTTCTTCGATCTCATCAGCCGTATTGTGATCGATGAAGCCGCTGGCTTCGAGACCACGGAAGTGCAGCATGTCACCAGGCAGGGCTATGAGACGATGATCCTGGTCAACACGCACCGCCCCGATGAGAAAAAAACGGTGTTTTATATTGCCTATGGCGACGGCTGCACATTAATGACTCTCAACGAAAAATACCTGGACGACATGATCGCCGCGAAAAAAAGCGGCAAAACCCCGCTGGCCCAGACCGAGGGCTTTCAGAAAATGCGGGGCGGCCTGAAACTTGAAGGAAACGGCCTCGCCTATATCAGCCCGAACCTGCGCAAGGAACTGACAAAACTTCTCGAAAATAAAATCAAGGCCGACATTCGGGGTCTTGCCTTTAATCCCCAGCCCCTGGTAGATTATCTGGCTCCGGCGCTGGGTGGCGCAATGACCATCCGCAAATCCGAAGCCGAGGGAATTATCGCGACAACCAATCTGCTGCCGGAAAATGTGGGCTGTGTGACAGTTTCGCTGGTGAATGCCGCGCTGGCGAGCCCGGAAGTGGGAATGGGATCAATGGCGATTCTGCCCTTTTTCGGTATCCGAAGCTCGCATCGGGTGGAAGTCCATGAAGTACCAAGGGCCGCGCAACAGCCTGCAAGACTCGTGCCGCAGGCTGCCCCTTGACAGAATGAACCAACCAGGAGCAGAAGGAAAAGACCATGTCTGAACTCGAACGCTTTACCATATCCATGGATGGACGCTTGCTCGAACGTTTTGACACACGAAACGCCCGCAAGGGCTACAGCAATCGTTCCGAATCGATCCGCGATCTGGTGCGCAAGTGCCTGGTGGAGGAGGAGTGGGAAGCGGCTTCCGAGGGCAGCAAGGTGGCGGCGACGGTAACGCTGGTCTTTGACCATCACAAGCGCGAACTGTCGAGCCAGCTGACCGAAACCCAGCATCGCCACAGCGACGCCGTCGTCGCCTCGACCCACGTGCATCTGGATAACGACAATTGTCTGGAAGTAGTGATCTTGCGCGGGCGGCTGGCCGAGCTGCGCCACCTGGCGGATCACCTGCTTGCCATGAAAGGCGTGAAGCACGGCCAGGCCGTATTTACAACAGAAGGCAAGGGGCTCTTCTGAGAGCCCCCTTGCCTTATCAAGCCCCGGCCAGATTTCGGCAAAGCCCCATTACCGGTTCTGATAGCGCGTATCGCCGCCCGTCCAGGGGATGTCCCCGGCACTCACGGTTCCATTGGTGGGGTCATAAATAACGGTGCCCACGCCATCGCCGCGCACCGTGGGCTCAACCATAAGGCCCTTGTTCTTGGTGCGGTCCGGGCCGAGGCAGTTAAGGACCCAGGAATTGTACCCGTATGAGAAAACCTTGTAATAGCGATAGTTATACTGGGTGCGGGACCAGCCGTCATTGTAACCGCCGCCCGTTCCATGCTTGATAAAGGGATCGCTGATGTCCACGGTGGTCACGTAAGAAACGGGCGTCGTGAGGGTCCAGAGACGGTATCCGATTGCCCAGTATTTCTGGGGAAGATCAGCCGGAGCCGGATTGGGGTTGTAATAGGGATATTGGTTGTAGTCAATGGCATAGGCTTCGATACCGATGCCGAGGGACCGGAAGTCGGATTTGACGCGCGCCACCTTGGAACGCACCTGGGCTTCCAGAAAGTTGGGAACGGCCACCGCCGCCAGAATGGCGATAATCGCCACCACGATCAATAGTTCGATCAGGGTGAATGCTCTTTGCTTGTTCATCTTTTTCTTCTCCTTTTTGCTCCTGATTATATATTTTGGGGCAAAGCGCTGGAAAAAGCCAAGACCTTTCTCTACTTCCCCCCACCCACACACCGTTTATCTGTTTTGCCGACGGCGGGTTCCCATTCCAAGGGAAACCAGGCCGATCAGCAGTCCGGCTCCGGCAATGGCGATCGCCAAGGGCTTCATCACCTTGGAAAAGCCACTCTTTTTCATTTTATTCGCGCCGGTATCCGCAATGGAGGCTTCCTGAATAGTCGCTTCGGCCGCTTTTATGATTTCGTCTTCCTTTGCATGAATATCATCGGCAAGCCCCGGAACGCAACAGGCCGCGCCTTCTTCACTAAAGCCGTCAAGGCCCGCCAGGTCCGGGATTGCTTCGTCGATCACCGACCGCTGCGCCTGCTCCCAGGCCGCCATGATCAGCATGTCCTTACCGGGATTCTGGTCTTTGACTTCGCATTCGCAGGAGCCCGTGAGGAAGGAGGCTGCTTCGAGGATTTTTTCATCGTTGATTTCATCGCCCAAAAAGGCAGGCAAGGCGCGTCCCTGGCCAAACACGGGAAAGACCATAGGCTCTTGCAAATGTTCCATCAGCCGGGGTTCCGTTTTGATAAGCATCGTCATGAAAGGCACTTCCTTCATGTCGGCGCGCGAAACGCTAACCACGGGAAAGGAGATGCGCCAGATTTCTTTGGAGCGCTCGATCAGATCGCCCTGGGCGATTTCGGGATCCACTTCGGGCAGTTTCATGCTGGCCTTGGCATATTCGAGTCCCGATTTCAGTCTTTCAAGGGCGGCGGCATCTTTTTCTTTGTCCCCCGTTTCGAGCAGCACCCAAACGGCCGTTTCGCCTTCGATAAGAAGATCCGCCACCTTTTGACGCATAGGCGAATCGAGCAAACTGTCGGCCTGAAGGTTTTCCAACTCGCCACTCCACATCGGATGGCGGAGTCCCGCCGCACGGGGATAGCGAAGCACCACCCAAGGCAGACGGGTCTTGGCGTTTTCCTCCAAATTCAGAAGCGTACCGCTGCTGAGGTCTTCGTCAAGATTGGCAAATCGGATCGAAATGTTTGCCTTCTCGTCATGCTGAATATATTTTTCCAGGCTGTCCGTATAGTGCCCATAGATACGCCGGCTGCGGGAAATGATGGGCGCCAGCTTCTCATAATCGTCCTCACTGAGCGCGCCGCGGTAGAAGACCGTTACCCGGTAGGAATCGCTGGTCCAGCGCTCGAGCGCGTACCGATAAACCGGAGTGACGCAGGCAAAAGACTGCTGGACAAAAAAGACCAAAAAGAAGAACAAAGGAATGACGCGAAACATGTGCTTACCTTTTCCGCCCTATGAAGCAAAAACAAGGATCGAAGGGAGTCTCTCGTGTTTTTGCGGCAAAAGAGCCATTTCATTGAGAAAGCGGGAGAGCTATGCATTTCCCCGCCTGGAAAGAAAAGATAGCAATGAAAATCTTAAATTGGATAAGGCGAAAGTGAAAAGATAGTTAAAGGGGACCGCCCCCCGTGGAGCGATCCCCTTTATTGTTCAACCTTTGTTCAGAGACGACAAGCGTCCCGTTATCGACTTAGTTCTGGCATTCCACGCCAACGCCCGACAGCAGCGTCTTACCGGCGGTAGCAGAAAGGTCGATGGTGAGGGTATCGTCGATGATGATGCCTGTGAGCTTCTTGACGACAATCTTGCGGGGGCCGGCCTGGGCAGCCAGGTCCAGCGTACCGACGCTGTTGCCGTTCACGGAAGCCGAGAAGACACGGTCGCCGCCGATGGCCTTCACGTTGGGTTCCACGAAGTAGAGGTACACATCGTAGGCGCAGGCGGGGGATGCTTCGTCGCCGCGCACCATGTCGATGCTGATCGAGGAAGCACCCTCGACGCCCGAGGAAGCCACCCAGTTGAGGCCTTCACCGTCCACCGTCAGCATGTGATGGCGGAAGTAGTTGACCTCTTCACCCGAGACGGTGACGTCAACGGGAATCTGGTAGTTGTATCCGAATTCGGGTTCGCCGAAGGGATATTCCATCCAGAAAATACCGTCATCGTCCACGCGGTCGCCGACAGCGCCGAAGTTAAAACCAACGTTCAGCAGGCGGCCGCCCTGGTTGGCGTACTGCGCGCCCAGGTTCTTATTGCAGGCCCACTGTTCCACGTCATCGCGATGAATCATGGCGCAGGAGGTCTGGAACTGATAGGAGCAACCGCAGGTCCGGGTGTATTCAGGAGCAACGATCAGGCCGTTGGCGGGCATCAGGTTGATGGTGCAACCCGTCTTGAAGCCACCCCAGTTACCCGTACCCGAGTTGGTGTTCAGGTCGTAGTAGCCGGCGTTGCCGGAACGGAAGATCATCATGTTGGTGCAGGCAATACCCGTACCGCAGCCATAGCGCTTGAAGCCGGCGAAGTCGCCCATCTGTCCGGTGATTCCGCTGGGAACCAGGTAGGGTTCACCGGTGTTCAGGTTGACAGCGCCCATGTCGTTACCGCTCTGGGTGATGACCATGTCGTCACGCAGCATGACAGGTCCGCCCCAGTAAAAGCGGTCGATCTCACTCCAGAGCAGCTGGCCGCTGGCGCCGCGCCAGGCCGACATGCGGTGCGATCCCTTGTGGGGTTCGTAGTAGTCGCGGGAGTTGCGCTGGCACTCGATCAGGACGTCATACTTTTCGGAATAGGCAAGCCAGGAACCGAAGAGTTCGTATTCATCCGAGCTGTGCTGCCATTTCAGCTGGCCGGTCTTCACATTGTAGCAGCTGAGAATCGCGGGCTTGAGCGTATCGTCCCAACCGGAACGCGGGGCGCTTCCGCGTTTCTTGCCAATCATACGTTCTTCGATCACCTCATCCGTGTAGTTCACGCGGTCCATGACAAAGAGTTTGTCGTTGCCGAGGACGATGGAGTTGTTGAAGAAACCGTATTCCGCTTCAGCGCCAAACTGGATTTCGCCGGTCTTGCGATCCATGACATAGAACTTCTCGGAGTGCGAGCCGTTCCAGGTACCCATACCGCCGACGCCGACCATGGGATCGCTGTCCTGGTAGATCCAGCCGCTTCCCAAGGGAAAGGGGTTGCCGTCGTTGTCGTAGCCGTGGGTGTCCTGAATCATGGGGTTGGCCGTGGCGATGAGGTAATCTTCGTAAACGATGATCGCGCCAAAGCCTTCCATATTCGGCAGGGCAAAGCGGTTCATTTCGATTCCCGTAGCAGGATCGAGGACGAGGCATTCGAAGGGCCAGTCGTTGTCCGCATGTTCGGCCAGGACGTAAACGGCGTCTTCGGTGCTGATGTAGTTGTCACCAACGGCCAGCTGACCGGCCTGGTGGTCGGTGTAGTCGGAGAACTGACCCAGGTTCAGGATTTTCCTCTGCCACAGAACGCGGCCCGTATAGATGTCCACGCAGCGCAGGACGTCGCGACCCTGAATGTAGTAGCGACCGCCCACGACCTGCGGGGAGGGACCATGCCCGTGACGGGGCAGGATATCGTCGTTGGTGTTGTCCATGCTGCCGCCAAACCAGAGGATGCCCATGGGCAGTTTGACCAGTTCGTCAGCCGACAGGGTGGTCTGCTGGGGGTTGGCATGCTGGTGGGTCCAGTCTGCGGAACCGGGCAGTTTGCCGGGTTTCTGGATGGTGCAGGACAAGACGTTGCTGCGAATGTCGCAGTTTTCCTGGCCGAGAAGGGCTTTTTTGGCGTAATTCAAGGAACCGCCGATGAAGGCCTTGCCGCCGTAGGGACGCAGGCAGCGATAGACTTCCTTGTAAAAGCCCATCATGGATTCGAAAGCGTAGCGCCAGTCGCGCGTTTCGTAAAGAGCATCCAGGAAGTAAATCTGGGCCGGGAAGATTTGCTCACTCGTGATAAGCTGGGCGCAGTAAGAAGGCGCGTCGGCATAGCCGAACTTTTCTTCGACCACCTGGATGCGGTGGCCGTATTTGCCGGTCTTGGCAACGCGATTGCGCATAATCTTGGCAAGTCCGGGATTGGGTTCGAAAACGGTGATGGTCAGGTCGCTGATGGCGGCCATGGCTTCGACCATTTCGCCTGTAATGATACCGGCGACGATGGCATGGCCACGGGTTCCATTTCTATAATCGCACATTTGCAGAGTATTGGCGGCCAATCCATAGGAAAGCCAGCTGATCCCGGGCTCTTCCGGAGCGTTCTCATAAACCTGCACGCCGTTTTCGGGATCGCCTTCGCCAAAGCCGTAGATGTTACCGGCGCGGTCGGTGGCGATGAGGTAGCCGTTGGCGGCCAGCAGGCCGGCGGGACGGGCGTCGAGGGTGTAGGCAAATTCGCCACCCTTGACGGTGTAGTCAAAGTCGTTTTCCAGATAACCAAAGACCTTGCCACCGCTGAATTCGGTGCTGCCGGCCAGGATCATCAGGTGGTATTCATCCAACAAAGGACTGCCACTGCCGCCTCCACTGCCGTCTTCCAACGAAAACGCCTTGCTGCCGCCCATTCGGTTGGTGAAAAACTTATCGCCCAGCGAAGAGCAGAAATAACCACCGTCGCCCTTGCTCACGCCATTGGTCGCGCCGAGTTTGTGAAAAAGCAGCGCGCCCGTTTCGCGGTCAAAGCATGCGGGCTGGTTGCGACCGTTGGGCACGAGAAGCTTTCCGCCGCGCCCCGTGCACAGATAGCCCTGGGGGCCGTTGCCGTTGTAGCCTTCGGAACCGCCATGGGGGTTTTCGGTGAAATACATGTGAACACCATCGTTGCACCATTTGACTTCGCCCGTTTCAGCGTCAAGAGCGTAAACAAAGGAGCCCTCGAAGGGATAGGACCCGGCGGCGAAGTAGATAGTGTTCGTGTCGGTGACCTCTTCATTCAGGTATTTCTCGGGTTCGGTGTCGTGACGCATTTCCAATGCGCCTTCGGGATAATCCAGGTTCAGGATCGCGCCCTTGCCGTTGCCGTCTTTCGACTCGGCGCAACGGATGCCTTCGCCGCTGACGTATTCGAAAATCAGAACAATCGGAGCGCCCTGGGTGTAGTTGGACCCGGCCAGGATTTCGTTCACGATAGCCGTCAGGTCGGGGGTTTTCTGCTCGTCGCCCGCGTCGCCCACCTTCGTCCAGGCGGGAATGTCCCAGATGACTTCGTTGCTTGTGCGTTCGCGGCTGCTGATGTCGTAGCTGTTCACAAAACCGTCTTTGCGTCCGGACATATCGCCGGTGATGCGGACCTGCAAGGGCATGTCGCCGCCCTTGGTTTCGTCCACGGTGAACTGGATGCTGGCGCTGTTCACGCTTGCGCCGGGGCTCAGGCTGTAATAGGGGCAGGAAAACTCATAGCCAATAACCTGCTCGCGCCCGTCATGCATCAACTCGGTGTCGGAGCTGTTTTTGTAAAGGCTGCCGTTTTCTTTGTTTTCCTCCACGTCGGCATTGCCGTCGGCCAGTTGATATTTCTTGGCGTCGGGAGCATCCAGACCCTCTTTCCAGGCCAGCCAGGCGGGATTGATCGTGCTGAAGGATTCCGGACGGGTGTGATTGCTTTCGAGCAGGGAGTCGCTGTCGATCTGAAGAATCGGGCCAACGCCGTCACCGTCAAGGGATTCGGCGCAACGAATGCCTTCGCCCGTAAGCGGCTCAATAAGAAAGGTAATGGGGCTGCCCGATACCCAATCGGGAGCCGTCACGAGTTCGTTAATGATGGGGCTGAGATCGGGGCTCTTCTGGGCCGGACCACAGGCGCCCTTTTCGGTCCAGCTGGAAATGGACCAGTCCACATAGGTTTCGGTTCTTTTGCGAATAACCAGGTTGAAATCGTCGCTGTCAAAGGTATCCGAAGCGCCGCTCATTTCAGCCGAAATGCGAACGGTCAGGGGCATGTCGCCACCCTTGGTTTCATCCACGGTAAACTGAATGTAAGCGCCGGACACGGCGCCGTCTGTCTTGACGGTGTAAAAGGGGTTGGTGAAACGCAGACCGACTGCCTGGTAGTCAAGCACATCGGTATGTTCACGGCCGATTTCGAGGTCCGAGCTGGAGATGTCCATGTCGCCGGAGCAGTAATTTTCTTCCGCGTCGTCATTGCCGGTGGCAATGCGAAAATCTTCAGAACCGTCCATCATCTTGGTTTCGAGCCAGTCCAGATAAGCGGGGTTCAGGAACTCTTCGCGGGCCGTCGGGATAACCGGTGCGCCACGAACGGGCCAGATCGACATCATGCGGTCATTACCCATCACCTTGCGGGGAGCGGGACCGCCCTGGATTTTCCAGAGCAGTTCGCCTTCGGGGTTCACGCAGTAGAAATAGCCGTCATCGGAACCGAAGTAGATCTTGCCATACTTGGCCACGGGAGCAAAACGAACGGGGCCATTCGTAAAGAAGCGCCAACGCTCTTCACCGGTTTTCAGGTTGAAGGCGATCAGGCAGTCTTCGTTCATGGAGCCGACGTACATGGTGTTTTCCATGACTACGGGCTGATAAGCAATGTCGAAGGACAGTCTCTGCATAACCGGATAGCCGGAACCACCATAACAATATACTTCCTGCTGGCTGTCCCAGGCAGGCATGGGTTCGGAAAGCTGAATCTTCCAGTGCAACTGCAGATCGGAAGTATCGAGCTCTTCGGGCGAAGCCGCGGTACGGCTCGAATCGTAGCGCCACATGGGCCAGTCAGCGCTCATGACCGAACCGATGCTCGTGAGAGCCATCAGCGCGGCCAGAAGAACCAGCGTTGTTTTTCTTCTAAACATTTTCTCCTCCTTTAGAGAATAAGTGGAACTGCGCGAATTTTTATAGTTTTTTGGAACCAGTCGTGTCTTTTCGCGTCAGTATTTTAAAACCGTCAATCCAGATACAACTCGCGATGGCCGGAATCGGAATCTGCCAAAAGTGTTTGCCCCTGGCTGGGCCTTTGGGGATAGATCGGGCAGAACGCGAAATTCCGGGCATCGTACTTCCCTCCCTCTGTTTTCCTGTGCGCCCCCTCCTTTCTCGCCGCTCTGATATAATACGCGACGAATCTTTATTAAGATTATATTAGCAATTTGTTCGGGATATGTTCTGCTTCCTTGCCGAATGTCCCGGTCGGCAACGTCACTCAGCGAAACCGGCAATGGCTTCGCAACTGCTCCAGATGGCTTAATATTGTATTATACTTATCTTCCGACAGGTGGACGGCGTATTCGTGTGTGCCCAGGCATACGCAAAGTTCACCATCGATCAGCTGCTTCGAATGGCTGGTAAAATAGTGATGCGCCGTGTCCAGACATTCAAGTGCGGCCGCGTAATCCCGGGCGGCAAAGTGGCCGTAGGCTTCGCAGATGGGCAGGTGGCCGTTCAGGAAGAATTGATACTGTGAAGGATTATCCCAGCGCGAAGCGACCGAACTCTGTATCAGGATCGCTTGAAGCCGACGGCTTTCAATCAGGGCGAGAGCGAATTTTTCCGTCTCAAACATGCGGCTGAGTTTCTGGCTCTGGATCATGAGAATGCTCGCGGGATTGCCTTTTGACCCGGCAGCTAGAAAGGAGTTGATCTCGCTGGAAGTGGACGCGTGGAGCGAAGCAAAGCGTTCATCAGCCTCGGCATCGGCAGGAACAGCCGCGGCCCCGGCTTCTTCATGTGCAACAAGGGTTCCCGATTGGCGATGGGCATCGTGGTACCAACCGGAGAAGAGAAAACCCAGGCTCAGAAAAAAACAGGCGGCCGCCGCCAGGGGAAGAAGTCTGCGGGGCTTTATGGGGAATCTGCGCACCGACGACGGCGCCTGTACCTTGCTTTCGTCTGCTTGCATCCGCACCAGATCGGCGCGGATTTTTTGCTTGATGCCGGAAGTTTTTATCGTGTCAAGAGACAGATCCTGAACCAGGAAGAGGCGGGTCTGCTCGACCATGAGCCGGCAGCTCCCGCAGGAGGCCAGGTGGGTATGAATTGCCATCCGTTCCGCCGCGCTCAAGGTCCCGTCCACATAAGCGGCCAGAGCCATGGGATCGGGACAGGGCGACAGCGAGGAGGTCTGATTGTTGTTATTGGACATTTTTGTCATTATCTTCGAGAAGATTATTCTCATTAATTGTTTCTGCCAAGGCTTCTTGTGCCTTCGATACTATATACACAGAAAAATCCCTGGATTTACCGAGGGGGAGAGAATTTTTTTGATTTTTTTCTGGGAAAAGGCTCACGCGTCGCCGTAGTGGACGCGCAGCTTCTTGACGGCATTGGACTTGGAGTTGTACACCGTCTGCCGGGAAATTTGCATGAGATCGGCGATTTCGTCAAAGGAGTGGCCTTCTTCATAACGCATGCGGATAATGCGCGCTTCCTTGGCCGACAAAACGCCCTCGGGAAGGACGAACTCCTTGCGTATGGGCGGCTGCTTCGGCAGTTCTTCTTCCGGCACATCGTGAATGGACAGGATTTCCGGCATATTGCTGCGCACATAATTCAGCGCCGTGCTCCGCGCGACCAGGGCCAGCCAGGTTTTGAAAGAAGCGCGGCCCGGATCGAATTGCCTCAACAAATGGCAATCATCCTTATATAAGCGGGCATAGATTTCCTGGAGCACGTCGTCGCGCTCGTCATTGTTGAGGCTGACACTCTCCGAGGCCTGAATCCGCATTATAATATGATGGAAAAGCCCCGCCGACCAATCCACAAAGGCATCCCAGGCCTGCTCGTCGCGATTGATCAGTTGGGCCACCGCAAAAGGAAAACCCTCATCCGCGGATTTGAGCCGCGAGGAGAAGTGGGAGAATATCGATTTCAGTTTTTTCATTCCGCGAGCAAAACACCGCCTTGAGAGAACAAGTAAAACTACGGTGTCTATGCTAAACGTGAAGAGATTAGAAAGACTTGTGGGCAATATTTATGTTTCATTACAGGAACTAACACACCGCCAAAGCCCCTGCAAATAAAGGCCAAACCAAGACGGAAGAACGGTGAATGGCAATTATTAAAAAGTAGTATGCTGAAAATGAGAATCCAAACATTCTTCTCACAAAAACAAATAATTCTGGCGCTGCATTTCGCCAGGAACCCAAAGAATTTCTTGACTATGGGGAAGATTATTATTATGTATGCAGTTGTTTGGCATCAATTCGAGCATACATGTGGTGGCATTGAGATTGTTTT
>CAYWYC010000024.1:20898-28195 GCA_964462565.1 uncultured Candidatus Sumerlaeota bacterium | reverse complement strand
CCGGCCACCAGCCGCGATACGACCATTACCCTCGACATCAGCGGCAGCGATGACACCAACGGTTCGGGCATCGCCCATTACGAAATCTTCGTCAGCGATAACGATGGCGAATTCGTCGCGCTCGATGATTTCGCTTTCAGCAATGCCTTTGATTTCGTCGGCGACCTGGCGCACGAGTACAAGTTCTACAGCATCGCCTGGGACAACGTGGGCCACAGCGAAACGGCGCCTGTCGATTTCGACGCGGAAACACTGGCGCTATCGGTCCAGCAGTTCGGTCAGTTCCTCATCGGCAAGATCGACGTCGCCGTCGAACTCCGCACCAACCTCGACCGCAACAGCGACGGCAAGATCGACGCGGCCGATATCGTCACGATATTGGGGGAATAGAAGAAAAGGTGAAGAAAGAAAATGTCCGACGGGTCAGGCCAACCCGACCCGTCGGACAAAAGACTTTACCGATTTTCGGTATCCCATTTTGGGCTTTGTCTCGAAAGGTTTATTAATCGCTTGCCTAGTTTCTTTTGTCTTTCGCGCACATCCCCGGAAGGGCCATAGCAAAAAACATCCCCCTATTTATGTCACTCCGCCTGCTCGCGCATCCATCGGTCCATGGCGGCATCGAGAACCTCACGCGTGATGGATGGATCGAATCCGGCCCGCATAAGCGCGCCCGTCAGCTTGCGCCGGACTTTGGCGGGATCATCCTCGCTACGCATCCGGGCCAGGCGCTTTTCGGCGAGGTCTTCCGCGCGGCGACGTTGTTCGTCTTCATCGGTGGCAGGTTGGTCCTGGAGGGCGAGGCTTATTTCCTTTTCGCCGACTCCCAGCCGACGCAATTTCGCCGCTACCTTTCCGGGACCCTGTTTCCGGTTTTTCAATTGGCTGCGCGCATAGATCCGGGCGAATTCGGCATCGTCCACCTTGCCGCTTTCGCGGAAATATTCAATCACGCGATCGATCGTAGCCGGGTCGAATTCTTTTTCGCGGAGTTTGTTGCGGAGTTCATACTCGCTTCGGGGCCGCGTGTTCAGGAGAATGGCGGCGGCCCGGCGTCCACGGATAAAGGCGTCCTCCGCCAGAAGTTCCTGCTGCCGTTGAGGTGGAAGAAGCTGATCCCTGGCGAGACCGTTTTTCAGCACCACCTCACCATCGAGCTCGGCCCAGAATTCACCGTCGATATCCACGATAATGCGCGGCGACCGGCTGTTCCTGGCGCGAATGCGTGTAATGCGTGGTGTATCAGGAGGATTCAAAATTTTCCAACATGCCTTCTACATGCTCACGAAACAGTCTAAAGGTATAAAGCGTTTCTTCCAGGTTTTCATGCAATTCCAGAACCTCACTGGCCTGGATTTCGTTATGGCCACCATCCAGCAGCACCAGGTCGCGCGCCAGACGCTCCGTCAGTTTGGGCGGCAAGAGTTTGTAATGCTGGCATTTGTCGATGATGTCGTAAAAACTCTTCGCCTGTATTTTCTTCTTCTCCAGAAGAAGGTTGTTGCAGATATCGATGATCGATTGGGCCGAGAGGCTGAGCGTGTGCTCCACGTCGTTGATGGCGTCGATGAATTGCTGCAAGTCCATCTTGCGAAAATCTTTAAGGGCATCCAGGCGGCTGTCCAGCATACGCAGGCGCACCTGCATATTCACTTTGCCGGCCAATTCACGCTGATCAATCGGCACATCCTGCCCATTGCGCTCTTCCCGGGATTCCCCTGCGGCATCGCCCATGAATACAATCCTTTCATAATTCGGTTAAAACTTATTTCCGGCGCAAACATGAATAAACTGTTGGGCTTATTGTAGTGAGAGATTGCCTATAAGGTCAACCGAAAAGCCGGACAGAGCAAATAATATTGGCTGCGGGCGTTTTCCAACTCGCTTTTTTAAAAATAAATATCACTATAGAAGGCAAAATCTTGCCTGGACCAAATGCCACATATTGTATATTTTGTGAATATAATCATATAAATACACAATATTTTGTATCTTGACAAAATGGTTTGACGTGATAGGCTATGATCTTGGATAATCGGTCCGGGCTTGTCGGGCTTTATCCCTGCCGCAGGTCGTGATCTGGTGTACAGGTCGGCTTGAATCAGTGGTTTACACACCAGTGTTGATGCCATTTTCCCTGATCTGCAGCAACATTCGAGCGGTACTACTTTATAAGACGGGAGGAAAACCAATTTGGCGCGTTTTTCCTCGATGGGACAAAATACCTTTAGCGGTCGCAAGCCCTATATTCTATTTCTATGTACGGGCAACACATGCCGCTCACCCATGGCCAAGGGTGTTCTCGAACACTTTCTCAAGGAAGAAGGAATCGACAATGTAGAAGTGCGGACGGCCGGCGTCATGACCATTCCCGGACTCATGCCGACGCAGGAATGCCGTCAACTTCTGCTCAAGGAAGGCATCGACATTTCTTCGCATCGCTCCTGCCAACTGACCGAGCAGATCGTGAACCGCGCGACCCTCGTCCTGGGCATGACCTCCTTCCACGTTCAGATGGCGCTGCGCCTGTCCGAAGACGCCCGTGGCAAGACCTTCCTGCTCAAGGAATATGTCGGCGGCGATCCGAAAAACGGACAGATTCAGGATCCCATGGGTTGTACGCTGGAAGTTTATAAAAAAGTTTATCGCGAGATCAAATCCGCGTGCAAAAAACTGATCAAGCAGAACCTGCTCGATCCCGAGAACCGCAATAAAAGCCAGGCCAGGGCGGAAAAGAAATCAGGCCGGAAGTCCAGCCGCAAAAAATCTACATCCGCTAAAAAGAAAAGCAACTCCTCGAAGAAAAAAACATCCTCTAAAAAGAAGAAAAGTTCATGAAAATAGCCTTTGCCAATGATCATGCCGCCCTCACGATGCGCGAACCACTGCTGAAGTATCTGGAAAAGGGCGGGCATGAGATTCTGGACGTGGGCGCCAAGACGGAAGAATCGGTGGATTATCCCGATTTTGCCAAGGCGGCCTGCCGGGCTGTCCAGGACAATAAGGCCGACCTGGCCATCCTGATGTGCGGTACGGGTATCGGCATTTCCATCGCCGCCAACAAAATGAAGGGCATCCGCTGTGCCCTGTGCACCGACGAATATGCCGCCCAAATGGCCCGCGAACATAACAACGCCAACGCCCTGGCGCTACGCGGCAGACGGATCGATCCCGAACGAAATATTTCGATCATCGAATGTTTTCTGAATACCCAATACGAAGCCGGCCGACACCAGAGGCGCGTGGATAAAATCACCGCCATGGAATCGGACCAATAGATATTTCCTTATTTCATACAGAAAGAGACTTTCATGCAAGATCTTGACATCTTACGCAAGAGCGATCCCGAACTGGCCGCCGCGGTGGACCGCGAATATCAGCGCCAGACGGGCACACTGGAACTGATCGCTTCGGAAAACTTCACCAGCCCCCAGGTTCTGGCCGCCCAGGGCAGTGTGCTGACGAATAAATACGCCGAAGGTTATCCGGGCCGTCGCTGGTATGGCGGCTGCGAAGATGTGGACACGGCGGAAAGCCTGGCGATCGACCGCGCGAAAAAACTCTTTGGCGCGGAATACGCCAATGTCCAGCCCCATTGCGGCTCCTCGGCGAACATGGCTGTGTACTTCGCGGCGCTCGAAGCAGGCGACACCATCCTGTCCATGAGCCTCGATCATGGCGGCCATCTGTCCCACGGCATGAAACTCAACTATTCCGGCCGCTATTTCAATATCGTCCATTACGGCGTAGCGGAAGATACGGAAGTGATCGACTACGGCCAGGTGGCCGAACTGGCCCGCGAGCATAAACCCCGCCTGATCCTGGCCGGGGCCAGCGCCTATCCGCGCGTTTTGGACTTTGCCAAATTCCGCGAAATGGCCGATGAAGTCGGCGCATTGCTCATGGTGGACATGGCCCACTTCGCCGGACTTGTGGCCGGTGGGCAGCATCCATCGCCCGTGCCCATGTCGGACTATGTGACCAGCACCACCCACAAGACCCTGCGCGGTCCGCGTTCGGGTTTCATCCTTTGCAAGGAAGAATATGGCAAGGACATTGACAAAGCGATCTTCCCCGGTTTGCAGGGCGGGCCGCTCATGCACGCCATCGCGGCCAAGGCCGTTGCCTTCGGCGAAGCACTGACCGACGGATTCAAGGCTTATGCCGAGCAGATCGTGAAAAACGCCAAGGCCCTCGCCGAAGAACTCCAGAGCCAGGGCCTGCGGCTCGTTTCCGGCGGCACCGACACCCATCTCATGCTGGTGGACGTGACAACCGTCGGCACAACCGGCAAGGATGCCTCCGCCGCGCTCGAACGGGCCGGCATTACGGCAAACAAAAACAACATTCCCTTTGACAAAAACAAACCCATGGTGGGCAGCGGCATCCGGCTTGGCACACCCGCCCTGACCACGCGCGGCATGAAGGAAGCCGAGATGAAAAAGGTGGCCTCCTGGATCGCCGGCGTGCTCAAAAACATGGGCGATGACAGCCTCATCGAAAAAACACACAAAGAAGTTCTGGAATTCACGAGCCAGTTCCCCTATTTTCACGGGGTCGATGGCATTGATTACCGGATGTAAAATCGAAATCGGCGGCAAGCGGATTCGATACCACTGCTTACGGACAGGAGATTCTTGCGCATGAAAGCCATTATCCCCACGGCCGGAGTTGGCAGCCGTCTTCGACCCTTCACCCATACGGTCCCCAAGGTGCTGCTTCAGGTGGCGGACAAGCCCATTCTGGGCCATATTCTGGACCGGCTGATTGCCGAGGACATCCGCGACGTGACCTTTGTCGTGGGATATCTGGGTGAGATGATCGAAGAATATGTGCGCAAGGAATACGGCGACATCAAGTCACATTTTGTGGAGCAGAAGGAAGCGCGCGGTCTGGGCCATGCCATCTATATCACCAAGGATACCCTGGCCGATTGTGACGAACCGGTCCTGATCATCCTGGGCGACACCATTGTCCAGGCCGACCTGAGCATTCTGCATGATTCCGAAACGGACTTGATCGGTGTATGCGAAGTGGACGACCCGAGCCGCTTTGGCATTGTGGAGTTGGACGGCGAGATGATCACGCGCATGGTGGAAAAACCCGCCAAGCCCAAGACCAACCTGGCTATCGTTGGCCTTTATTATCTCAATAATATCGAGCTTCTCTATCAATGCCTCGAGGAAAACATCGACAACGATGTCAAAACAAAGGGCGAAATCCAGTTGACCGATGCCCTGCAGCTGATGCTGGAAAAGGGCACGAAGATGAAGTCCTTCAAGGCCCAGGGCTGGTACGATTGCGGAAAACCCGAAACCCTGCTCGCCACGAACAAGACCCTGCTCGAACAGAAACACATGAATAATATTGAGGAACTCCAGGATCGCTTCCCCGGAACCGCTTTCAAGGCTCCCGTATATGTCGGTCCCGGCGCGGAAGTCACCAATTCCATCATCGGCCCCTACGTGACAGTCGCGGCAGGCGCAAAAGTGGATAATTCCATCGCCGCCAATTCCATCATCAACTCGGGCGCAACCGTGCAGAATATCCTTTTGGGCGAGTCCATCATCGGCAATGACGCACGCGTCGAACGCAAGGCCGTTCGCCTGAACGTGGGCGACCGCTCGGAAGTGGTTTTCGACTGAGCCTTTGCGTTTCGCCAAAAGGATCTTCTCTCGAAACGGTTGACGATCTTATTCCTGATCGCTATCATTCAGCCATCTCGTTGGATTTAGTATTTCCGCGAAGACAATACGAAAGCCCTGCCTTTTCGGCAGTATGATTGTATGATCATAAGAGCAATACCTGATTCATAAGCAGAAAGGTGGATAGCGCTATGCGTGTCATCATGATGATGTTTGATTCCCTGAACCGGCGGTTTCTGGAACCCTATGGCTGTGACTGGGTGAAGACCCCCAATTTCCGGCGGCTGGCCGAACGGACCGTGACCTTTGAAAATGCCTACGTCGGCAGCATGCCCTGTATGCCGGCGCGGCGCGAGATCCATACGGGACGTTACAACTTCCTGCACCGCAGCTGGAGTCCGCTGGAACCTTTCGACGATTCCATGCCGACCATCCTGCGCGACAATGGCGTCTATTCGCATCTGGTGAGTGATCATTATCATTACTGGGAAGACGGCGGATGCACCTACCACCATCGCTACAACACCTGGGAGAACATTCGCGGCCAGGAAGGCGATCGCTGGAAGGCGGAAGTAAAAGAGCCGCCAAGGCCGAAAAATGCCATCGGCAACGTGGATCGCTATGACCAGGTCAACCGCAAATACATGCAGAAGATCGAGGATCAGCCCCAGCCGCGCACCTTTGCCGGGGCCTTTGAATTTTTACGCAACAATATGGACCAGGACAAGTGGTTCCTGCATATCGAAACCTTTGATCCCCATGAGCCCTATTTTTCGGACAAAAAATACAAGGAACTGTATGCCTACGATCATCAGAGCCGCTTTTTTGACCGGCCCCTTTATCAGGGAGTGCAGGAAGAAGGCGACGATATTCAGCACATCCGCTATGAATCGGCGGCCCTCCACAGCATGTGCGACGAATATCTGGGGCGACTGCTGGATTTTATGGATGAGCATGACATGTGGAAGGACACCATGCTCATCGTGAATACGGACCATGGCTTTTTGCTGGCGGAGCATGATTTCTGGGGCAAGTGCCATTGTCCTTTTTATAATGAGGTGGCCCACATGCCGCTTTTTATCTGGGACCCGCGCAGCCAAAAACAAAACGAACGCCGCAAGAGCCTGGTGCAGACCATCGACCTGGCCCCGACGATTCTGGAGTTCTTCGGGCTGGATCTGACCCCCGACATGCAGGGCGTTCCGCTCCGCGAGACCGTGGAAAAGGATACCCCCGTCCGCGAGGCCGGTCTTTTCGGCATGCATGGGGCGCACGTCAACGTGACCGACGGGCGATACGTCTATATGCGGGCTCCGGTTTCCAGCGACAATACACCGCTCTATAATTACACGCTCATGCCCACGCACATGAACCGCATGTTTGGGGTGAACGAATTACAGGAGATCGAAATGGCGCCGCCCTTCTCCTTCACCAAAGGCTGCCCCCTGATGAAAATTCCCTCGGGCGCATGGAAGGACTATCACGCCTACGGCACCATGCTCTTCGACCTGGAAAAGGATCCCGAACAGAACCACCCGATCGATGACCCCGAAGTCGAAGAACGCATGATCCGCCTCATGGTGGACCTCATGCAAGCCAACGACTGCCCGAAAGAACAATTCGAACGCTTGGGATTGACGGAGTATGTATAA
>CAYWYC010000024.1:0-20798 GCA_964462565.1 uncultured Candidatus Sumerlaeota bacterium | reverse complement strand
CCTCATCGTCGGCGACAACAACAGCGGCAAAACTTCGCTGCTGGAGGCGGTGTATTTGTTGATGAGTGGATATTCTCCTCATAGTATTTCCAGAATATTGGAAAACCGGGAGGCATATATATATAAGGATATTGGGATTCAGGAAAGCCGAAACCCCCTCAAGTTTTATAAAATAAGTTCTCTTTTTAATTCTGCAGCAAAAGAAAAGTACCCAAATATAGAAATACATGGCAGTTCAGAAATAGGGGATATTCGATTTCAAGCAAAATCATCATCAGCGAACACTCAGACAGAATTATCTATTCCGGAAATTTTGGGCAATATCGATTTCTTGAAATCCGGCCTTCCTCATTTCACTGTTGATTATTTCTTTGGAAATAACAGAGTCCCGCCTTACAGTATTGCTATTCTTCCAGGCGGCTTAACTAATCCGGTGTTTTATACAAGAAATGATGATTCAAACTACGTGCGAAAGACTACGGAGTTCTTACACGCTAAAACACCGAAATCAGATCAGCTTGCTATGTGGTGGAAGTATGCGTTTAATTATAATCTGCAGGAACCAGTTATTGGTTTCGTTCGCCAGCTTCTGCCTGATTTGGAATCTATTCAGCTCATTAATTTAGAATCTGGCCCTCTGAGTTTAGCTTCATTTGCTTGCCGTATGAAATCACAACTGCCGTCTATTACTTTGTCTAGTCTGGGAGATGGAGTAACGCGTGCTTTTTGTTTAGGTTTAACTCTTAATTATTGTAGCAATGGCACTCTCCTCATCGACGAAATTGATACGGGACTGCACTTTTCCGCCATGCAGGATATCTGGCGTTTGATTATCAAGTATGCGCGGGAGTGGAATGTGCAGGTTTTTGCGACGACCCACAGCGATGACTGTATCCGCGGCCTGGCCTGGCTCTTTGAGGAGCAGCCCGATATCAATGAAGACGTGCGGTTGCACCGGATGGATACCAAGCGAGGCCGGACGGTTGTCTTTAAGCCGGATGAACTGCCGACAATTGTCGAAGGTCATATAGAGGTTCGCTAATCGATGCCCGCTATTAAACAGCCCCAGCCCAATCAAGTTTTGGTAGAAGGCAATGACGATCTTCATGTCATTACGAACCTTATCGAAAAGCGCGGCATTTATACAAGAGAGCAACTGGATCAGATAACTCTTAAGTCCTGTGGCAGTGATTCCAAGTTGCTCAAGCAAGCCGAAGAGCTGATTAAAATCCCTGACCAATACGAGCGAATTGCCATTATAATCGATGCGGACACCAGCCCGGAAAGAAGACGGCAAGACTTGAAAAAGCGCCTGGAAAAAGTATCTGTCACATTGCCCGACTCCCCCGATCCAAATGGGTTTATCGGCGAGAGCCAGGATGACGGCAAGAAAGTCGGCATCTGGATGATGCCGGATAATGATTCTCCGGGGGGCTTGGAGGATTTTTTACAGCCGATGGTTCCGAATAACGATGCGTGTTGGCTTTATACGGAAGAATGTGTCGATACTGCATCTAAAATAGGCGCGCGGTTTCAGCCACAGCAACGCTTGAAGGCCCGTTTGCATACCTTTCTGGCCTGGGGAAATCCGCCTGGAAGACCCTATGGTATGTCGATCGCGCATGGCTATTTGAACCACCAAACCCCTCTTGCCGATAAATTTTGCGATTGGTTCCAAAAACTGTTTTCCATTTGAGTCGTATTTTTATAAGGTAGGCGAAACGCGGGAAGGCGTTTATTTATTTTTTGGCTTTGGGGCTGGGAATTTTCGAGAAAGGGGAAATGCGGGAACATGACGAAATTTATCTTTGTAACGGGCGGTGTGGTGTCTTCACTGGGTAAGGGGATTGCCTCGGCGGCTATCGGGCGGCTGCTGGAGGGGCATGGTTTGCGGGTTACCTTGCAGAAACTGGACCCCTATATCAACGTGGACCCCGGAACGATGAGCCCCTTTCAGCATGGCGAAGTGTATGTGACCGACGACGGCGCCGAGACCGACCTGGACCTGGGGCATTATGAGCGCTTCACTTCGGCCGTCATGTCCAAGGCCAACAACGTCACCACCGGCCAGGTTTATCAGGCCGTGATCGACAAGGAACGCCACGGCGACTTTTTGGGCGGCACGGTCCAGATCATTCCCCATATCACCGACGAAATCAAGGCGCGCATCCTGCGCCTGGCCGACCTCGATACCTATGACGTGATCATTACGGAAGTCGGCGGCACGGTGGGTGATATCGAGAGCCTGCCTTTCCTGGAAGCCTTGCGCCAATTGCCCTACGATATCGGCCATGACAACGTCATGTACATCCACCTGACCCTGCTTCCCCACATCCGGGCTGCCGGTGAAATGAAAACCAAGCCTTCCCAGCACAGCGTCAAGGCCATGCGCGAAATCGGTATCCAGCCGGATATCCTGATCTGCCGCACGGAGAACGAAATCGACGACGGTATCCGCAACAAGCTGGCTCTCTTTTGCAATGTGAAGCCGGGCAATGTGTTCGAGGCAATCGACGTGCCTCATATTTACGAAGTGCCCCTGCGTTTTGCCGAGCAGAAAATGGATGAGGCCATCCTCAAGCGGCTCGATATGAAGGTGACGCCTCTCGATATCGACGATTGGGTGAGCATGGTCGAGAGCATCAAGGCCGCCAGGGGAACCGTCCCCATCGGCGTGGTGGGCAAGTATATCGAACTGCAGGACGCCTACAAGAGCATCTACCAGTCGCTCCACCACGGGGCCGAAGCGAACAACCTGGTCCTGGACCTGAAACGGGTGGATTCGGAAGAACTGACGCCCGAAAACATTGATGAAAAACTGATGGGCCTGGCGGGGATCCTCATTCCCGGCGGCTTTGGCATTCGCGGTATCGAGGGCAAAATCCTGGCCGCCAAATATGCCCGCGAAAACAAGATTCCCTTCTTTGGAATCTGCCTGGGCATGCAGTGCGCCGTGATCGAATTCGCCCGCAACGTGGCCGGAATGGAAGACGCCAACAGCAGCGAATTCAACGCCGACACGCCTTATCCCGTGATCGACCTGCTGGCCACGCAGAAGACAATCACCTCGCTGGGTGGCACCATGCGCCTGGGGGCTTATTCCTGCCGGCTTGTATCGGGCACGAAAGCGCGCAAGGCCTATGCCGTGGACCAGATTGCCGAACGCCATCGCCATCGCTATGAGTTCAACAACAAGTTTCGCGAAGAACTCATTGAAAAGGGCCTGAAGGTTGCCGGGACCACCCTGGATTCCAAACTGGTCGAAATCGTGGAATTGCCCGACCATCCCTGGTACATCGGCTGCCAGTTTCATCCCGAATTCAAGTCGCGTCCGCTCAAGCCGCACCCGCTTTTCCGCGAGTTCATCAAGGCCGCCAAGACGCTCAGCAGCAAAAGCACAACGGCCGCAAAGAAGAAAAAGAAATAAGGGCTGCCGGTTTTGAGGAAACTGAAAAGTACAGGCATTCAAGCTCGAGTCTGAACCATAGCCACAGGCGGGGAACTATTCGTGTTTATTTGCGTGTATTCGCGGTTGGAAATATAGAGCCGTTCTCGAAAGTTTTTCGATTATTCTTTTTGGATAGGCGGCTCTGAAGCCCGAGTCATTCTTTTACAGCCACAGATTTCACAGATGAACACAGATCAGAACTTTTGCAGAAACACTTTCGAGAAGCGCTCAGTAGAAAACAAGAATCAGAGGAACACGGCTCCCGCAAAAAAACCTTTTGTTGCTGTTGATCTGTGTTCATCTGTGTGATCTGTGGCTGAACCTGATTGAAATAGCAGAAAGACGGTTGAGCGTTGCTATAGCGAAACTTTTCCGGCAAGACCGGAATCTGCTTACCTATTCGGGCCAGGCGAACGCCTTGCCGCGGGGGTTGCGGTAGAACTGGATTTGGTCGCTTTCGTAGATCAGTTGCAGGCCCAGAAAGTTTTCAAAAAAACGGCGGCGCGTCGTGGCGTCATCGGGCTTCAAATAATCGCGGTGCACGATTACACCATCAATTCCGAGCTGCTCAAAATCCTGCTTAATGGTGGTCTTGTTGACGGGCTTCAGGGGCCTGCCGAGCTCGGCGGGGTAGCGGTAATCATAAGACCTTGCGTGATACAAAAAGGCGTTTCCGAGCCATTTTTCCTCCTGAGACTTGCTCAGGCGCGAGGTGGCAAAGTTCACCAGTGGTTTCTGATGGATCGTCTGGGGATACAGAAACAACCAGTCGGCAATGGGAAATTCAAAGAGCCGGATTTCCTCGGGAACCTGCGCGAGCCTTTCATAAAATTCCGGCAATTGCACCTTCTGAAAATCGGGACGGTTGGCTGCAATGCGTCCGCCGATGACCAGAACCACCACGAGCCCCAAGACCAGATATTTGACATAATCTTTCCGCTTGCGAAAAAGCCCTTCCAGCGCTTCCCAGCGCAGTCCGACGAATATGACAAGGCACAGGTTCGCGATAATGCCCAGCCGCGCGAAAACGCGATAGCCCTCGATCATGGGCAGCAGGTCAAAGACCATGGCCGGAAGCGTGAAAATGCGCCGCACACGAATGCCCCCGCCATCCAATTCCGCCCACACCAGCGATGGCCCCCAGGACAGCACCACAAAAACCGCCGCGAAAAAGAGCCAGTAGCGCCGCCCCCGGCTCGCGCGCCAGCCGAACAAAAGTCCCAGTACAAGCAGGGCATACAGGCCGTATCCGGGGAAAATGGCAAACTCGCCGTCCGTCTTTACGCTCGTATAAACGCCTTCCGGTGCAAGCCTTCCTTTTTCGCGCAGGCCGTCGATGAGTGGGTCACTCAGCACATAACGCAGGGGATGGGCCGACCAGAAAACCTTGCTCTGGATCGGGATTTCGGCGCTTTCGTCGCGATGGCGTTCATCCATGCCGCGCGCCAGAAAAAAGGGCAGCAGCAGTATCAGTCCCACCAGGGCCCCAACCAGCGATCTTCGCACATAGCGTGGATCAGGATTGAGCGCCAGATTGTTCCATAGCAGAAAAGCCCCTGCCAAAATCCAAACCATCAGAAATATCCAAACCATGGAAGTGCTTCCAGAAAAAAAGAGCAGTAAAAAGGCCAGCGCCGCCGCAATGATAAAAACCCGTTCCATCTTTCGCCTTTGTGCAGGTACCTGGCTTTCCCGCCACCGCTTCCAGAGCCGACGTCCCACGTCCAGTCCCAGCAGGAGCCCCAGATGGATCGTATGATAGAAGGACACATAAAACCCCAGCCCGAAGAGCACGCCGCAAAGCACCGCCCAGGCCATTCGCCCCTTGTTCTGAAAACGCAAATACGTCCAGAAAACCAGCAGCACCCACCAGACGGAGGCCACATTCAGGTGACTCACGTGGCGCGTGATATAGGCCGGCAAAAATAAAAAAGCTGCCGCCACCAAAGCCCCACGCCAATTGCCTCCCAACTCACGGACCACCAGATATCCCGTTACCGGCAACATGAGCACGGCCAGGGCGAAGACAATATTATAGACGAAGACATCGTTGACCAGTGCACCCAATGGGGCAAATACGATGCCATAAAGAGGGACGATCGTACTGTAGAGGAAGGATTGCCCATCGGGCGCGTTCAATATGGGGCAGAACCAGGGCGTATCGAAGCGGGAAAAAACCGCCTCGCGCACCCACCAGAAGGCATAGAGAAAAAAGGCCTGGTCCTCCTCAGGCATCCCGGTCGGTCGGGGGCCGTCAATGGGAAGCCACTTCCAGGGCTTCAGAGTGGCCGGCATTAAGACAAGAAAAGTGATCAGCGAAAAGAATGCGCCGATCAGCAGGGGAGTCTTGTGCTTCAACTTTGCCGTTTTTGCTTGAGATGGCATAGAAAGAAAGTCGGATGCAGGAGATTCGCGCGCCTTTTTGGTGCCCGAGGCCGGACTTGAACCGGCACGATCGCGATGATCGAGGGATTTTAAGTCCCTTGTGTCTACCAATTCCACCACTCGGGCACAGCAGGCAGCACACACTGTCTCTTGTAATTTAATTAAAGAGCCATATTCACGCAATTGGAAATTGGGCAAATGCGAAACTTATTTCTCGCATTGCTTATCTCGGCACTCGGCTGAAGATATAAGATCCCCCATGATAATGGGTGCTGCAAAATCCCCATCGCCTCGACCGCAATGGGACTATGATGGCCCCTTTGCGCGACGGATCGATGATTGCGGTTCAATAATTACAGAAGCGGAACCCGGCACACAGGCCGTAAAATAAAGGCAAGCTGGCCGCAATATCCTCTACACCACCAGCATCGGTGTGCCCATGTTCAAGAAGCAGCTGCCCTGATATTAAAGCAAGAACAAAATATCTGCAAGATTTGGCCCGGAATCAGGTTTCGGGCCATTCCTTTTGTGAAAACCGCGTAAAAAAAATGTGCTAAAAATGAAGTACATTTCAAGCATTACACTCGGCTGCTTGATATGCTATTTTACTCATGGATAATCATATCCACATACTACCTCAAAAAGGAGCAATAAATGTACCCAGCTTCATTTCAAAGAATGCGGGCATTCACCCTTATTGAATTGCTCATCGTAGTCGCCATTATCGCGATTCTGGCTGCTATTGCCGTACCCAACTTTCTCGAGGCCCAGACACGGGCCAAAATCAGCAGGGCCAAGGCCGACATGCGGAGCATCGTCGTGGCTCTGGAATCCTACCGCGTGGATCTGAATGACTATCCACCCAGTGGAAAGCACCAATTTGATCCCGAGACCTGGAACAGCTTCGTGCATCTACAAAGGCTGACCACGCCGGTGGCCTACATTACCAGCATCCCCGGAGACCCTTTCGGTCAGATCGGCGCCAACCCGGCGTTTGGTGGTGGCGAATCCTATACCTATCGCGAACGCCACGGATGGAGCGAATTCTGGATCGATGTACAGGGAAATACCTGGTATGCCGCCGATCCGATTCGTGCCTGGTATCAGCTGATCGGTGAACCGCCGCCCTATGAAAACCTGCTCTGGATGCTCAAGAGCACCGGACCCGACCAGATGGAAGAATTCCAGTATCCCGATGGTATTGAGGCTTCGCCCTGGTGGCATTCGCAACCCTATGACCCGACCAACGGCACCAAGAGCCGCGGCGACATCGTGCGCCTTGGACCATAAACCATGTAACCATGGCTCTTTCTCTATTAAAGACCGCTTCCCGGGGAGGCGGTCTTTTTTATGGCTCAGTCCTTATGCGGAATCCCGAACCACCAGGTGCATGGGGAAATACAGGATATTCTGAATGTAATACGTGGGGCCATATCGCGACCCTGACTTACATACAAGTCAGGCGGACAGTCGCAGTCAAAAAAGACCGCAAAAAATTATTCTTCAGTTTTTCGGATACGGACGCCCTCGCCAACGGAAGGCGAGTCGGAAGAGCCTTTGGATTCGCTTGATTCGGAAACGCCTTGACGAATCTTGCAGCGGGAAGGTTCGGCGTGGGAATGGTGAAAGATCAGGTAGGAGCCGGCCGGATCATCAATATCGCGCCATTTCAGCTGGCCCACCGCCGTTTCGCCGGGTTCGAGCATGGTCCGGGGAAAGCGCGGCAGCACGTCGGCCGGATTCGCGCGAAAGACCTGGCCCTTATAAATGATCCCGAAATTCAGGTAATTGACGGGAATCTGCTTGGTCGAACGGTTGCGAATGGCCACCGTAATCCATCCGTCTTCGTCAATGGCTCCCATGCGGATGTCCTGCTGGTACTTTTCGATCTGGGTGGGACTCAGGGGTTCAAAGGCGGGCTGGTGCAACCTGACATTTTCCTGCGCCGGGTCCTGGGAGGCGGTTTTCTTTTTTTGCCCACCGCAAGATACAAGAGCCGAAAAACAAAGAAAGGAAATCAGAAGCAGGATCACGGATTTTCGCATGGTAAGCCTCCTGGGTGGATAATCTCGGCCACAAACATCAATACTTCTATCTTAGACTTTCAAGCGCAAAGAGGGAAAGGGTATTTTCATAAATCTTGGCGGCCACTATATCCGCCGGAAGGCCCAGGACTTCGGCTGTCTCGTTCAGGATATGCACGAGCCAGGCCGGTTCATTCCGCTTCCCCCGATTGGGAACGGGGGCCAGATAGGGCGCGTCCGTCTCTATCAGCAGCGGCGCGAGCCCGACGGCTTCCACCATTGCCACAATGTTCTGATTTTTCTTGAAGGTGATCGGTCCGTCCACGCCCAGATAAAAGCCCTGCCCCACGAGCAGCCGGGCGTCTTCCACACTTCCGCTGAAGCAATGGACCACTCCGCGAAGTCCGGCCAGTTCGGGCCGTTCGATGATTTCGATAAAATCGGCGTAGGCCTCGCGGCAGTGCATGACGACGGGGAGTTTCATTTCAATCGCCAGCCGGGCCTGCTCGAAAAAGGCGCGCTTCTGGTCCTCACGGGGCGAAAAGTCGTAATGATAATCGAGGCCGATTTCCCCGATGGCTACGACCCGGTCGGGATCGCTCTGGGCCAGGGCGGCGATGGCGGCGGTATCAGAATCAGACCAGCCTTCGCTGTTATGGGGATGAACACCCACCGTGGCAAAAAGCGCCGGACGCGAAAACTGCCGGGCATGGTCCAGGGCGATCCGGCTGGACTCAATGGTGTCGCCGATATCCAGAATGGCCCGCACTCCAGCCTCGGCGGCGCGCTCCAGCACCTCGGGCAAGTCCTTGGCAAATTTTTCGTCGGCCAGATGGCAATGGGAATCGATGAGGAGAAAAGAAGACATAGGACCTTGTTCGGACTGAAATCAGGCGTTTTTGCGAAGATTCATGGTCACGACCTGGATTTCGCCGCCGCAGTTCACATCAAAGGCGCAGGCCGCCTCCACGCCTTTGCGCGCCAGGCCTTCGGCATCCAGGTCCGAATCGTAGAGCGCGTAAAGCGCACCCATGGCAAAGACATGACCGGAACCGACGGCGTGATATTTTTCGAACTTGGAAATGCCCATATCGCCAGCCACATGAAAGATGCCGCCGCTGTTCATGATGAGAAAGGACGAATCCAGATCGCCAAAGGGCGAATTGGTATCGTCGCATTGGTCGTTGACGAAGCTATAACTTTTGTGCAGGTCCTTCCAGAGTTTCATGAAGAAGGCAAAGATGTTCTGACGATTCGTCAGGCTCAGGTTTTTCTGGCGCTTGACAAAATCGTCCAGGATATTCTCGTAAAGCGACCACCCCGTCGCCCCCAGCCAGGCACTTCCGATCTTTCGGATTTTCACATCGAGACTGTTACCCGCGGGAATCCCCATGGAACCATAGCACTGCAGGCTGTCGGCGGCCATGGCCAATTTGCGGTCTTTTTGTACGGCAACGACAATGGACATATTTCCACATCCTTCCTATCACTCTTCTAACCCAGCCAAAGACAAAAAGCAAGCCGCGGCACAGATATTTTGCTTGTCAATCCTGTCCAATATTTTTGGATATTCCGCTGCAATTCTGCTGTTTCAGGTTTTTCGTGTGTTTCGTGGTTAAAAAAAGTACCGCCGGCATCTTGCCGGCAAAACACTCATTGACAATATTACCAACCAGATTGACAAGATTAACCGGCAGTCCCAAATCCTGTTCATCTTGTAAATTCACCCCCCTCCGAGTCCTTCGTGCCTCCGTGGTGATATTCTTCTTCCTGCCAGACACAAGAAATGCCTGCATCGCAAACGGTATTTTTATTACGGCTTTCGGCTTTGCTGCTTGCAGGATTAAGGTCACTCTTTCTGCCGACAAAGAGAACGCTTGACCCTCCAGTTAATATATGCGAAAAAGTTTAATCGCCCTTTGGGGCGTGACGGACTATAAGAAATGCGGTTAGAAAGCTTATCATGAATATTCTTGTTACGGGCGCGGCAGGATTTGTCGGATCTCATCTTTCGGAGCGATTGCTTGGCGAGGGCCACAGCGTGGTCGGTATTGATTGCTATAACGACTACTATCTCCCGGCCCTGAAGAAAATGAATGCCGAAGACGTGACCCATGCAGGCGGCGAAATTCTGGAACTGGATCTGGCCGCCGATTCTCTGGACGAGGCCGTGGCCGATGCGGATGTGGTCTTTCACCTGGCGGCCCAGCCGGGGATTAACGCCACCACGCCCTTCTCCGACTATGAACGCAACAACATGATCGCTACCTGGCGCCTTCTGGAAGCCTGTCGCAAGGTCGAGGGGCTCAAGGGCTTCATCAACGTTGCCACTTCCTCCGTCTATGGCGCGCATGCCACGGATTCCGAAGAAACGCCGCCCAAGCCCACTTCCTATTATGGCGTCACCAAGCTGGCGGCGGAGCAGTTGGTGCTGGCTTATCAGCGCGACAAGGGTTTTCCGGGATGCTCGCTGCGGCTTTTTTCGGTTTACGGCCCCCGCGAAAGGCCCGAAAAACTCTATCCCAAGCTCATCCACAGCATTCTGGCCGGCGAAAAGTTTCCCCTCTTTCAGGGCAGCAAAAACCACTCGCGCAGCTTTTCCTATGTTGACGATATTATCGATGGCTTCATGGCCGCCCTGAACAACCTGGACAAATGCGTCGGCGAGATTTTCAACATCGGTACGGACCTGGAAATGACCACGGGTGAAGGCATTGCCATCGTGGAGGAGATCATGGGCAAGAAGGCGGACCTGGAAATGCTGCCGCCGCGGCCGGGGGACCAGCTGCGCACCCATACCAATATCGACAAGGCCCGACGCCTGCTGGGATATGAACCCAAGACCAAACCGCAAGACGGTCTCAAGGCCGAGGTGGACTGGTATAAGGAACGCGTTTTCGGCAAGTTCAAGATTTATTAAGAAGCGGATTTGCTTTACATTTTCTCTATTTTACCGAAAAATTAAAGAAGCGCCGGGGCTGCGCGCGCGGCAAAGCCCGGCTATGCCATCGTACCCATAACGGCTTGATTTTGCAGAAGGAGCCAATCGTGACTGAACCTATAAAATCCCCCAAAAATGAAGAAATGCCACAAGCACCGGCAAAGAGCGACTCCATCGATGGCATAACGCGCGAGGAGTTTTCCAATAAGCTGTATAAGATGCTCGAAATCAGCAACCTGGTCGGCTCCCTGATGGAACTGGACGACATCCTGCACCAGATAGCCAATCTGGCCACGGACGTGATGCTGACGCCGACCTGCTCGATCTATCTCTTTGGTCCCCATCGCGAAAACCTGACCCTGCGCGCCGCGGCGGGTGACAGCGCGTCCCTCGTGGGCAAGCGCAAACTGCCCCTGGGCCGCGGGCTTCCGGGAATCGCCGCGCAGACCAACAGCCTTATCGTCGTGCCCAATGCCGCCGCCGATCCCCGCCATGCCGAGGTTTTCGGTTCCGGCAAGGAGCAGGAGCACGCCTACATCTGCTCGCCCCTGCGCATCCAGGAAAGCGTTATCGGCGTCATGACGGCCCGCAAATACGGCGGCAAAACTTTTTCCGCCGAAGATTGCACGCTCTTCGAAACGATCTCCAAGCAGGTGGCCATCGTAATCGAAAAGTCCAAGATGTACTACGACAAGCTCGAGGCTGACCGGCTCGCGGCCATCAGCATCAGTTTGAGCGAGGTGGCCCATTACATCAAGAACCTGCTGCAGGGCATGAAGGGCGGCAGCTATTTCGTGGATATGGGTCTCAAAAAGGAAGACCTGGACATGTCCCGCAAGGGCTGGCAGGTGCTCAGCAACGGCATCAAGAAAATCACCTCTCTCGTGGAAAACATGCTCAACTATTCCCGAGAGATGCCCCTGAACCTGGAAGCCCATAACATCAACGCCATCATCTTCGAAATCCTCCACCAGATTGACGATACAGCCGTGGAGCGTGGCGTGGCGCTGCTGCCCGAGACCCAGCGATCCATCCCGAATATCCCCCTCGATTACGACCGCATGTACGATGCCCTGCTGAACCTGATCAGCAACGCCATCGACGCCATTCCCCTCGACAAAAAAGACGGCCTGGTCCTCATCAAGACCCGGCTTAGCGACGACCAGAGATATATTTTCGTGGATATTATCGACAACGGCATGGGGATTGATCACGAAACCCAAGGCAAGATTTTCAATCTTTTCTTTTCCACAAAAGGCGGCAAGGGCACGGGTATCGGCCTTTCTGTCACGCGCAAGGTCATCGAAAAACACGGCGGACGCATCGACGTGGAATCGGAAGAAGGCAAGGGCACGACCTTTACGCTGCGCATGCCCGTGTATCCGAACGAAACCGCATAAGAAACTCCATAAAGGACCGGACCATGTACGACGCATTGAAAGAAGAATGCCTGAAAGCCAACCTGCTGCTGCCGGAATATCAGCTGGTGGACATGACCTTCGGCAACGTGAGTGTCATCGATCGCGACGCGGGGGTTCTGGCGATCAAGCCCAGCGGTGTGGATTACGCGAACATGCAGGCCGATGACATGGTGCTGGTGGACCTGGAGGGTAAGCGCGTGGCGGGGAAGATGAATCCCTCATCGGACACGCCGACCCATGTGCGGCTGTATCAGGTTTTCGATCAGATCGGCGCAATTGTGCATACCCATTCGCGCTATGCCACGTCCTTCGCCCAGGCCCTCATGCCCATCGAATGCTACGGCACCACCCACGCCGATGCCTTTCACGGGGCGGTTCCGATTACGCGCAAACTGAGCCGCACCGAAGTGGAGGGGGAATACGAGTGGGAAACGGGCAACGTGATTGCCGAGCGTTTTGCCGATCTCGACCCGGCGGCTTTTCCGGGGGTTCTCGTCGCCAGCCATGGGCCATTCGCCTGGGGTCCCACGGGCAGGAAAGCCGTCGAAAACGCGCTCAACATGGAAGTCATCGCCCAGATGGCCTTTCAGACCCGGCTCCTGAATCCCGGCATTGAAGCCACCGACGCCTATCTTCTGGACAAACACCATCTCCGCAAACACGGCAAAAACGCCACCTACGGCCAGGGCGGCTAAGGCCCGTCACGTCTCATTCAGATAGAACTGGCGGGTGACCATTTCATTGTAGAGGCCGTTTTTGGCCATGAGCGCGTCGTGCTTGCCCGATTCCACAAGACGTCCCTTTTCCAGAACCACGATCTTGTCCGCCGTGCGAACCGTGGACAGGCGATGGGCGATGATGAAGGTGGTGCGTCCCTGCATCAGATTGTTCAGCGCCTCCTGGATGACCTGTTCGGCCTCGGTATCGACCATGGAGGTCGCCTCATCGAGAATGAGGATGCGCGGATCGGCCAGGAAGGCGCGTGCGATGGCGATGCGCTGCTTTTCGCCGCCCGACAGGCGCACTCCGCGTTCGCCGATGATCGTGTCGTACTGGTCGGGCAGGTTCATGATGAAATCATGGGCATGAGCGCCCTTGGAAGCCCGAATGACTTCGTCCTGGCTCGCATCGGGCCGCGCGTAATGGATGTTCTCCCGGGCCGAGGCATTGAAGAGAAAGGTCTCCTGCAGGACCATGCCAATATGCTGGCGCAGTGACTGCTGCTGGACATCGCGAATATCACGTCCGTCCACGCGAACGCAGCCGCTCGTGGGGTCGTAAAATCGGGCGATGAGGCTGACGAGGGTGGTCTTTCCCGCGCCGCTGCGACCGACGATGGCGACTTTCTCGCCCGGCTCCGCGCGAACCGATACGTCGTTCAAAACAGGGCCGCCTGTGTCGTATTTGAAAGAAACACCGTCGATCTCGACGCGTCCCTCGATTTTTGTCAGTTCGATAGCGTCTTCCTTGTCTTTGACCGCGGGTTTTTCATCGAGCAGTTCAAAGATACGGGCAATCGAAGCCAGGCTGCGGTTGATCGTGTTCTGAACGCGCGCCAATGTTCCGATCGGCTGGTAGAAGCGCTGCATATACATGATGAAGGCCACGATGGTTCCGGTGCTGATGTTGTTCTGGGAATCGGCCGCCTGGCCCGCGCCGAACCAGACCAGCAGCACCAGGCCAATCGCCGTGATCAAATGCAGCAGTGGAAAGAAACTACCCCACATCCAGATGCTCTTGCTGCTCTGCTTCCAATAAGCCCGGTTACTTTCGTCGAAGAATTCGATCTCCGGTTCTTCGCGGGCAAAGGCCTTGACCACCTGGATGCCGCCGAGGCGCTCTTGCAGTTTGGCGTTGATATCGCCGAGTTCCTGACGAATCTGATGGAAGATGGGTCGGATATGATGGGCGAAAATCCAAAGGGCCGTCGCATAGATCGGCAAGGGAGCCAGTGCCACCAGCGCCATGCGCCAGTCCATCCAGAAGAGAAAAAAGGTTGCTCCCATGACGTGGACCACATTGCTGATAATGTCGTCGCTGCCATGGACCACCATGTGCTCCACGGCCCCCACGTCATTGCTCACGCGCGACATGATGTCGCCGGAACGCTCGCGCTCGAAATAGTTCAGGCCCAGGCCGAGGAGGTGCTTGTAGCATTGGGCGCGCACCTTATAGACGAATTGCTGGCCCAGGAGGTGCATGGTAATGGTGCGGACGCCATTGAGCACCTGCTCCGCCACCATGAAGAAAAGGAGCAGCAGCGCGAGTTCCAGCAGGGGGCTCGTGTTTCCGGCGCGGATGACATCGTCAAAGATTTTCCGCATGATCTGGGGACGCAAGAGGCCCGCCGCTGTCCCGCCCAACATGGCAAAAAGCCCCAGCATTACCTTGGGCCAGTGGGGCGCGAGATTCTTGTAAAACCAGCCCAGCATTCGCTTGTCGCTGATTTTGACAGGTTCCGGATCGCCCTCTTTCCGTATTGGTCCGTGACGCCAACCCCTACCCATTCCCGGTGGCATAAATGATATTCCCGCCTTCTTCTCACCCATTGGTGAAACGTTTTACCAAAAAGCCATGTTGACACTTCATTCCGGCTGATGTCAAGACCATTTCAACGTTAATGCTAGACAGCGAAATATTTCGCCTGAGGGTGGTGGGCGATGATGGCCGAAGTCGATTGCTCGGGCACCATCTCCATGTTTTCCGTCAAACTCACACCGATCTTGGCGGGATCGAGCAGGGCAAAGACGGCTTCATGGGCGTCGAGATCGGGACAGGCGGGATAGCCGAAGCCATAGCGCGATCCGCGATATTCCTGGGTCACATAACCCGTGATGGCGTCCGGTTCATCCTCGGTGATTCCCATCTCGCGACGCATTTCCTCGTGCCAGTATTCGGCCAGGGCGTCGGTCACTTCCACGCTGAAGCCATGGAGCATCAGGTAGTCATGGTAGGAATCGGATTCAAAGAGTTCTTTCGTGTGTTTGGATATTTCCTCGCCGATGGTGACGACGAAAAAGGCCGCCACGTCGCCGCCTTCTTCCTTGGTCTTGAAGTAGTCGCTGATGCAGAGATGGGGCGCTTCTTCCTGGCGGGGAAAAGTGAAGGAGTAAGCCTGATCGCCGTCTTCGATTATCACGCTGTCTCCCTCGGCGTAGCACTTGAAATAGCCATAGGCGGCCTTGGGCTGAATCAGGCCTTCCTCGATGGACCGCCGCTTCATGTCGGCATACATGGGTTCGACCTTGGTCTTGACGAGCTCGGCATATTCATCTGCGCCCATCTTGCCCCGACGATAGCCCCACCTCCCGCGAAAAAGGGCCTGCTCGTTTACGTAGGGGAATATTTTGGCGGGGTCGATGTCCATCACATGGCGGCACCCTATGAAGGGAGGCTCGGGAACTTCGATGGAGCGATCGATTTCCTGGTCCTGTCGTCCGGGTTTCATCGCCTTGGGCGCAGCCTTGCTGCTCCATTCCGTGGCCTTGAGTTGCCCGGCCTCATATTCTTTCACGGCGCGCAATCCCGCAAAGGCGTCGGGACAATAGACGACGGGCTGGTCATAGCCGGGCACGCAATCCTGGGCCACGAACTTGGGCGTCAGCGCCGCGCCGCCCAGCAGAATCGGAACGCCAAGGCCCGCATCGCGATACTGGGACATGCTTTCCTTCATGACAATCGCAGACTTCACAAGCAGGCCGCTCAGGCCCACCAGGTCAACCTTGTACTCCCGCGCCTTCTGGATAATCGTCTCCGCCGGAACCTTGGTTCCAATGTTATAAACCTTGTAGCCGTTGTTGCTCAGAATGATATCGACCAGGTTCTTGCCAATGTCGTGGACATCGCCCTGAACGGTCGCGAGCAGTATCTTCGTCTGGCCCTCACCTTCAATTTTTTCCATATAAGGCTCAAGGTGACTGACGGCCATCTTCATCACTTCCGCCGATTGCAGCACAAAGGGCAGCAGGATTTCACCACGACCGAATAATTCACCCACGTGGCGCATCGAGGGAACGAGAATCTGGTTGATAATCGCGATAGGTGTATAGCGCTGCATCAGAATCTGGAGCGTGTCGATCAGCGCATCCTTGTCGCCGTTGACAACCTTCTGAAAAAGCACCTGTTCCGTGCGCAGACTTTCCTCGGACTGGCTGTCATCATCATCGGCGGAGCGATCCTGAAAATGCTCGATGAATCGGGTGAGTGGTTTTTTGTCTTCACCATCAGGGCTGCGGTCGTAGAGGAGGTCGAGCGAAATCTCGCGGTCTTCCTCAGAAATGGCATTAAGCGGCATGATCTTGGCAACGTCGATGATCGCCGCGTCGAGTCCCGCCTCTACCGCCTCGTGAACAAAGACCGAATTGAGAATGCGCCGCGCGTGAGGCGGAAGACCGAAGGAAATATTACTCAGGCCAAGCACGGTAAAGACACCGGGAAGTTCAGTCTTGATGCGGCGGATGGCTTCGAGCGTCTGGATGGCCGCATCGCGCAAACTCTCATCACCGGAACCGATGGTAAAGGTCAGCGGATCGAAAAGCAGGTCCCAGGGACGCAGGCCATGCTCTTCCACGGCAAGCTGATAAATCTTCTTGGCCGTCGCGACTTTTTCATCGGCCGTCATGGCCATGCCCTTTTCATTGATCGTGAGAGCGATAGCCGCCGCACCATATTTCTTCAGCAACCGGCAAACGCGATGCAGGTTCATCCCACCGTCTTCCAGGTTGATGGAATTGATCACGCAGCGACCGGGATACTGCTTCAGGACGGCCTCGATGCAGTCGGGCGTGGTGCTGTCGATGACGAGGGGGATTTTGACGGACTCGGTGAACATGCTCACAAGGCGCGTCAGGTCGGCGAGCTCATCACGTCCGGCATAGGCCGCGCATACGTCGAGCAGGTGCGCGCCGTTCTTTTCCTGCTCCAGAGCAATGCGCAGGCAACCGTCAAAGTCGTCGGCCAAAAGGCATTCGCGGAATCGTTTGGAGCCGTTGGAATTGCAGCGCTCGCCGATCATGAGCGGCTTGATTTCCTGGTCCAGTTCGATGGCCTGATAGAGGCTGGATGCGGAGGATTTCATGCGTCCACCTTTCTTTCAGCCGGACTCACCCCATCCAGCGACCGACTCAGCGCGGCAATATGCTCGGGCGACGATCCACAGCATCCCCCGACAACACTCACGCCGTATTCCGCAACAAACGCCTTCATTCGTCGGGCGTATTCATCAGGCTTCAGGCAATAGACCGTCTTGCCGTCCACTACCTCGGGCAGGCCCTGGTTGGGCATACAAGATATACGCCCGGACCAATTATGGCTGAGATAACGAATGTGGCTTTCCATGTCGGCGGGACCGGTGGCGCAATTAAGACCAAGCGAGAAAATCGGATAAGGTTCGAGCGTCGCCGCCACTGCCGCGATGTCCGTCCCCACAAGCAGCGTACCCGTCTGCTCGACCGTGACCGATACCATGAGAGGCACGGTGCGGTTGAGCGATTCCAGAAGATCATAAATAGCGACAAGCGCCGTCTTGATCTGGAGCAGGTCCTGGCAAGTTTCCAGCAAAAGGATATCCACACCCGCCTCGACCAGGGCGCGTGCCTGTTCCGCATAGGAAGCCGCGAGGGCGTCGCGGTCGATCTGGCCGAGCGAGACAAGTTTCGTCCCCGGGCCCATCGAACCGGCCACGTAGCGGTTTGGCATATCTCCGGCCGCCTGCCGCGCGTTTTCCACGGCGGCGCGATTGATGGCTCCGACCCGATCCTGCAAGTCATATTCAGCCAGAACCACACGGTTCGCGCCGAAGGTATTCGTCTCGACCACCATCGACCCCGCTTCAAAAAAAGAACGGTGCAACTCCTGAATTTGCTGCGGGGCAGTGAGATTCAGAATTTCATTACATCCTTCGCAGCCCTGCCAGGCGGTTTCGGGGATGCTCATGTTCTGCAGGTTGGTACCGCATGCTCCGTCGAAGATAAGGATGGGATGATCGGCAATGGGCCGGGAAGCGTCGCTCACGTGAGGGCCTTTCCTGAAAAAAGGTGCGAAATTCAGCAGGAACGTGTATGCTCACAGCAGGATTGCACATTCCCTTAACGGCTTAGACAGTTTATGCTTTTCCAGCGGCATATTCAAGCCAGAAGGAGTAAAGGAACCACATGACCGGCAAGACCTCGCAATATCCGAAGATTCATTTGGCTATCGACAACTGTTTCGCGTCGAAAAGATGGACACGCCCGAGCGAGTGGGGGAACATCCTCGCCGACCTGGGCGTCCACTACGCCGAAGCCAGCGCCGATACCGAGATCGATCCGCTCTACAGCAGCGCCGAGGCCCTGGCCGAATGGGAAGCAGAAGTCGCAGCGCTTACCGAATCGCGCGGAGTGCGCGTGGCGAACCTGTATTCCGGCCATGGAACCTATGCCACCCTGGGCCTGGCCCACCCCGACGCCACCGTGCGCGATCGCATCCAGAAGCAATGGCTCATGCCCATGATCGACCGGGCCGCTCGGCTTGGTGCGGGAATCGGCTTTTTCTGCCATGCCTTTTCGCAGGACATTTTATCAGATGCCGAAAAATACCCACTCGCCCTGGAAGACCTCTACCGACGCCTTGCCGAACTGGCCGCCTATGCCGCTGAAAAAAACGTCACCGCAGGCGTCGAGCAGATGTACACACCCCACCAGGCGCCATGGACCCTCGAAGGAACGGACGCCCTCCTGCGGGAAGTGTACGCGCGTTCAGGCGCTCCTTTTTACATCACCATCGATACGGGCCACCAGATCGGCCAGCAAAAATTCCAGCGGCCCGATGCGCCGAAGATCGAGGCGGCGATCAACAAGGCGCAGCAAGCGGGTGAGGTTCCGCCGCTCTGGTTGGGCGGGCTCGATGCTTCAGGATTTTTGCGTGATGCCGTGGCCGGAAGAATTGAAAAAGCAAAGGCCGTGGATGCGATGATGAAAATGGTTAATGAGCGGCCCTGGCTTTTCGCGAAGCCCGAAGATGGCGACCTTTACGCATGGCTGGAGCGTTTTGGCGCCCACTCCCCCATTATCCACTTGCAGCAGACCGACGGCAACGCCTCCGCCCATCGCCCTTTTATGGAGCCCTTCAACAGCGACGGGATCGTAACGGGAGAAAAAGTCCTGCGGGCGATCGCCAGCGCCTATGAAGCCGAAACCGATCCGGCACTGCCGCCGCGATGCAAAGATATCTACCTGACGCTCGAAGTCTTTTCCAGCACCGCCGATTATCCCGACGCTATTTTGGAGCGTCAGCAGAAGAGCGTGGAATACTGGCGGAAGTTCGTGCCGAAAGACGGGCTGCGCCTCGACCAGCTGCTTTGATCGCGGTTTATGACAAAATTCACGAAGGAGCCGGGCCGGTGCTTTCGCGGATAACCAGCTCTGCTTCGATTGCTACGTTCGTGGTATTGTTGAGGAGTTCTTCGTTATCGGGATCGCGGGCCAGTTCGATTGCCAGGCTGGCGGCGCGTCGTCCCATCTGGGGCAGCATGTGACTGACCACGGTCATGGGAGGATAAATGGCATCGGCCTGGATATCATCAAAGCCGATGAGCGAAACGTCCGCGGGAATTTCAAGGCCTTTTTCGCGCAAGGCCGTAGCCACGCCAAAGGCAATGCTTTCCTCAAAGCACATCACCGCGGTTGGCTCCAGCGGCTTATCCATGTATTCCAGGAAAGTCTGACGCGCCCGGGCGATGCTGGCGGCAAAATGACTGGTGCGGTGCGCTTTTTTGAAGGGAATCTTCAGTTCCGAGCCCTGCAGCCCCTTTTCTTCCAATGCGTTGAAAAAGGCTTCCTTGCGCCGAAGCACGACAGGCGTGTCCTGATCCGGGCCCGCCCACAAAACCCGGCGGTGGCCCAATTCGTGAAGATGCTCGACCGCCTTGGCAATGCCGGACCTCTCATCCAGCCGGACCGATGGAAAATCCGTTTCCATCTCGCCGATGATGACCACGGGGCTTTCCGTTTGGCGAAGGATGTCGAGATCGCCGATAAAGCGGATGTAGTCCGGCACGACGAGGCCGTCGATGCGTCCTTCGCGCAAAAACTGCAAGCCCGTTTCAGTAATCGACTGCTCTTCGCGCGCGCCGATGGCAATAAACTGGTAGCGTTCCTGCATGGTCTTGATCATGACACCGCCGACCAGCTGCGCCCAGAAATGGTCCCACGAAGCCGTATCGAAACCGACACCCACCAACATGCCGATGGCTTGTGACTTTCCCGTTTGCAGGCTTCGCGCGTGGTAGTTCGCCGTATAGCCCAGATCGGCGGCGGCCTTTTGAACGCGCTCCACACACTCCACGCTGAAATTCCGGCGAGTTACCGGATCGTTGAGAATTTTGCTGACGGTACTGATGCTGACTTCGGCTTTTTGCGCGACATCCTTCAAACGAATCATCTAGCGTCCCCGTTTGCCTTTGACTGAAAAATCAAGGTGCAACGCCTGCAATTATGAAATTTTGAGATACCCCGGGTCAATCTTTTTCTTGCCACGGGAGCGGCGAGTCATTTCCGGAGGATTTATTGGCCGTTGGGTTTTTCGGGGATGGGGAGTTTTTC